>JBHLOF010000126.1:3520-9735 GCA_048940805.1 Promethearchaeota archaeon
ACAGATTCTATTTTTGTGAGACATGATATTTTACCGGAAGATGCAATGAAAGTATTACAATCGTTGTTGAATGGTGCCGTGAATCAAAGTAAAGATGAAAATAATAACGCAATAACCACCATCGCAAAGCTCTACGATTATGCATCCACGAAACTTGATGGTATTCAGGCAGTATCAATGAATTTGCCGCAGGGAGTATTATCCTTTATCCCGTGGATCTCAAATTTCATAAATTCTTCATTCGGGAGAACTCCGACCGACATCGATTTTTGGGAATTGTGGTTAATAGGACAATGTTTACAAAACCCTATGGCTTTTCTCTTCTTCACCCCCGCGTTCTTTTCTGGTTTGTTCGGAAATTATGTAGCACAAAACGGCTTAAGCTTTTTTGGATTCCTTGGTACTCTATTCTGGATTCTTATTCGCGCTGCGCTTATTGTATTTTTCTTCATTGTGCTTGCAATTGAAATCATTACTACAGTTCCTTTAATTCTTGCCATGGGAGTAGGGCTTTCTACCTTTAGCTGGCTTCTCGGTATGTCCGTGAGCTTTAATATTAACTGCTTACCCCTATATGCCCAAGATACTCGAATAGGACAGGTGATTATGGACATTGAAGGAAGTGAGTTCATTCTTGAAGCATGGGTTACGTGGGTATATTGGGATTTTTTTGATCTCTTTATCCCCGCAGTTGATTTCAATGTGCTAATGGATCCGAATTCTCCTTTAGTACAACCACCAGAAGATCCCATCAACGGGATAGGCACGTTTTTAACCTGTGGGTATGATCAAATGAGTGAATATGTATTTAACTTTCACACCATCTATTGGGATACTCCTTATAATACACCTCCCAAATTTGTAATCGTAACGTTATTGTGTCCCTCCGGTATAACATATAATTATTCAATGGATGTCTCTCCCGTAGGGTATAAATCAATCGAATATTGGACTGGAAAGGAGGATTTACGAACCGGTGAACCCTATTGCTATAATGAACTTGAGCGTACCTTTATTCCTGCAAATTGGTATCGGGGAGTTATGTTTAATGCCACCATCGATTTTGAAACCGAATTTAGCCCCAATGAAAGACATGGTCAATGGTACTATCAATTTCATACGAGGGCTGAACGGGAACATGCCGTGGAAGTGGTATGGCCTTCCGAAGAATATGCCGTTGGACCATTTTTCAATGAATCTGGAAACATTTCTGAAGAACCTCGCTTCAACGGACTTCAATATACTGAATTAACTCCCTCTTCTGGGCATTCAAACCAAGAATTTAATTTCTCAGTATGGTGGGCAGATCATGAACACAACACTTTACCCGCAGATGTCTATCTCGTCCTTGAATTGCCCAATAGAACAATCCAAGAGTTCCAGATGAGTGCTGCCTCTTCAGTTGATTATGACTACTCCATGGTCGCTGATTATGGATGGGTAACTTTTACTGAATATAAAAATATTTTAAATTTTTCTGAATCCATGATAAGTGAACCAACACTATTAAAATACTATTATATTGCCATACATAGTGGTGGGCAAGTTGAAACTCTCTTTGATACCAAATATGTAGATGAACTGGGAAATTCAATTGACTCCGAGGATGAATATGATGACATGAACGCTACTGAAGTAGATACGTGGTTCGAAGGCCCCTTAATATTCCCCTATAGTGATGGAAAACCACTCATAAAGAAATGGGAAGTGCAAGATCTTACTAATAATAAGTTTCTAAAAAGTTTTGGACATTCCAATATGATATGGGAGGAACAAGAACTTGTATTTTGGTTATATGTGTATGATCCAGATAGATCCTCCGAGTATTATAGGAGACCCCTTTGTTACTCTGATAATTATCCACTTATTACTCTTACTAACAAAGTTGATCCGACTGAATCGTTGACATTCAATAGCTTTACCTGGTCAGAATATGATTATGACCTTCAAGCAGATATATTTTGGGTCCAAATCGGAGCTGATGAGATTGGAGCTGGATTGTGGAGTTTTGAATTTGCGCTAGATGACTCTCAAGGTAATAACTACATCATACCAAAAGAAAAGCTGCCGAAACTGTGGATTGTAGGAAGTGTTGATAACATCTTTCGAAAAAGGAAAACTGCCATGAATGCTTTTGGTTTTTGGCCAACTACTTTATATTTAGTTTCTGCGGGTCTTGCAACATATGGTAATTTGCATGGACAAATTGCAGCAACAATTGCCACGTTAGGAATTGCTATAACCACTACAGGATTCGTTATCAATGAACTATGTAATTTATTTACCCATAAGAATACTGGTGGTCTAATTGGACTTGGTTTGGGTCTCATCACAATCGGGGCCATATTAAGCCTTAGTCTTGGACATTATGGGAATACAGAAGGGTCGATTGGATCCATCGGATTTCAATTCTCAAATATCGGTTATTTTTTTATGTGCGTTTTTTCTCTTATTGGAGGAATGATATTCGCCTTTACCGACCTTAGCAGTATCCTCTATAACCTCTTCTTTCTTTTTGGAGATGTTTTTCATTTTATCTCCCTCTCAATGGTATTGGGAATGACCATCAATAGTATAACCCAAATCGGTGGAAAAAATTTTAAAGCATCCAGTTGGATTAAATCGATATTGAAAATTTATAGCATTATCCTAATTCTAATCGGATTTATTTGTTTTATTGCTGCCCACATAAAAAATGGTGGATTTTCTGGATAAGGAGAAGTAATAATAATTGCATTTCATTATAATAATAGATAAAAATTGTTAAGAAACTTGATTTTCGTGCCAAAGAGCATTACAAGCCCATTCCTTACTTATTAGTTCTCTTAGATTTTAAAGGCTCCCCCGCCATCCTCATGGGACTCATGATACACAACACCATTCTCTCCTATTACATCGAAGACTACCAATACAACAATGAACTCCATCTCGTTATTTTAAAGGCTTTTTCAGTGATCTGTGGAATGGCAATTTTTTGCTTTAGTGTCTATGAAAGGCAAGAACTGCTACGGATTTTTACCTCTCTTACTGAACAAGGCTATGATCTTTCTCAGTATGAATTTATTACCTCAGTTCCTATCATCAATCTCCAAAAGAATAATTTTGAGTCAGTCGCCGAAGCGGTGTTCTCCACCAATCCAGAAGTTAGGATTGTGGGTGACCCTTTTTTTCGCAATATCAAAATAATTGATAAGCTATTCACGACGGGACGAATCAAGGAAATTGGTATCCATAATTGCACTTGCTTATTGAATGAAAGCATTATTTTGCAGAGATGGATGAAAAACTATTGTCTAGCAAAAGTCTTATCCCTTTAGAAGGGAATTCAGAAAAATTCAGCAGTCAAGGAATTGATATTATTTTTATTTATAAAGATTTTATACTATATTAAGACAAGAATTAAAAATATTTTAAGGTAAATTAAATAAGGGTAAACCAAATGATTGAAGATCCTTACAATTTGGGAAAGATAAGCGAAATTGCTGAAAAATTAGAAGATATTAGAGATTTTATTCATGAGAAAGCTCTTCAATCTTATAAAAAAGTATTTGAAATTAATCTATTGAAGAAGTTTGGACAATTTTACAAAGGATGATAGTGAAGAAATCCTATAAATAATATAATTATGAAGATGAAGATGTATTGAGAGATAATCGATATGAATATTTTTTATGGGTACATTGGAAACAAGGTGATGACCTAGCTAAATATCTAAGTCAACATAACAATGATGCTAAAAAGGCTCTATTAGTCTGGGCTCAAAGTTTTCGTCAAAGTGCCAAAAAAGTTAGAACACTTGCTAAAATGTTTCAAGGAAAAAGACTAAGCATTTCTGCGGATACACATGGAATATATTTAAGTGGTGATACTGATACCCTGGAAGAAGCAGTGAAAAGAAATCTAATTAATAAACATGAAATTGAAGAATGTTGATTTAACGATTAGGAGAGGTGAAAGTGAAGCTTATTGAATTCAAAGGGAAACTGGATAAAGGAAAACTAAATGAGGAGATTATCTATGAGTTATTTACTTTATTTGATTCTGAAGATATATTTGAGACATACGAACCAGAGAAATTTTTTAAGTATTATAGATTAACTGATAAAGATTTCCAAGATAACTACTTCTTTCCTTTTTTAAAAAAAGTTTTAAAAAATGATCACTTAAGACGAGTTTTTTTGAAGGAAATTGAAAAAAGGACCATGGATCGTGAAACCATCAGCGAATTTATTATTTTAGAAATTTTTCTACGAAGTATTAATGATAAGGAATTTAAAGTTTTATTTAATGGAGTCTTCGAAAATTTCTTTGATATTTTACTAAAATTGGATAAAAAAAATGGGGATTTTGATCTAAATTTTTGGATGTGGGAATATCGTGATCATATCGGAGAATCATTATCCCCCTTTCTAAAGAAAAGAATAATTTCTTCCATTAAAAAACAAGATATTGACGAATTAATTTGTTTAAACCATTTTTCTGATTTTCATTTGTTAGATGAACAAGATGCTGTATCGTTAATCGTAGAATGGGATTTGATTGATTTCCTAATTATAGAATTTGCTAAAATGGGGCGCCGTGAAGAGAGAAATAAGTTAATTGATTACGAATTTGGGCTGAATTATTCAAAAAAATTTTTTAATTATACTAAAGATTATATTACGAATAGACTAAGGAAATATGTAAAAAAAAGAGATTATGATGAGATTAGCGCTTTAATTCACTTACATTTGTTGGATTTTTTAAATCAAGAAGAAATTAAACCTCTATTCGTTGATTATGATTATACATTATTTATCCACTGGAAACAGGGAGATGATTTAGCCCGACATATTGAATATCAAGAAGGAAACGCAGTCAATGCTTTATTTTCATGGGCAAATGAATTGGAAAGTAATGCGCAAATGTTAGAAAGATTAGTAGACCTGTTTAAAGGCAAAGATTTGAAGGTTATAAATGCTCAAGTCAATCATATTTCATTAGGAGGAGATAATGAAACTTTAGAACGAGCTACTAAAGAAAAACTAGTAAGTAAAGATGAAATAGACATCTATTACGATTGACGGAAAAGATAAACACATTAGAAGTGGTTAATTAGTGAAAGTCCTTCTAGAGAATATCAAAGAGATTGAAAATGAAGTTATTCTTATAACAATTCGATTGCCTAGCGGACAAGTTATTACGCTAGAATCAAAATTATATAAAGATGGAGATATGGGGGAGTTTATAGGAAAAGAAATCGATGTCCTACTCTCTGGGTTTCGCTCCCCGATAGCAGAATATAGATTAATGCCCGAAAACGACTCACCATTTGAACTAGAAGGAGAATACTATCAGTTTAATTTGATTGAAGAATTAGAACGTCAAATGCAGGAAAAAAAAGAAAAGAGTAAACTCAAGGCTAATCCTTTGAAAAAGTCAGGGAATTCAGCCCTTATAATAGAGGGAACATATATCCCAAAATATTTTCCTGATCCTAAATGGAACAGTAGAGAATTGCGGCTATATCCAGATGGCAGTCCTGCTTTTGATACTGAGGATGGAATAATTTTGTTATTCCCTTTCCAGTTGGAACCAAAAATTCCATTAGAAGACTTTCCAAAGCGATTCAAAATGTTCCTTACACTCAGTCTCGTAGATTGGTTCGTAAAGGGTCATGAGAGGAAATTACTAAAGAGAAAACCTATTTATAAGAATACTGACAAAACTTTTAGAATCTTCATCAAAAATGCTAGGTCAATCTCACCGAGTGTTTTTACGGGTTATATTGAAATTTATCTAGGAGATTATTGTCTTATATATGAACCATTCCCGGTTATACATATTGACCCACTTGTAAAAGGTATTACAGAAGATATTATCTCAGAGAGAGATAATGACGATTGGAAAGATAATTATATAATAGTTAGAGGATGTGGTCATCTGGGATGCTGTGCGGGGCTTTTCTGGGATTTAATTCATATGGGAGATGAAATTCATATTTCTAATATTAGATGGACTCGTGGAATGGGATATCCTATTGAAGATATCGTTGAAGGGGTATATACTATTAAACTTGAAGATTATAGGTGGGAGGTACTGAAGCTTAAGGAGTTTTATGACACGATTTAGTAAGGTGTATCATATGATTTATTGGTTTTTATTAGTATTAATATTTGGTGATGTAGGTTTCCTCTTAAAGAATTCAGAATTATTCAGCACTCAAGGATTTAATA
>JBHLOF010000127.1:0-9608 GCA_048940805.1 Promethearchaeota archaeon
TTCTTTAGTGCTCTATTGTTATTAGGCTCTTTTATTTTGAGTTTTAAAATTTATTTTCAATTGAAAAAAGTAATAGGGTTGGAGACATAATTTTGAATTATTATTAGCTCTTAAAAAGAAACGTAAAAATTAAATAAGGAATATACAACAAATCAATCAATAGCATAAAATCAAAATGATTGAATTACGTCAAGCCAATTCTGATGATTTTAATTTCTTATATAAGCTTAAAAAAAAAACGTTAAAAGAATATATTTCAAAAACTTGGGGCTGGGATGAGGAATGGCAGCAAAATTATTTTTCTCAAAATTTTAATCCAGAAGTGCTTAAAATCATTGTGAAATCAGAAGAAGAAATTGGATGTATATCTATTATAGAAGAAGAAAACCGTTATATCTTATCTCTTATCGAAATTTTACCTCAATTTCAAAATAAAGGAATTGGAACAAGATTAATTAATGAATTGCTATCAAATGCAATAAAACAAAACAAAGCTGTGTATTTACAAGTACTCAAAACTAATGAAAAAGCTCAAAAGTTGTATAAAAAGCTTGGTTTTTCAATAGAAAGTTCAACAGATACTCATTATGAAATGGTATATAAAAATGATAAATAAGAAATAATTTCGAAAAGAAAAGAATCTTGATATTTACTTTAAATCTATACGACCCATTGCTTTAAATGGCATTGCTGCATTAAATTCATTATAATCATATATTCTTCTCCCATCTACGAGATTTGGGGATTTCATATACTTCTTAAAATCATCAGGAGTTAATTTCTTAAATTCATCCCAATCTGTAATAATAAGAGCACATTCTGAATCTGTCAAGGCATTTTCAATTGATTCAGCATACTTTATCTTGTCCCCTATGGCCTCTTTTGCGGATTCTTTGGCTTTTGGGTCATATCCCACAATATTAGTAACATTTCTTCTTATAAGTTCATTAATAACTCTTATACTTGGAGCTTCTCTCATATCATCAGTTCCGGGTTTAAACGACAAACCCAGCAGAGTAATTTTCTTACCTTCTAGTCTACCGACCAATCCTTCTGCTATATCCACAATACGGATTGCCCTAAGATCATTTTGTTCTAGTACGGCTTCTAATATTTTTGAGGTGTAACCTTTAGATCGCGACCATTTAGTTATTGCATTTACGTCTTTATGAAAGCAAGCACCACCAAAGCCCACCCCAGCCCCTAAAAATCGGTGATTAATTCTATAATCTAATCCTACTCCTTCCATTACCTGCACAACGTCTACATTAGGTACTAATTCGGCAAGGTTTGCAAATTCATTAGCGTAAGATATTTTAGTTGCTAACAGACAGTTATTGCCATACTTTACCAATTCAGCACTTTCTAGGTTCATTCTTTTTATAGGACAATTTTTCAGATGCTCACCATAAAAATATTCATAAAACTCTTGGAGCATTGCGCCGCTTCTTTCATCTATTTCACCAATTATTATCCTATCTGGTCGAAGTGTATCTTCGATTGAGCGTCCCTCAGCTAAGAATTCAGGTTGCATACATAAACCAAAATCTTTACCAGGGACCTTACCTGACACTTCTGTAATTAATTTACCAACCAAATTTCTTGTAGTGCCTGGAACTACAGTCGATCGCACAACAATTAAATGATATTTGTCACTTTTTTTTAATGCTTCACCTATTTCCCTAGCAGTACTTTCAATGAAGCTTAAATCAATTGAATTATCGGATCTCATTGGAGTTCCTTGTGTGATCATTGAGATATCCGAGTCTAATATCGCTTGAATAGGATCGGTTAGACATTTAAGCATCTCAGGTTTATGATTTTTTATTTCGGTTAACATTTCGTCAAGACCATCTTCATAAAACGGAGTTTTAAATTCATTAATTATCCTGGCTTTCTTTTGATTATGGGTGGATGCTAATACTTTTATATCACGTTGAGCAAAACATGCAGCCGAACATAAACCAATAAAACCTGTTCCAAGTATAGATACACTATTTTTATACATTTTATTTCTCAATCTTTATTTCAATAACTTCAAGATTTATTTTTCCTTATCTTTGCTATAATATTTATATTTCGAAAAATTTCGATAAATGTTAAAATAAATAGAATATATTATCAGATTTGTGAAATTAAGCTTGAGAGTAATTCAAATATGGGAATATTGTGGGCGTGGCTCACTGAATCTCTTAAGAGTTCTAATCAAGCAAGGAGATCAATAAAAAATGAATAGTATAAGAAAAAAATTAGAAATATCTAATAAAGCATTAGACGATTTGAATGCTTTCATTTTAGATGAAGATAACCCTCTTATTAATGATTTATTGGAAATTATTGAAAAGCATGGAGGCGTTAGTGAAATCAACAAAAGAGCTCAATATTCTAGTAAATTGGAAGTGATTCTTGAAAAACTTTCAAAGAAGAAACCTAAATATGTGGAGGATTTAGAATGGTTGATAAGTCAACGGGACAACAATGCCTTTATTGAAATCATGGAATACAGACGTAAAGTCTTAGGTTCTAAGTTTAAAGACGTAAAATTTGATGATAGTTTTGCTGTCACATTAGAACTATCAGCATGCCAATATTTTCCATTTCTTATAGACATAGCTAAAGATGCAGTGGAGAATCAGAATTTAATGCCAGGAAGAATAATAAGAGTAAGAAAAATGAAAGAACAAGAGGAAGATGGTGATTTGCTAGCTATGACAGCAGCAATGCAAGTTATTGGCGCATCATTTGTAGAGACTCTCGATACTAAGGGAACTGTACCAGGTCCTGATGGCTCCCCTGTCAACATTCATTTAGGTGGACCTGAAACAATTACTGGTTATTTTGGAGGTGTTGGACAACCAAATGATTATGCATTGAAATGGGTTGAAGAATTTCTTTATTATTATACAAATTATGGGGTAAAACAAGTATTAAATGTGAATCCTGGAACCGTTCTTTTAGGATATTTTCTATATAAATTAGGGATTAATAATGAATTTAAGATCTCAGTTTTTATGGGAAATGACAATCCATATTCTTCTCTTTGGACTCTCCTAACAGCTAAGTTATTTGCGCGAGAAGATGGTACAAGTCCGTTAATTGGGTATAATTTGTCGAATTCTGTTAATAATCAAACACTGGAGCTTTCAGCTTATATCAGGAAGAAGTTCGGCTTTGAAGATGTGGTTCGATTAGAACATCATATTACTGAAACATGGAAAAATATTGTACGACAGCCTTATGATAGGCGTGAGGAATTACTTGAAATAGCTAAAAAAGTGAAAAATATTAGTGCAAAACATGAAGGAGGGAACATTGACGTTGAAGAATCAAGAGATTATCCAACTGACATTTTAGATTATTTCCGTGATAAACAAGAAATTATTGAGGCGGGTCATTGGGAATCATTAAAATTAAATCATAGAGATAGATATGATGCAGTTAACACAACAGCTAGATTATTGACGGAAAATGGCATATCAATAATTGCAGCAAGAAATTTACATTATAAAGGGTGAAATTAAAAATGAGTAAATTTGATTTTCGACCTGAAGGTGTCATGCCAGCTTTGGTAACTCCTTTCAATAAGGATGAATCAATCAATGAGGAACAGTTAAGAAATTTGGTCAATCACCTTATCGAACAAGGAGTCACTGGTTTAGTCCCCGTGGGAACTACAGGAGAATTTGTCAATATGACATTTGAGGAACGCAAAAAAGTAATAGAAATAGTAGTGGATGAAACGAATGGTAGAGTTCCAGTTATTGCAGGAACAGGTGAGTCTGGCACGAAATTGGTAATTGATGCAACTAAAGCTGCCACAGATATTGGAGTGGATGCGGTATTAATTGTGACACCCTACTATTTAAAACCAAAAGCAAAAGGAATTTATGATCATTACTATACAATAACAGAGAAAACTGATATCCCGATTGTCTTATATAATATTCCCGCCTGTACAGGAGTGGAATTACCTTGGACAGTTGTAGAAGATTTAATTGATATTGAAAACATTGTGGCTATTAAAGATTCGAGTGGAGATTACAAGTATTTTTCTGCATTATTAGAAAAAGTAAGTGAAAAAATATCCGTTTTAATTGGTTGGGATGAGAATGTCTTAGGGGCTCTAGCCGGAGGTGCTGCTGGTTGTATCCTAGGTTCTGCTAATGTAATACCTAAAATTTGGCTTGAAATTTATGATCATGTAAAAAATAATCGTTTAACTGAGGCTCAAATGCTTCAAAAGAAAGTACAAAAATTAGCTCGATTACTAATCAATTCAGGTGCTTTGGGAGTAAAATCTTGCTTAAACATGATGAGAATTCCTGTTGGTACTACCCGTCAACCTCTTGTTTTAGGTGATGCACTCTCTTATGAAATTAAAGATGAATTAAGAGTTGAACTCGAAAAACTAGGTTTAATTGAAAAGAAGGAAATTCACTTTGAAATAGGTGAAAAACCATTAACGAGTCGTTTTTATGCTGTTGGTATTACTCCTGAAAAAATAGGTGATTTTGAGTTAAAAGTAGGAGAATCATTGGTAGGTAATCGTGCTGAACTAGCTCATATTGACCTTCTCATAGGTAATAAAAACGGTCCTGTTGGTACTGCTTATGCTCAAGCTTTAACTAATCCTGAAGAAGGACGTGAAGGACTTCAAGTAATTCTCGAACCTAATATGCAAGTAAAACCTCCCACGATGATGATTCCTACCGTTCGTCCTACCTCTCTTCGTCATGCAAGTCTCACGTATGGACCTGCTCAAGCTGCAATTGCAAAAGCAGTTATGCAATGTGTTGAAGACGGAATTCTTCCTGAAGAATTAGCTGATGATATAGTCTTAATCGTAAATGTTTTTGTACATCCAAGTGCTAGTGCAAGAAAAAGAGTATTTATCAATAATTATAAGGCTACTCGAAATGCAATTCGTAAAGCAATGGAAGGCTTACCAACTGTTAATGATGGGATAGAAAATGCAGAAAATGCACGACATCCCTTTAGGAACGACCCTTAAAATAAGTTCAGGATTTTAAATGGTGAAATAAATGGCTAGTGAAATTGAAGATAACAATCCAAAAATTTTAGTGATTTCAGATGTACATCTCGGTTCTTTTAATATTAAAGAAGACTTATTAATTCAATTTTTAAATCGTATTATTAATGGAGAATTCGGAAATGAACTACAAGCATTGATAATCTTGGGAGATTTCATTGATTTGTGTACTGACCTTCCTCGTACTCTCATGAAAAGGAAAGACGTTCAAGAGATTCTTACTCTCTTACTTGAAATTAAAAAGAAAATAAATCTTGTATTCTTATTAGGAAATCATGAAATCCCTGTCGTTGGGAACTTTGATAAAAAATTTGAATCAAGAAAAAGGAAATATTTGAACAGGTTTACAATTGAAAAATACAAAAAATATGGTTTTGAAGAATTATTCAATGACAAATTATATTATCAATATATACTTTTAAAGAAGCACAATAATAAGGATATGCTCTTATTTTATAATTCACGAGATCATATTGAGAATAATCCGGTCACCGAAATACATATTAAAGGACTTAATTTAGATCCTAATTATCGGTGTTTTATGATACATGGACATCAATTTGAAAGCGAATTGTATCGATTTTTTGTTGGACAATTATGGAGATCATTGATAAAAAGTGATAAATTTGAGGTAAAAGAAACTTATGATTATTTCTGGAATCAAATAATAAAGAATGGGAGGAAAATCAAAGGTATCACTTTTGAGCAAATGAAAGAAGAATTAGCCATATTAAAAGGGAAGAGCCTTGAAGAAATTAACCGTGATTTTTCAGAATTAAGCGTTCCAGAATTTAAATTTTATAAGGCACAAATGAGAGTAATGAAACGATATCAACGAGAAAGTAAAATTAATCCTTTTATTGATGAAATAAAAGATTTCTTAGAGGATGAGAGATATGATTTAACAAAAATAGATAAGGTTATTTTTGGACATTTTCATTATAAAGCTCAAACTACTGCCATAATCAACCAAAAGCAAGTTGAAGTTATCAATGATGGAACTTGGCAATTTATGCCACCTTCTTATTTAAAAATTGGTACTAAGGGAAGAATTTTTTTGAAATCAATTTAATGGGATTTTTTGATTTTCGGGCCTTTCAAGCCAATGTATCCTCTTGCAAGCGCTTTTAGAATCTGTAATAAATACCATAGCCCACTTTCTTTGAAAGGTATTGTTATGAAGTGAGAAAGCCGATAACTAAGCATATCTTTTCTTCTTATACCTAAATATTCTCCTAAAATAGAAACCCAATTTTTTACAACTATTCTCTTTTTTGTAAAACCTAAACTAGAACTGAGTCCATCACCGAATATTGTTAAAAATGCATGACATCCTGGACAGAGTGAACACAATGCATTAGCTTTCGTTTCAACTGCTTCATCAATTATGGGAAGAAGATCTTTTTTAAGGATTAATTTTAGAGGATTATCCAATTCTCGAATTAAACAGTACAGGTCACAAAGTGAATTAGCTTTATTATGTTTCATTTCGGAAACGTCAATTTCTGGAAGAGCAGAAAAAAGGTTTCTAATACTTTCCACATCGCCACTATGTGCAAGATGACATGAATCATGGATTGTAAAAATTTTAGACTTAAACTCTAGTTTGGTTAAGAGATTTTTGTATTTCTCACTTTTTAAAAGTTCTGCGATATAATCAGCGGCATATATAATCTCTAAATCGTAGTCTTCGATTAATTGAGGAGCAAGTTTCTTCAGTCCATAATAGCAAGTTGCACAATAAACTAAGACTTTTTTGGTGTCATATTTTTTTATTTCATCAACCAAGTTATTTAGAAGGAATGTTCCATATTCAAATTGCCCAAAATCAAAAAGAACCGCACCACAACATACAGGTTTGTCATAAGATCCTTCGATTAGTCCAAAGTTAAGATTTAGTTTGATTAATATCTCTATTAAGGTATGATATTGATTTTCTAACATTTGAATTCCGCAACCGGAAAAAAATAAAACATCTCGAGATTTTACTTTTCGATGTTCTTCAAATTGTTCTCGTTTATTCTTAGGGATAATATAATTATTCAAATTTCTCAGAAAGTATGCTATTCTTTTCCCGTCTATATATTTTGTGAATATTGAAGGAATGTTATGAGGGAGCCAGGTATAGTTTTTATCGAACTTGAATAACATAAATCTTATTGCAGCAAGACGAGTGGAAAGATCTAGTCCATTTATACATGAAACCTCGCATGACTTACAATATATGCAAGATTTCATAAACTCCTTTACTTTTTTCACATCTTTTTTATCCAGTTTGTTCTGGAAAAGGCTTTTTAAAACTTTATGTAGTGGATATTTAGTATTCTTATATGCAAAACAATTTTCAAAGCATATACCACATTCGGTACAATCTTTAATGTAATATTCATTAAATTGTGAGAATGCCGAATTCGAAATTAAGGGGGATTTCATAATTATTAAAATCAAGTAGGATTATTGAAAAAATTAGAATGTCTTATTTCTTATATTCAAATTTATTATTGGGATCGAAAGGAATTTTAGCTAGTTCCTTAATTTCGTCCCCAAAATAAAATTCTGTCTCATAATCGTACTCTCTTATTGGTCCTGTCAAGCAAAACGGGGTAGGCGGTCCACGTTCACCTTTTTCGTTTAAAGTAGCGCCTGTACAAAGGTAGATCCCATCATCAAGTTTACGAACTTCATCAATCAAATCGTTTCTTGCTGATACATTTTTAAATGCACCATATCTCATTCTTAATGTTGGTTTTCCGTCAAAAAGAGATACATTCATATCGGTAGCAAATCGCAAATGATGTCTCTCCTTCCCATTAATCACATACCTGTTATAGCCTTCTCCGGTGGTTCCTGTCAATGGGGTATAAGCTTTTCCTTTCCAAACACCCATAGCTGTTTTATTCATTACCCATTCGCTCATCTGATTGCCAGCTTCACTTCCCGTATCTAATGTGTGTCCATCATACTCACCATCCATTTCTTCAAATTCAGGTGCTTGTAGAGTTTTGTATAATTCAAGAAGTTCTTCACGGGTCATCTTTTTGAGTTTTTCTACAGTCCAATTCTTTTTAGTTATTTCTTTTGAAATAGTCATTTTTGATCTACCTAAAAATAGTTAAAATTTGCATAATAAATAGTTTGAATTTTATAGATTTAAACTTTATGACAGCTTTGACTCATTCTTAAATTTAAAAATATATTTGAATTCAAATAGAATCAGATAGATTCTAAAATTATGTTAGATACTACTTATAAAATATTCAAGGAGATAACTCGTTAAAGAGTGAATAAAATGTCTAACCCTTTAAAAGTGGGACTGATCGGAACTGGATCAATAGCACAACTCCATGGTAATGCTTATAGGAAATTTCCAGATAGAGTTAGGTTAACAGCTGTTTGTGATATAGAAGAAAAAGCTGTTAAGGGATTCGCAAATTCATTTGGATTAGACAAAATCTATACAAATCCCGATGAATTGTTAGAAAAAGCAGATGTAGATGCCGTTGATATTTGTACGACTCATGATACTCATTATCAAATAACAATGGCTGCTATTCAAGCAGAAAAGCATATTCTGTTGGAAAAACCGATGGCCATCAATATGGGACATTGTAGAGAATTGGTTAAAAAAGCAGATAAAGCAGGATTGACTTTCATGATTGGGCAGAATTTAAGATATTTACCACAATCACAAACAGTTCAAAAGATTATAAAAAATGGTAAGCTTGGAGAAGTATGGGCAGTGCAGAGTTATGATATTATGGGTTCTATTCCTCCAAGCTCAAAAGTTTCTAATCCCCCAGATGAGATACACTGGTACTTCAATAGGAAGAGATCTGGAGGAGGTTCTCTTATAACCCTTTCAATTCATAGTATAGATCTGTTTCGTTATTATATAGGAGATATTGAGAAGGTGATCGCAAGAACATGGACGGGAAACCCTTATTTCTCAAATAATGCGGAGGATAGAGCTATAGCAAACCTCTTTTTTAAAAATGGGGCAATAGGATACGCTGTTAGTTCCTTTACAACGACCTCCCCATGGTCACATAGATATCTAATTTATGGGGAACGTGGTACTATTTCTTCTGATCCTCCTGTTGGGGAAATGAACATAATGCAATTTCTCGCCCCTGTAATGATATCTTCGGGTGATAGAGATGCGGGGTTGAAAAATAAATTTGTTCCTATTGAACCTGATATTGAGGGATTATCCAGTAAGGATCCATACATAAATGAAATTTTGCACTTTGCAGAATGTTCTAAAAATGGGAAAGAACCGATTAGTAGCGGAAAAGATAATCTTGGTACAATGAAAGCTATTTTTGGTATATATAAGTCTGCGCAAACTGGAAAAATTGAGGATTTGAACTCGATTTAATGTAATGATATTAATTAGGTTCAATAAAACTGCTGAAAGGGTCAAGAATTATCTTTTAAAGGATGATAATTTTTCTTAATTTGGAAATTTAACCTTTTTCTTTATTATTTTTCTAAGTAATTCAGAAGTCCATGATTTTGATTTCCCTAACTTGTTGGCTAACTCTACAAGGGAAATTTT
>JBHLOF010000128.1:0-9544 GCA_048940805.1 Promethearchaeota archaeon
AATTTTATTTTCTGAATCTACTTCTGCTATAATATCCTGAATATTCATTACAAGATTTCGATATTTTTCTTCTGAATCTCTTAACTTCTGCTCTACTCTCTTGCGTTCCGTAATATCTCTGGAAATAATTAGTGCTTTCTTTTGCCCGTCTACATCTATAAATGTTGTTCCCTTGTTCTCTAGCCACAAATAATGCCCCTTTTTATGCCTTACTCTCAACTCATTGTGTCCTTTACCTTGTTTAAAACCATCCTGCAGTAGTTTAAGAGCCTTATTTTGATCATCAGGATGTAAAGGAATTAATGGAGTTTTTCCAATTATATCCTCCTCAGAATAGCCCAACAATTCGAAATAAGCTTTTTCATTTAAATATTCATGAATAAACTTGTCATTTATAATAGTAATTAGATCATTGGCGTTATCTAAAATTAATTTGAATTTATCTTCAGATCCCTTTATTATTTTTTCTTTTCTTTCAGGTTCCATAGGCACACTAATTTCCTCGGAGACTTCCTCAATCTAATACAATCTTTTTTGTTATACTCTCAAAAACCCCGATTTTAGTCTAAAACTATGAAATGGGAAATTCAACCCATCTAAATCAAGACTATGACTCTTGTTAACACTAAAAACATAATATTTTACTATTATAATTATATTCAAGAACCCCTTTGTTCTTTCTTCTGAAACGTAACAAATATTTTACTATTAAATCAAAAAATTTTATTTAAGAATTCCAATTATAATTATACATATTCTATTAATACAAACTCAAATACCTTATTTATCGAATATTTAAGCGCTCGTAGTATAGGGGTAATATGCTGGCTTCCCAAGCCAGCGTCCCGGGTTCAATTCTTGAAATCAATTTGGTTCCTCGTGAAAATCCCGGCGGGCGCATTTTTATAAATTTATCAAAATCTTAAGAATTACTAATTACCTAAATTTTGCAGAAAAGAGTCACTGAGTAAATCACTACTTTCAATCTCTTTACATAAATCAGATATCTCACCAAATAAATCTGCTGCTTTTTCAAATGTCCCATTAGCTTTATATTCGTTGGCTTCTTCCGTATGAATCATTTTATCCATTAGGGGCTTAAATAAACTGAGGATTTCATATACATTATCTAAGATATTTTTGACAAATTGGATTTTTTTATTAATATCATCCTCTTTTGAAAGCATATCTTCTCTTCCCTTTTATAGTTAGTCTATTTTATCTAATTATATAATATACTTCTATAAATAAATGCTTTCGCTTTATTTTGATACATTTTGAGTTTACACTCAAAAATGGCTATTAGAATTTTTTGAAATCATTTTGAAGGCAAAATTTTTAACGCAAATCGGAATTTGATAATCAATTTTAGCGTTTACAAACTATTGGCTTGAATCAAGCTAATAAAATGTCAGGTTATAGATTATCCAAAAATTATATTTGATAAAAAACATGACATTAAACTTGTTTTTTACAATGTCATAACAATTTATTATAACAAAAACTTTATATATCCATTCTAATATAAGTTTTTTAGTTCAAAAACTCTGAATTACAAAAAAAAATTATTAATTTACAACAATAACACTATTTTTGCAGATAAATCATACAAAATAGAATAATGGTCATTATTTATAAAATTGGATTATATAAAAAATTAGCATGAAAGAAACATGATAGCGATGAATAATGCTCAAAACATTAACAATGACACAAAAAAATTGCACATGCTAGGTTATGGATTATTGAAACTTTCAGATATCAATTCTGGGGGAAATTTCTCTATTTTATTTCAAAATGGTATTGGGGCTTCAATGATCGAAAATATAATCGAATTATATAAAAGGGAGATCATTAATAAAAAGCAGGGAAATTCAATCATTCCTTTGGAGGACTTTACAATTTTTATACAATATTTTAAAAATCATGAAGATGACATTTACGTTATTATATACATGGAGGAAAAAGACCAGTCTGCAAATTTTGGAAGACTATATTTCTTGTCAAAGAAAATAAATAAAAGATTACTTTCAAATGCTTCTGTCTCAGATATTATAGAAGTTTTTGAGAATTCGATTGAAATTCCTCGAAGTGAAGCAATAATTGCAATTTTTATTATAAGTTCTAATGGATCACCTTTTATCTCGAAAATAAATCAAGCTCGTAGTAACATTGCAGATCATGAAGTTCACATCGGAGGTTTCATCTCTGCTCTTCTTTCCTTTTCAAATTCGATAATTGGAGAGGAAACAGGAGCGAAACTGAAAGAAATAAATTTTGGGAATCAGCAGTTCTATGTAATATCAAAAAGTAATGTAATTTTTGCATATTTAGTAGAAAATATGAATTCCCTACTTCAGAGATACATGTATCTCATTGCAGATGAATTTTTATATGAATATAAAGAGTATTTAAAAGACTTCTCGGGTGATGTGACTCCGTTTGCATCATTTGAGAACAAGATTAACAAATATTTTATAATTTAGAAAAAAGGTATATAAAAAATGGCTCAAAAGAAAATAGACCAAATTTCCATTCTCACATTTAAAATAGGATGGGAAGAATTTGTTATTGACCTTCTTGATGTCAAGGAAATAATTCAGGCGGGACAAATTAGGAAATTACCAAAGAGCATAGACTATATCGATGGTATCTATAATTACAGAGGAGAAATTATTCATGTAATCAATCTAAAAAAGAAATTAGATTTGGATCAATATCTTTTATATGAGAAACGGTCCTCTTTTGATCTAGATTTGAATACAACGAAAAAATTTATAATAATTCTCAAATTAGATAATGATCTTATAGGTTTTTATGTAGATCAGATAATAAGTATTGATCACATCCTTCCTGATGAGATTGTTGGATTGAGTCCGATTTTTCAAACAAGTGTTGCGATTGAATTTATCAAAGGTATTATCAATTTTGAAGAACGACCTCGAGTAATGCTTGACTTAGGTAAGATTTTCAGCGAAGTTGAGAAATTTAGGACCCAACAAGATTTAACATCATTAACATAAAAAAATAGGAGTTGAATAAAACAAAATGTCAAATAATGAAAAGAAAAAAGTTTTGATTGTGGATGATGCCCAATTCACAAGGAATATGCTAAAGAACATTATTAGCAAAATCGAAGAAATTGAAGTGATCGGTGAAGCATCAAACGGCGTAGAAGCAATCTCTTTATATAAGAAACTTAATCCCGATCTTGTGACTATGGATTTAGTAATGCCTGAGAAAGGGGGAATCGAAGCAACAGAAGAGATTTTAAAAATAAACTCTAAGGCGTTGATCGTAGTTGTGAGCGCGCTGGGGCAAGAGGCATTGGTCCTAGAAGCGGCAAAAAAGGGTGCAAAAGACTTCATCCAAAAGCCATTCAAAACTGAACAGATATTAGAAGTTATGGATCGTATTCTTAAGCACAAACAACTAGAGAAGTAAAAACTAACATTAAGGTGATTATATGTCATCCAGCGACGATATAAAACTTTTTATAAGTGAGGCAGAGGACCTAATTCAAAAGACGGAAGAAGAAATCTTAAATATCGAGGAAAATCCCAATGATTTAAAATCCGTTCAAGAATTATTTTTCACGTTTCATACGTTAAAAGGATTAACTGCTATGGCAGGATTTGATAATTTATCAAAGTTTTGTCATCATTTTGAATCCTTTTTAGCAAACGCGAAAGATAAGAAAATCACATTAAACAAGAAAAGTAACTTTATAGATATGCTTTTTGAGTCTCTCGATGTTCTACGAAGTGTATTAAAAAGGGTAAAAAATGGGGATCTTACGGATATCGATAAGAATTTTGTAGAAGACATTAAAGACACCTTTGAAAATTTTGAAAGTGATTATGATATTACGTTTATCCATCCATTAACAAATGAAGAGATATCTGATATTCTAAACCAAAAAGAGAATAAATCATTTAAGATATATATTCGTTTAGAGGAAACCTGTGTGTTCAAGAAAGTCCGGTTATTTATAATTTTTAGAGCACTAAACGAAAACGGCAAGATTTGTTGGACAGATCCCGCTCCTGAAGCCTTAGAAAAAGCCACCTTGAAAAATGAATTTGAAATATATTTCATAACATCTAAAAGTAAGCAAGAAATCTCTCATATTATTGATGAAATCCTCGAGATCGAAAGTATAGTTATTACAGAAATGAAACCCGAAGAATTTCAAAATACCATTTCAAAGCTTAAGGAAAAATGGGAACAAGAAAAACCTGATGATGTCAGTATTGAATCAAGATACGATGAAGATTTTGAAGAAGATATAATTGATGGAGAAATAGAAAGGGTTTCACAGGTTGTGGATAATTTTTCAGACGAAACTATTAAAATAACAAGTGTAAAAGTCAATGTTGAATATCTGGAAGAATTAATGAACTATTTTGGAGAACTAGTAATAATGAAAAATCATATAAACCAACTTCTAAAAGAAAAACAAGATAGAACTATTGCTCGATTATTTGATAAAATGGATAAACCCTTCCTGGACATACAAGAAATACTTTTCAAGTTGAAATTAGTTAGGGTTGAATCGACATTTCGAAAATACAAAAGATTAGTTCGAGATTTGGCAAATGAAACAAGTAAAAAATTGAAATTAATATTAGAAGGAACCAATGTTGAGATTGATCGGAAAATTTTAGAAGAACTTAATTCCCCACTGATCCAGTTAATCAGAAATGCTATTTACCATGGAATCGAAACACCAAAAGAAAGACGGAAGAAGGGAAAAAATGATATTGCCACTCTCAGGCTTAAGACATATAGAAGAGCAGGATCAATATATATTGAAGTACAAGATGATGGAGCGGGCATAAATTATGATAAAATCAGGAAGAAAATTGTTGATAAGGGTTATTATGATGAGAATGAAGTTAAAGAATTAGATGTTGACACACTTCATCAATTTATTTTAATGCCTGGATTTTCGACACTTACTGATGCAGATATCCTCTCAGGAAGAGGTATGGGTATGGCTATAGTAGCCGAAAAAATCAAAGATCTTGGTGGAAATTTTTCTATTTACTCAGAAAAAGATGTTGGAACAAGATTTACTTTAATAGTTCCGTTTACAAGAGCAATTTTAAGAGCACAGTTAATACAAGTTGCTGAAGATTTATTTGCTATACCAACTGAAAACATCAAACAAATCTATTTTTTCAATCCAAATTTGGTTGAATATATAGATGGTATTCAATATTATAAAATAGGTTCAAGAAAGGTACCCCTAATTTATTTAGAGGAACGTTTGGATATGGTTGAGAAAAGTGAAACCAATTCTCATAAAAAAATAGCTGTATGGTGTCAAAGAGATGAATATAATTCTGCCGTGTTTATAGCTGACAAACAATTGCAACAGCTAGATATTGTAGTGAAACCGTTCAAATCTAACTATTCAGATTCTCGAGATATTCTGGGTTCTACGATAACAGGTGAAGGTGCAATTTGTTTAATAATTGATGTTCTAAGTATTATTACATCGAAGTTCAATAAAGATATAATGTCTCAATTAACAAATTAAAATATTTTTTTAAAAATAAGAAATAAAAGAACGAATATATTGGAGGAAAAATAAAATGGGATTTAAAAAAGTTGATTATGATGAGGTAAAAACTAGAATTAGTTCAAATTTTCTTGGTATTCCAATTAGAGAAGGAGGACATTTAGTCGAAAAAACCCATAAAGAGAAAAGAATCGAGTCAAATTATACGGGATCATTTTCAAATATTTTAATTCTTAATGAAGAATTTTTAGAATTTGACTACGATAAAAATGGTAAAAGAAAATCCGCACTAGGGAATGGAAATATATCAATATTCAATAATTCGATTAAGGATAGAATCTGGGATGCAAATTTACACTTCTCTGGTTCGCAATTTGATAATCAGCAAGAGGAAAATAACATTAACTTAGGAATTTTCGAGCCTAGTTCCAATAAAGTTTTAAAATATGAAATTGTAAACTCAGAAGAATTACCAAACTTGGTTAATGTGTATGAAACTATAGAAAACCAAACTGCTGATATTAAAACTAATATTGATGATGTTTATAGCGTTAATAATTATCTATTAAGACTGGGAAAGGAAAATGAAATAAAATTTGCAATTTCGATTGAAAATATTGCTAATTCACCCTTGGAAAAAATTAAATTTAAGAAGTTTCTTCCTGAAAATTTTTACGATTTTGAAGTGAAGAGCAATATGAGTAATGATTTTAAAATAATCCGAAATTCAATAGAATGCTCAATCAATCGGTTAGATCCAGGGAGCAAGGCAGAAATAATCATAGTTGCAAAAACTTTTCCCAAAAAGAGGGTAAATATTCAAACAGGGAAATTTGAAATAAAATTTAATTTGTTAGATAGAGTAATTTCTGGTGTAAAAGTTAACGATTTTTCGGGTTATTCTCATGCGATGCATGCTATTAAAAAGACTGAGAAAGATTATGCTCCTAATCATTGGCAATGTTCACTTATTTTTGAAAATCATAGTGATTTCAAAATGAAGTTGAATTCTATATTGATTTATGATAAATCAAAATCAAAGAAGATTTTAGAACAAGATTTTAACGAAAATGGAGGAACAAAAATACTCCCGCGAGGTAAATTCACATCAGATGATTTTGATTTTGTTGATGAAAAAGAACCAAATTTCACTCGAAAAGTTGAATATTCAGTTGATTACAAAACTGAATGTAATTCAATGATAATTTCAAAATATGATGAGAATGTTTTTAAAGTAGCAGGAGTAATGATTGAGAAGAAATTAGCTGAAGGAGAAATTAAATCCTTTGAAGAATCCAAAATTGATTCAAAAATAGTAATTAACAATGAAGGATCTCTCCCCATTAAAGGACTTCGCATTGTAGAAATAATTCCTGAAGATTTCTTACCACCCAGAAATATAACCGAATATAAATTTTATAGATCATCAGGCGTCTTAGATCTTGATGACATCGAAATAATAGTTACTCCTGATGATGACGACCCAACTCATGAGCATACTATTGAATTAAGCGTTAACCTTAAGAATGGAAGCATAGATTCCGTAATTAAGGTAGAAGATTACTTGGACATAAAGTATCCATTAAAAGCAATTACGCCAGATTATAAAAAGGCATACAATTTCCCTTTAAAAGTATCCTCATATTATCCAAAATCTGTTGATTCTGGGGAAAAAGATGAATATTTCATTATTGAGGATAATTTAGCAAAAAGCGATCAATCTGAGGTTAAGATTTCTCATAAACGTCGAAAATTGATGGTAGGAAAAGAAATTTTTCCAGGGAGAAGTAGTAATGAATTCGCAATATATATCGTGGTTAGGAATGGTTCTAATGTAAAATTGAAAGACGTCAATATTACAGATACTTTTCCAGATTCTTTTGAGCTAATTTCTGCAAACTTGGATCATAAAGTCAACAAATCGAAAACGAATGGAGAACAGAAAATATCATTTACTATTGATTCAATATTGCCATTCCAAGAAAGAGAAATAATGTACTACCTGAAAAATTTTGGTAGCAAGGACATAAAACAATCAGAATTAGAATCATATTTTGTAGGATAAATAAGAAGGAGGAAAAAAAATGAATTTACAATATTACGAAACATTAGGCGATAAGTCTAAAGAATATCTAGGTTATCTCATCGAACAAATTCAACCAATTTTTACTAAAAGCGAATTAGAATTAATTTTGGCAGATCTTCAATCCAACTCTGATAAAGATACCAAAAAATCAAAATCCAAGTTAAAAAGTTTTGTAGATATAGGTACTGATGTTGACAAAAAAGCAGATCTATCAAAATTGACAGCAGAGCAATTCAAAACCTTATTTAAAATCTTTATTAGTAGAGAGGAAAACAGTAAAAAAGCAGTAAAATGGAGATTCTATCAAAATCTTAAATACATATCAGAATTAAATGTAAAATCAATAAAATACAATGAAGCCCATGATCCAGAGGGAACCATAGATTTCATAATTAAAACGGCTAATAATGAAGTGTATTTAGCCTCTTGTCATGATATCTTAGAATTAAACAATTACAATAAAGTAATAACTGAAGTTACTAATTATGCAAAGAAAGAAAATTTACTTCCGGATCAGGTTATATTTGCTGCAAATAAATCATTTCGAAATATACCGCTTGATACACCTATTAAAATTGTTAGTAAAGAACTTCTTCCCACACTAATGATTGAATGGACAGAAGAAAATCGACTTTTTAAACGAGAAGATCTGTTAATTGTAAATGACTCAGAATTAAAAATGGCAGGATTTAATTTCATTAGTACAGATGATTTACTTAATTTTGTCTATAAACATTCAAATGGAGGACAAATTTCAATATTCAGACAATTAGACTTTTTTACCGGAGTAAATGACGAAAATCCTGAAGTAGAATTATTTTGGAAAGGAATTATGATAAAAAAATAACAATGATAGAGGATTTAATTAAGATTTAAAGGTAATAAAAATGATAAAGAGCAAAACTGAAGATAATGTGTTTGAGGAAAATATTAATGTAGTAATAATACAGATCCTTGAAGAAAAATATCTTATTGAAGTTGAGAATGTAAAAGAAATATATGTACCCGGAGAGGCTATTGTCCCTGTACCCTTAACTGATAAATCGATTGTGGGAATTATAAATATAAGAGGAGATATCTATTCAATTATCTCACTAAGACATAATATATATGATAAAGATATAGACTATGGAATGAATGAACATTCACGTATTTTATTATTAGAATACAGAGATCTTAAAATCGCGATATTAGTAGATGCTGTAATTGGTGTAAGAGATATTCCCCTTGAAGTTTTTAAGAAACAAGGAACAATTGTAAAGACAAATATTGACTTTAGGTTAATAAAATTAACAGGAGTTTTCCAAGATGAATCTTTAATATTATTAGATCTTGATGCATTAATTCAACCTTATATAAAATCAATGGGTAGAGGAGTCGAGAAAAAAGTAGAAGTAAAACCCTCAGTAATTGAACGTCCTAAAGTACAACCTAAATTAGCTCCCGAACCAGAAATTGATTCTACTCTTGTGATACCACAGGAAATCCCTATCTCTAAAAGGAAAGCACAACCATTGAATAAGAAAGGAAGCGAGAAGAAAGTTGCTTTATCAGAAGAACAACAAGATACATTAAAAGAAATAGGAAATATAGGAACCGGTAATGCTGTCACTGCCTTGTCAAGACTAGTGAAAAAGAAAATTGATGTAACACTTACGAATGTTGGCATTGTTCCATTAGATGATATGCCTAGTCAATTTGGAGGACCAAAAGATAAAGTTTGTGGGATTTTCTGTCACATTGAAAAACCTTCCCCTGCAACTATATTAAATATTTTTGAAATGAAACCCCTAATGAATTTGATTTCAGATTTAGCAGGGTCTAAAACGAAGATCGATCCGAAAAAAGTTAAGCATAAAAAGGATCTCGATGATTATGCGATTTCCACAATTACGGAGATGGGTAATATTATGGCAGGACATTATGCTTCA
>JBHLOF010000129.1:0-9450 GCA_048940805.1 Promethearchaeota archaeon
CTTCTCTTTAGCGTATTCTTCACTTTTTTCTTTTAAAATCAACGGTTTTCCCTCATCAGATCTTTTCATAATTTCTTTCATTTCAACAGATATTACATCTTTAGTCATTCCCATTGAATGTAACATCTCCAGTCCACTTACAATTACTGTTTTTACAAAACGAGGGACGTTGCGCAACATCCAATTGAATTGACTAAATGGATTTATATATCTTTTTGCGAGCATTTTAAACCATCCTTTACTAAGATAATAAGCAGAGTAAGCTTCTGCAACTAATCTGTATATCTCGATATTGCTTAGTTGTTCAGTTCTCATCATAGGGTGGAATAAATTATAATGTTTGAAATTATAACTGGTGATCATCCCTTTTTCTTTCATTTCGTTATAAAATTCTGTCCCTGGAAATGCTGTAATCGGTGTCATTTGCACACATGTCATATTGAGTGATCTTGCAAATTGGATATTTTGTCTTACCATTGTTTTTGTTTCACCAGGAAATCCAATAATAACACCACCAAAAATCGAGATTCCACGATCCTGTAATAATGAAACTACTTTTCTTACTTTTTCAGGAGTAGTATTTTGCTTATTCATCGCATCAAGACTCTGTTGGTGAACTGATTCAATCCCAAGAAACACTTGTCTCATTCCTGCTTTATGCATTAAATCAATTAACCATTGATTTCGATATAAAGTATCAACTCTTGATTGACAAGAGAAATACATCTTATTGGAAACTCCTGATCGAATGATTGTATCAAGAATCTTCTTTGTTCGTTTAGTATTTATAGTAAAATTATCCTCACAGAAAAAGATAAAATCATTTTTCCAGTCAATATCATAAATTTCTTGCATAATTCGTTTTGTTGATTTGCTACGATATGTAACGGGGTGATTGGGATTCCTCCACATCTTAATTATGCAACAAAACTTACAATTATGAGGACACCCACGTGAAGATTCAAGTTGTGCTACACGCGCTCCTAAATACACATATTTCTTATCATCTAAAAGATCACGACGAGGCATAGGAAAATTATCTAAATTGGGTTCTAATCTTCTGTCTTGATTATGCACTACCAATCCTTCTTTAGTTTTATATGAAACACCATCAATGTTTTTTAGTAGGTTATAATCTCCATCTCTGTTAATATAATCGATTAATTCTTGGAAGGTATATTCTCCCTCTCCTCGAATTGTATAATCAACAGCGGGTTGTTTTGCCACATAATCAGGTGCTAGGGTTGGATGGTAACCGCCCATTATTGTGATACAACCGCGTTCCTTGGCCATTTGAGCTACCTCTAATGCATGAGATATCTGAGGGGTCATGCTTGTAATAGCAACTATATCTGAACTGTCTAGTAAAGAGCGGAACCTATTTTCTTTGTATTTATGTACCTTGAAATCAAATAATGTCGCATCATGATCAGGAACCATAGCTGCGATAGAAACTAGATTTAATGGAGGACCCTTGATTATCGCATCTAATCCCGAAGCGATGCGCGAAGGATTGATGTATAGAATCTTCACCTTATATGTCACCTTAATTTATATTTAATCATGTTAATGATTTTGGGACCTAATCTCCTCTAGATAGTATAACAATTGAGATTAACTAATAGAAAAGAATAAGTTCCGAGAATGTTTTAATTAATTCTCTATCTATTTAATATAATATTAAGTTAACCTTTATAAACTTGTTGTTTCTACATAGTAAATGTTTTATTGTCTAGTGCATAGCACACAAAGATGCTATTTTTTAATAAGAATTATTTAAAATAGGTTATCAGTGTATTTTTTATATTCTCAAAATGTCCAAGATGAACTTTTTGGATTTCTTCGAGAGCTTCTCTGATACCTAATTTTTCTATTCGTTCAGTGATTTTGAAATAGGGACTAGCCTTCAACTTTTTAACGAGTGACTTATTTTGCTTAGTTTCTTCTAATAAATAATCATTAGGGTTGATTTTATGGACTCCTAACATTCCTTGGGTAATTGCGATTAACATGGTATCAAAAGTAATTCTTAATATTACCTCAGCATCAAAATCTCCTGTTTGAGAGATTAAATAAGATTTAAGGAGAGATATTGATTTTTGAAAGAGTTCAAGAGAATTGAGACCAAGTTTCTTAATAGTTTCGTTAAATTCACGATTTTCTGATGCCCTTAAACAGAGAGCAGCTACGATTTGATATTCTGCAACGAAATGTATAAATCTTGCCTTTGCATTTAGCATTGTGTCTTTAGCCTTCTCTTCATCAATTATATCACCTAAATTATCTAAAGCTTTTTTGAATTTAGCTGCGATATCATTAAACTTTTTTGCAGAGGCTTCAAATTCTTTGCGGGATAAAAGATGATAGGCACGTTTTTCTTCTTCTTCATAAAGTTCATCAAATCTATTGATTTTCATTACTGCTTTTAATATTAGATTTTTCCCTATATCCTTTTTTATTCGCGAACGCTCAAAAGATTGTCCTGCTTGTAATAATAGCATCGAACATAAGTTATTATACTCTTCAGGATCCACTTCATAAAGATATTCGGAAGCTTTTTGCCAACATTCGCCTGCTGTCTCCCAATCTCGCATGTTATATGAGAGATTACCTAATTGAATTAGTAATCTAGCAGAAACTTCGTATAATTTTAGTTCTTCAGTTTTTCTAATTATTGATTTTAGTCTATAGGTCGCATGAATATTGTTTTTAAATTTCGCAATTATTTGGGCTATCCGTACGTATAGTTCATCTAATTTTATATAGCTTCCTAGATCAAGATAAATTTGAGCAGCTCTCTCGTATAACTGTATTGCCTCTTCTCCTTTTTCTCTATCAGCTAAATTTTCAGCTTTATCTATTAGTTGTATGGCTTCAATTTCTTTATCTTCCCTATCAAAATTGTTGATCATGACTTCTCTCCAAACAAGTAAAGTATGAAATTTTATATCCAAGTTGTATAGACTTAATTAAACTATTAAAACTTTAGTATTAATAGGTTTTTCTTTTATTTTATGGATATTCTTGAGTAATCACCTAAAAAAGTCTAATATTTCTATCTCTAACAATATTTTTAAATTGAGTTGCTTGGTATGCTGAGGCAAATGATTCTTTAGCATCTTCAATAGCTCCATAGAAGATAAAATTTGAAAACCATGTAGCAATAAACATTATACTTGCTCTTCTATAACGAGTATGATATTTAATATTAAGTCGTGGGGATGAATATTGGAAGAGAAAAAGATTCGGGGCAGTACCTACTGGGAATTCTAAAGAGGTACTAATTAATCGTTGGGTTTCTAACACATACGCTAAGCTCTCTAAGTTAATAATACCCCCATCGATCCAAATTTTTTCAATACCTAGATTTTTTAACCCTTCTATTATACTCACATCATTAGGTTGATTCTTACCAGTAATATAATCATATCTTTGTGTAGAGGTCATGTTTTCTGAACCAAGTATTAAAACGACAGCAGACTTTATTTTAAATTTTTTGAAAATCTCCAATTCTCGCTTATTTTTAAGATTTGAAACTGTATTGTAGACAAATTCTTCTGGATTTATACCCTGGTCAGAAAGATATTCAATTCCAGCAATACGTGAATCAAAATTACCTCCCAGAATAAATGGAGGTTCATAGTGTTCTAAAAAAAACTTAATATAATTTACCATTGCTTCTGGTGTTGTAGCAGAAATCTCTACTAAGTTAGGGATTTTGTATTTCTCTGACAATTGAATTTGTTTATCGATCCGTCTTTTAGCTTTTTGGGTATCAAAAAGTTGAGGATTTTTTCTATCCACAATTGTCTGATTTTGGTAAAATATGGTCCCAATTAATATCGGAGGTAGATCAAAACTTCCTCTCCCAAGCTTTATATCCTTATAAGAATAGAATTTAGACTCATTCATGTATAGATAACCATTTACTCAATAATTTGAATAATTTTTTACATATTAAAGGAAGACTTAGACAGTAATAGTCTACCTTCTTAAATTTTGCCTAATTTAAAAAGGATATCAAATTCTGAGATAAGCCAGCAGAGAACATCATACTGTGGGGATGAAAAAAAGATTTCGGCGGCTTTTTCTCGTTTTCTCAACTCTTGATTATACTGTGCATCTCTCTGAGCCCTTAATTGTCTTTCAGCTAACATATAACACAATTTATCGTATGTGTAGTTCTTCTGTGCGAGAAAATAAGCAGCAACGTTAATTTGATTCCTTATATTATTTTCGCGATTATTCATTTTGAGAATTCTTTTTTAATTCAAAATTAATAAAGATGTAGCTTAACATCACAAGTTTTACAATGACCATCTGTTAATTTCTTAAAACAGTCTTCATGGTATAATGTGTTACACTCAAGATTACCGCATTGAACCGCGCTTTGTCCTTTTTCAAAAATAAATTGACACACAGGGCAGGCATTAAAAAGTGCATCTTCACCAAGATAAGCCACGTTTTCTATATATTTTGCTGGAAATATTTCAGGTTTAACTATTGGTTCCTCTTTTGAACCACGAGTAAGAACACGTAATTTTTGTATTTGAGTTACCTCAGTAGGAATCTTTAATAAATAAAAGCAGTGTGGACACCTTGCTGTACCTGATCTTTTCACAACACGATCTTTTTGAGAATCTGCCCATGCTGATAAACAATGTATATGAAACGGAGTAGTACAATTGGGACAGTAACGACCAGTAATGTAAAAAGTTCCTTTAGTATAAGGATTTATATCAGAAAAACAAATTGAGCATTTTTTATAGTCACCTTCACCCCTAATTTGCTTTACTCTTTCCTCTTGATCTTTTGTTAGATCCTGAACTCTCAATAAATCCGCAGCAATTTTTCTTAGAAATGCAGGATTTTCACTTATAATAACCTTATCAGAACCATATGTCTTATAATTATCATCAGCAATTTCAAGAGCTGATCTAATTAAACTCTCTGCATCATTAGTATAAAAATAACGACCCTCAGTTAAGTCACTTAATTTTTTTAATATGTTCGTTTTACCCACATCTCCCACTAAAAAGGTGTCTATTTTTATTTTCAATCCTTGTGCCAATTTTGCCATTTTTAGGGGATCCACAGTAGAGTTCATCATTTTTCCATCAGAAATTAATAGAATGCGTGGAGGTTTGGCCCCAATTTTACGCAATTCAGCTATAACAGTTTTGATTGCTAATGCTAAGCCATCACCCAATGCAGAATAACCTCCACAAGTCATTGAATTTAAAGCGTCATTAAGATGAGCGATATATGTTGAAGATGTAAAATCTACAACTTTTTCAGCGTTATCTGAAAATTTAATTATTGCAAAAGTACTTAAACTGTCAACTTCAAAACGTTTATTGATTAAATCTTTGATTGCATTTATACAACTAGTCAATCGATTAGGAGTGAAATCTTTCCTATACATGGATCTTGAGGTATCCAGACATATTACAATATTTTCAGGAACTCTTTGCTCAGCCATTTTCCTTCTACTATTTTAACGCTTTGCTTAAGAAGGTTAACGATAGCGCTTTACTAATTTATATATTTTTCAAATAGTAACAAATTATTAGTCTTACAACTTTAATAATAATAATAAAATTTAATAGTATCTTATTTAACTATTAAAATTAATAAGAATGTAACAAAGATAAATCTACACAATTCTGATGTGGAATGTCAGATCATAATAGTAAGAGTGTTATATTAAAGGATTTCTTTAAGAGGAATGTTCTTATTGGTGAGATTGAAGAAATTTTAAGATTTAAACCAGAAACTTTAATTGGTGTCGATAAAGTCAGTTCGGAACAATTAATTGCTAACGGTGTTAATAATATTGCTGATTTAGCAGCTCTTTCTGTTTCTAGTCTTCCTGAAATAAGAGACATACTTCCTTCAATGCTACAAAAATGGGTAAAAATCGCTCAAGTTATTCAAAAGAATGTGAAAGAACAACTCAAAAGACATAAAAAAATACTCCTCACTGGGCTCGATTTTGGGGGGAAGACTTCTATTTTAGCAGTTATTCAGGAAAAATTTTCAATTATAAAATCGCTTCTACCTACAAGAGGGGTAAAGAGAGAGAAACTTGATTTTTTTGGATTTCCAATAATTTCATGGGACTTAGGGGGTCAAATACAATATAGGGAAAAGCTTTACTTCAATAGACCAGAATTATTTTTTACAGAAGCAGATATTATGCTTTATGTTGTGGATTCACAAGATCCTGACAGATTTGCAGAATCAGCTAACTATTTCAGAGAAGTATTGAGAATACTAACAGAATTAAAGGAAAATCCCTATATTTTAATAATATTAAGTAAAAGCGATCAAGATATTCGGAAAACTCTCCAATGGCAACAAAATGTAACTACTGTGAAGAATAAGTTTACGAATATTGGCAATGAATTTGAACAATTTAGACTTGATTTCTGCGATACTACCATTTATCAATCCACGACAATAATGCAAATGTTTAGTATTGCTTTAAAGAAAGTTTCTGATACTTCGGAAATTATAGAAAATATTTTAGAAGATTTTTCTGAACAGGTTGATGGAAAGGCAGCAACCCTTGTATCTATGGATGGTTTGATATTTGGAAGTTATACAAATACCGATACCGATGAGATGTTAGTTAATAATACTGCATTACTCTTACAGACTCTTTCAAATTTTTATAATACCATCGGTTTAATCCGCGAAAGATCAATAAGTCTCGAATTACCCTTAAATGGTTTTACGATTCGAGGAGAAAAATTATTTGAATACTCCGATCTTCAAATTCCAGTATATTTATGGGCTCTTGTTATTGATCCAGCAAAGTTGGAAGAAAAATTAGGATATTTTAAAGAGCAGTTACTCCCATTAATCAATCTTTTCCTTTAAACAAATTATTTTATCTAATATTATAAAAAACTACGAGCAGTCAGTAAATATTCATTGCATTTGTCTAGCATTTCAATTGCTTTATCCAATTTTTGAGCAACCTCTTTTAATCCCTTTTCATTAGCTACATCCCTCCATTTTATGTAGCTTTCTTTATGTGAATTATTGTGATCAGCCCAATGCTCACAATACTTTATCAGTTTTAAAATTTCCTTGTCTTGTTTATCCAACATCTATCACTTGGAATTTAATTTAAAATCAAATTTTGAAAGTTTAATGAATTACTTTAATCTTTGGCTTTTAATAATAAGACAGCCACAAAACTAATTCCTTAATATGATAAAAAAAGAAAAATAAAAAATTGTTAAATTATGTTCTGCACATTCTTTTTAAGAGTGTGGGATCGACTATTTCTGTGGGTTCCCAGCCTTTTTCTTTAAGATATTCTTGTATCTCATCTTTCATGTTAATAGGAATATCAGCCTCTAATCGAATGAATTTCTCTAAATCGTTAGGGAATTTCACTCCTTTATATTTTCGTTCTAAGTCAATCCAGTGAGATAGTTTTATCATTCTTCCCTTCGAGTTATCTGCAGGTCGAAGAGCAAGTTTAGCAACTAAACATATTGCCTGTTCGATACTTTCAGCTGGAGTTAATAGATGTTCTGGTCCAGGACTGACTACATGTCCTTCAGTTCCATCTCGTGCATTAAACACTTTCCAAGTCTCGTCATCATCAGCTCTACCTAGATACATACGACGATATTCTGCACCATGAGGTCCAATAACAGCAGGAATACCCATACCGTTAGCCATACTTGCTATACTGGCTGCTTTTTGAGAGTATGCACCCCAAGCTACTCCAACGGCTCCAACTCGATTCAGAATATAATCTGCGATTTCTTCAAAATTACCTCTTAAGGGTCTTCGGGCGAAAATATTAGCCACTTTCGCTGCTGCTCCTGTAATCCACGCATTTGCAACACAAGAACCAACATTAACCAAGCACCCACGATCAAAATCACCAGGATATCTTTCATATAGGGTTTTGCCTTCCTCATCTTTAACAAGACCAATATCCATTGCACCACATCCGGAAACAGCAACTATATAGTTTCGTTTAAGAAATTCTTCTGCCATCATGTACAATTCTCGAATATCATGAGCATAATTTGAACAACCAATAATCGCAACAATACCAGGAATCTCACCTAAGACAATAGGAGCACCTACATTTCGAATTTCGGTATCTTGGATTGGTCCTCTTCCCGCTCTACAGTTGTATTTCTCATTTCGGATGTATTCCCTAGAAGCATGCATAATCAAGGTTAAAGGAGAAACATTCCTCATACAATCCTTCTCACATCTACCACATCCCAAACACTCTCCAAATAGACTTTCAAGCAGAGAAAAATCACCATCTTTTGCCATACCAACTGCTTCCACAAGTGGTAAGTCATTAGGACAATTCCTTTGGCAATTTCCACAACCATTACAGTTCATTGCCATATCGATACACCCTTGCTCATTAGGAACACCACTTTTGCCATCGCGAATTGGTTTAATTTTAATAGCAGTTTCAGCAGCTACAGCACCCGCTTTAATTGGATCTAAAATAAGAGCTCCATCTGCTTTACCACTAACTAAATCATCAACAATTTCATTAACTGGGTCTGCAGTTCTGTCTCGTAAACCTCCCATTATTTTTTCATTGGTGGTTATATAGGGAGCACCAATCTTCTTAGCTTCTTCATATGTTTGTAAAACAACACACTGTTCGTCAACCATCACCACATCAGGTATACCAGATCGAATGAAATGGAGTTGTCTAGAATAAGAGCCAATTATTTTGGCTCCATCATAGTATCTAGTTAAATCATGAGCAGTACAACATATTGCCCCTACATCAACTTTATCTTCAAATCCTTTTTCTCTGATATAATCAACTAACTCTACACCAGGAGCAACATTATGGCCTATCATCAAGATAGTTGCTTTACTAGTATCAATTGTACCCATACCTAATTCCACAATAGGGGCATTAGGATCACCAATAGGCATCCCATAAGCTGCAATTTGGATTGCATCTGAAACTTCCATTCCCACGGAATCGCATAATCCTGCTAAGAAGCTTTTTGCTTCGAAATCCAAATGAGAACTCTCTTGCCCAGTATGACCCGCAGCTAATAGCTGAGTTAGGGTATAATGCACCCATTCCATAGCTGTTTCCAAGTCTTCTAATGTTTCTGGCTTCATTCCAATAATTAAACGAGTTAGAGGCATTTCAACTGCAATATTATTCCCAAAATTCAGAGGAACATTTCCATATTTCTCTTTTAACCAGTGCAAGAGATGATCACCATGAGCGGAATGACATGAAGCACCAATGCAACAAGCAATCTCAACGATCCGAGCGTTTTGTGTCGCAATATCTATTCCACAAGCTCCGGTTCTCCCTTTGGATAGATTACATTTTCCATAGGTACATAAGCAGCACATATCACATATTGGCATGTACGTTGGTTTATATCGATCCATTAATGTGAAGAACCAGTTCCTTAATGT
>JBHLOF010000027.1:0-39601 GCA_048940805.1 Promethearchaeota archaeon
AATCTAGCTTTCAAATTTTTTTTTTAATTTATCTTCTTAGTCTTTCTTGTATCCTAAATCCATCATCATTCCATATATCATACTTACAAAGAATTTTACGAAAGTCTGATAAGCAGGGTCATCTTCTTCTAGCATATTTTCTATTCTTTCCTTTGTACCAAAATGTGCTGCTGCTTTATTGAAAACATATCGAGTTTCTGGTTTTTCACTATAGAATTCAATAATTTTCTGTCTAAATTCCTTCATTAATGATTCATTATCTTCTATTAGCTCAAGAACATTTTCTCTCCCTGTAATTAAGCCATAATGAGCTAATCCTCCATTTAAAGGAGTTAATTCCTTTATTTTATTAACAGATTGCATATATGTTTCATGCTTAAAATCAGGAGCTACGCAACTAGGAATTGTTTTTAAATTTTGTGAATGAGCTAAACCCCCCATAGATTCTCCCAAATATAGAAAATCCACATTCCCCTCTCTAATAAATAAGGGTGATATATGATCTGGTGAGTGACCGGGAGTTTTAAGGAATGCTAAACCTATCTTATTATGATTTAGACTAAATTCTTCTAAAGGATGAGTGATATCTTCCTCAAAATCAAAATATTCGTTATCCTTTATTATTCTAAACGCTGATTCTTCTATTTTTTTAAATTTTCCAGTCAAAGCACCCCAAGTCTTCTTTGAACGTGTAAAATGAGATTCATTTTCGAAATTGTTAAGTCTCTGCATAGTTAGTAAATTCGCGAAAATTTGAACCTCAGGATTCGATTTCTTTACATTTTCATATAATTTCCATAAACCCCCTATATGATCAAAGTGATAATGTGAAGCTACAATATATTTAACTTGATCTAGTTGGATATCATTTTGCTTTATGTATCCCAAAATTTTTCTTGTATCCATAGACGTTCCACAATCAATAATTACAACGCTTTCATTAAATTCTGCTATAAAAATTGAACAGGCATTTGGCATCCCAAATTGCTTAAGATCAACTAGATGTAAATAGTCATTAACCTTTCCTGATTCCCAAACAATTGGATTAGTGCTTTTAACTACATTCAATTATTCTCGCCCAAAAGAATTAATTTAATCTTAATAGGAAATATAAAAACTATCCTTAAAAGATTTATACTTTTTATGGTCAACCTTAGATATTCTTGCTAAATTGATTCGAACCTCATAGCAAAACAAAGAAATAAAGAATTTGTAATAGAATTATCTATTGCCATATTTTTTAAAGAGTAGTATTCCGACAGCGACAATTATAATGCTTATTATTATAATTAAGCCCAAATCAATTAGGATGTTGGAACTCGATATGGGTGCTCCATTAAAAATTGATGTTAATGCATTTGTGACATAATAACTGGGTAAGAAATAGGCTATGACTTGAGTTATGGGAGTTATTGGAACGAAAGTTCCAAAAAACATTTGCGGTAGAATGAAGATGAATGATAATCCTGTTGCAGCTCCTGAGCTTTTCGCAATAGTGGCAGTAATCAATCCAAGACCTACAGAGCATATTGAAAGAAAAGTTATGAATATAAAAGCAAATAAAAGTCCAAGAACAGTGCCTTCTGGTCTGAATCCTAATAGAAACGCCAATATTACAACGATTACGACTTGAATGAGACTTATAATTGTGTTTGAAATAAGATGACTTCCCATAAATTCACTTGAAGTTGTAGGGGTGGTATTGATTCTCTCTAGTAATCCTTCTGCTCTATCATCACTGAAGGATTGAGCTACAATCATTATAATAAAAATACAAGCATAAGCGTATAATCCAGGTGCCATAACCTCAAATTGGCTCACTCCAGGTATACCACTGTTTATCCCTGCAAACGCGAGTCCGAATACTAGTGTAAGCATAGCTGGGAATAAAATCATCAAAAAAAGATAAGCTGGTTCTCTCAATATTTTCTTTAAGTTCAATTTTACTAAAGCAAGAATTCTTTGGAAATTCAATTATACCCCCTCCAATATTCTTCTACCTGTTATCTTCATAAAAACATCCTCCAGATTTTTTGATTCATACTTTTCCATCAATTCTTTAGGAGGACCGTAAGCGATTAATTCACCATAATCAATAATGGCTACATTATCACTAAGAGCCTCTGCTTCCTCAATATAATGAGTTGTCAGAATCACGGTCTTACCTTCTTTTTTCAGAGAACCTATAAAATTCCAAGTCGCTCTGCGGGCTCGTGGATCCATTCCAACTGTAGGTTCATCTAAGAATGCTATCTTTGGATTATTAATGATAGCAATTAATAGATTTATTTGGCGAATCATACCACCACTGTATCCCTTTGATTTTCGTTTACTAGCTTCTGTAAAATTCACTGCTTCTAAAAGCTTATCAGCACGTTCTTTTAGTTCATTTTTATTCATTGTATGCAGATTTCCAAACAATTCAAGATTCTCCCGACCTGTAAGAAACTTATAGATTGCTGCTTGTTGAGGACATACACCAATTATTTCTTTCACTTTATTAATATCTTTCTTTACATTATATCCCTCAATAAATGCATCTCCACTTGTAGCACTTATCAAGCCACTTAAAATTTTAATAGTGGTAGTTTTCCCAGCGCCGTTTGGGCCTAAAAGTCCGAATATTTCTCCTTTTTTTACTTCAAAGCTTAAATCATTAACTGCTGTAATATTATCAAACTTTTTTACCAAATTTTTAACAACAATCGCTTTATCCTTGTTAATCTCAAGTATATCTTCAGTTTCTCTCGATGTGGTTAAAGCTGTTTTAGTATCATATCTTTCAACAATAACGTCTGGTTTTTCAATTATTGCAACTGGTCTCACCCATGCCGCACTTGCATCTAAGATTTTAATAGGAAAGCAACTAACTTTGAAACCATAAGGTGGGAGTTTATCTAAATTGGTCAATTTCTCCATTTGATAATACTCTCGCTCAATTCCAGCAAAATGGCCCTCCCAGATCAAACTCCTATTTTTTGTTTCACGAAATTCTCTAGCTTGAAAATGAAAGGGTCTATCCCAACCGGCAGCATCAGTACCCACCACTTTAACACCTTGATCTACTAACCAAATTGTTCCTTCTCTTCCCACACCAGTATAATCTGTCCAGTATCCTAACGTGTCCCATAATTTATCAGCATCTGTCCTGATCAATACAATATCTAATGGTTTTAGCTTGTAATTTATTTTTTGAAGAGCATCTTGAATATCTTTAACGCTTATCAATTTCCCTACTTCCTTGTGAGTCATATCCAACACAACCCCATCATTAAAACAATATTCGAGTGGGATCTCATCAATAGTTTTTGATTTTTTACCTTCACTGGTGGGATGGTAATGCCACGGAGCATCCATATGGGTACCCATATGCACTCCTAATGATAAATAGTCGTCAGCCCACGCTAACCCATCAGGTAAATCTTCGGAAGTAATACCTGGAAATGAACTAAGCATTGTAGGTATATTCTCTTTATGATCTGTATGTTTAACTTTAGCAGATAAATTATCTTCAAGATATTTATACTCAGCTGGAATATCTCCTAATCCCTCCTTAATTTCCAAACTCAAATCAACAAATCTCATTTTTAAGACTAATATTTTTCGTTTTTATTTATTAAATTTAAATATAATAAAGAGTAAAATATCTCACATATATTTTTCTGGAAAGTTATTTAACTATTAAAACATCGCAGGGAGCATTTTTAGAAACTTTAGAAGAAACCGTTCCTAAAAGAACATTCTTTACCTTTGAATGCTGTCCTCTACTTCCCAAGATAACGAGATCAAAATTCTCTTGTTCTACAACTCGTCTAATATAATCTTCAGGGGATTCATCCTCAATTAATCGAATTTCAACGGATGATTGGTTTTCGCCAAACATTCTCTTCGTTTTATTAAGGAGCCTATTCCCTGCTTCTTTATATACTTCTTCAATACTACTATATTTTGAATACAATGTTTCTATATTTGGATAAATCTCTGAGGGAACTCTATTATCTTTAATTGAGTGAATAATTACAACTTCACTATCCCATATTTTTTGAAACTCGACTGCTTTTTTAGTAGCATTGTGAGCATGTTCAGAGCCATCTGTAGCTAACAAGATTTTTTTATACATTTTCTTCACCTTAATTATTTTAAGATTTGGTTGTTTTATATTTTAATTTTTTGAAACAAAACATCTTAATTAAGAGAAATATTTTTTGAAACTATCGGGTTTTAATAGGTTATATCAAATATGAGCGTAGAAGAGATATATATAAACCTTGTAAAGATAAGTGGGAAAAAACATATTACAGATGATAAAGAGATTTTAGAAAGTTATTCAAAGGATCTAAGCTTTGTTCAAGGAAAAAAACCAAAATTTGTAGTATGGGTTCAAAAAACAAAACAAATAAAAAAAATTTTAAAACTCGCGAATTATCTCGGTTTTTCAGTAATTCCCATAAGTTCCAGCTCACAATTTCATTATCATGGGGATACTGTACCACAGAATGAAAATACGGTTATTCTAAACCTTTCAAAAATGAATAAAATTCTCAGTATTGATAGGAAAAATAGAGTTATAATGGTTGAGCCGGGAGTTGTATTTAATCAACTAATCCCAATTCTTAAGAGGAAGGGTTTAAGGATCATGTTACCGCTTCACCCTAGAGATGGAAAATCGGTGCTTACGGCAGCTTTGGAAAGGGTACCTATATCTATCCCTCGTTATCAATGGGACAGTTCAGATCCGTTATTATGTACTGAAGTTGTTTTTGGAACGGGAGATTTATTTAGAACAGGAGCTGCTGCTGGACCTGGAACATTAAAGCAACAAAAAAAATCCGGTCAGGCCCAGACTAATCCGATGGGTCCAACCCAATTCAGCCCATTTAGGCTATTGCAAGGCGCTCAAGGAAGTTTAGGGATTGTGACATGGGCAACACTTAAATTGGAATTAATGCCTACAAAACAAAAAGTTGTTCATCTCCAATCCGATGATATTCAGGATCTATTGAAACTGCAGCAATTATTACTAAAATACCGCCTTTCTGATGAAATGATCATTTTAAACAATTTAAACTTAGCCTGTTTAATTAGGCAAAAACCTTCTGATATAATAGAAATCTCTAGGAGATTATCTAAATGGAATTTAATTTATGTTTTAGGAGGAAGAGGGAAATTAGCTACTGATAAAATTATGTATCAAGAAGGAGATATTGACGAGATTATAATTGAATTAAAACTTGAACATTTGAAAAAGGAGAGTAGTATCACCGAAAGGGAACTTATGAATGCTTTATCCAATTCAACCTCCCTTCCGTGGAGGACAAGACTAAACGGGGGATTTCAAGACATTTTCTTCATTACGAGTCTTGAAAAAATACCTGGATATCTTTCTTTTGTAGAAAATGAAATTCAAGAGAATCTTGGAGTATATATCCAAGCCATCAACCAAGGAACATCATATCATTGCGAATTCGATATTTATTTTGATAAACAAGACCAGAAAACTGTTAAAGAGGTTGAGGCTATGTTTTTAAGTCTTAGTAGCAGACTCATCAATAGTGGTGCTTTTTTTAATAGACCCTATGGATTATGGGCAAAAGAAATCTTTAATCATCATATGGATTCAACTCAAACTGCACTTAAAAAAATCAAAAAAATCTTTGATCCGAATAATGTATTGAATCCTGGAGTCTTATGCTTTGAAAGCTAAAAAAGCTATTATAAAATAGTAATTTTTTCATCATTTTCATTTTCATAAATGTTAAATATTCATTCTATTATTATAGAAGAGTCATACTATCATAATTCAAATCAAGTGAGTTTTAAATATGAAGCCTACCGTTTTCCTAATTGAAGATGATAAAGCACTAGTCCAAAACCTAAAGATCTTTTTAGAGATGAATAGATACAAATTACTTTTTGCTTTCAATGGCAGAGAAGGATTGGACACACTTTCAAAACTTGATCACCTCCCAGATCTTATAATTAGTGATATCTTAATGCCCGAAATGGACGGGTATGATTTTTATATGAAGGTATCAGAAAACCCAGAATGGTCAAGAATACCATTTATTTTCCTATCTGGAAAAACAGAACCTGATGATGTAAGATTTGGAAAATTACTGGGAGCGGATGATTACATAACAAAACCATTTAAGACTCAAGAATTTTTAGACCGAATCGAAAAAACTATTGAGAGGATTATTGAATCTAGAAAGACTTCCAAAATGATTGAACAAGAATTAAAGGAGCTATTAAAATTTGAGGAGCCTAATTTAAAACAACATCGAAGAGCTGACTTTTTCTATATATTTTATTTAGTTTGGAACAGTGAAGTTGGTCCAGAGATAAAAGATTTCTTTCCTAAAAATGAAATTCCTTCTCTAAATCTTAAAGAACTCACATCTCAATTATATGCTACACTTATAAAAATCTACAAGTTTGAAGAATTATCAGCAACAAATCAGTTTACAATACGGGTTGTTAGGGATCTAGTAGATGCCTATGCCTTAGTGGAAAAATTGGATGAAGGAATTTCTTATAACGGCATAGACACATTTATGCTTTGTGCGATTACTCCAAATTCCCATTATTTACAATCAAAGGCAATTAATGAGGTACTTAAAAAAATTGCAATGACAATAAAAGTAAATAAAGAATTACGGATTAAGGAATTTTGGGAACAACTTTTAGAAATCGAATAAGCCTGTTAAGTCAAATATTTTAAGCAAAAAATATTTACTATTTAATATTATAGACCTTTGAGAATTAAAGGGGATATTTATTTCTCTGGATGAAATAGAATATAAGCAAATGATAAAACGTTGTCTTCGCTGTTCGATATGTAAGTGGATTCCCCAGCTTCAAATAAAAAGTCAAAAATACGCTTCTATTTGTCCCTCTATTGATTTATTTAATTTCCATGCTTACAGTGCTGGTGGTCGAATTGTCATTGCCTTAGCTCTAGAAATGGGCAGGCTGAAACCTACAGAAGAATTACGAGATATTGTGTATAAATGTACTGAGTGTGGGGGTTGTGCTGTGTCATGTAAATTTTTAAATACCTTGGAACCGCTTGAAATCATCAGTAAACTTAGAGAAAAGCTAGTCTCCATAGGAATTGGTCCAATGCCCTCCCAAAAACAATATATTGAAGCAATAAAAAGGAACAATAATCCCTATAATGAACCCCACGAACAGAGATTGGATTGGATCCCTAAAGATGTAGAGATCGATCCAAAAGCTAAAACGTTATATTTTGTTGGATGTACTTCTTCATATAGAAGGAAGGAGATAGCTATTGCTACCACCCGAGTATTAAATATTGCTAAAGTTCCTTTTAAAATTCTTGAGGGAAATGAATCTTGCTGTGGGAGTCCAATTTTAAGAACTGGGGATAAATCATCGTTTATAGATCAGCTAAACAAAAATATTGATAATATAGAAAAAGCCAATGTTGAAAGAGTAATATTTAGTTGTGCTGGTTGTTATAACGTATTCAAAGTGGATTATCCTTTAGAAAGAGAATTTCACTTTAACGTGCTTCATACTACTGAATTATTTACTGAATTAATCAAAACATCTAAGCTTAAATTCACTACTCAAGTACCATACAGTGTTACATATCATGATCCCTGTCATTTAGGCCGTAACTCCGAACCTTATGAAGATTGGGACGGTGATGTTTTACAGATGATGCCTTTAGTGTCAATCAATATACCAGAAAAGCCTAAAAGACGTGGTACTTATGGAATTTATCAATCACCACGAGATCTTTTAAATCAAATTCCAGGGTTATCACTTATCGAAATGGAAAGAAATCGGGAATACACATATTGTTGTGGTGCAGGAGGTGGTGTGAAATCTGCGTTTCCAGAATTTGCCCTTAAAACTGCTAAAACTCGTATAGAAGAAGCAGAGGCCACAAAAGCAGAAATCATATCCTCTTCTTGTCCTTTTTGTAAAACTAATTTAACTGATGGGATAAAGGAAAGGGGTTCTCATTTAAAATTTTATGACATAAGTGAGATTATCTTAATGGCACTGGAATCTCCATATAAATTCGTTAAAAACTCATCAATGGAGGTCACCTAAGTGGTTTTAAGCAAAGAAATTTATGAAGAGTTTGAAAACGTAGTAGGTGTTGAAAATATAAACGATGGTGAGGTTATTACCAACGTTTATGCATATAATTGGTGTACAGAAATTTTTAATTATATGGAGGGTAAAGAGCCAATCCCTTTTTCATATGTACCGAGAGCTGTCATTTTACCCTCCTCTACCCAAGAAGTCCAGAATATAGTGAAATTGTGTAATAAATATGAAATTCAATTCAAGGCACAATCAACTGGTTTAGGACCTTGGAATCAACCTTCTTCAGAAAACTCGATTATTGTAGATCTTCGAAGAATGAATAAAATCATAAAGGTCGATAAGAATAACCTTTATGCGGTTATTGAACCATATGTTAGTGGAGCTCAACTTCAAGCCGAAATAATGAAATACGGTCTAAACTGTCATATGCCTGGGGCTGGACCGATGGTTTCTCCCTTAGCTAGCGCTACAAGTATGAATGGACCAGGTTTTACTTCTCCTTCTACAGGTCATAGCGCTCGAAACGTGTTAGGCGTGGAATGGGTATTACCCGATGGAGAAATTATGAAATTAGGATCATACGGTTTGAAAAACGATCCGGATTGGTTTCATGGAGATGGACCTGGTCCGAGTTTAAGGGGAGTCATGCGTGGATGGGCTGGTACAAAATCCGGTTTGGGCATCTTTACTAAAGTTGCTGTAAAGCTGTTTTCATATCCCTGTAAAACTGATTTTATAGTCAATGGGATTTCCCCAAATTATAATTTTGAAATTCCAGATTTCATGAAATTATACATAATGGATTGTGGGAGCTTTAAAAAATTCGAAACCGCTATGCTTAGGGTGGAAGAAGAAGAAATATCATTCATGTGCAGTTATTTATGCGGATATGCAATAATGGCTATTTTCTCGAACTCAATAGAAAGTCTGATGGATAAATTAGCATTAGGAAGTATGAAAGCTCCCTTAGTAGTCTTAATTACCGCCCGTACCCAAAGAGAATTCGATTATAAGCAAAAGGTAATGGAACTCTTATTAAAAGAATTGAAATTGAAAAATATTATTGGATCAATTTACACACCAAATTCTATCTTCTATGGGGAAGCACTACGTTCCAATTTAGGATTACATGGATTTATTGCAACTGGTGGATTTCAGTCATCAGAAGGTGGGGCTGATACAGCAGCATTATGTCTTCGCAGCGCTAAGATGACAATTCCTTTAAAGAAAGAATATATCGAGAAAGGTGTTATAGCTAACGATTTTGGAGAAGGGGCATGGATGACCTCCTATGAATCAGGGCATTATTTTCACTTAGAAGCACTCACATTTTTTGATCAAACCGATGAGCAAAGCGTGAATGGTATGGCTGAATATATGGAAAGAAGTAATCAATTAGACTTAATAAAACACCTTGGTGCACCATTTTTTGTGGAGGGAGATCGAATGCATGAGCTTTATGGCCCACATATGTCCAATTATCATCTATGGTTAAGGAAAATTAAAGAAGCTTTTGATCCTAAAAATATATCAGATAGTGGATTTTATATTTCAGGTCAAGGAGGTTAAAGATGGCAGATGTAAACAGTGAGCAGGAAAAATTAAGAGGATTTGCAGTTTTAATCAATAGTGTCCTCCAACCGTTAAATGAAAATCCAAAATTCCAGGAACAATTCGCGAATAAAAATGTTAGAATTCTCTTAAACGCATCCAATTTAAAATATGCGGCATTGATTATTACTGAAAATGGGCTTGTAAGAGTTAAGAGTATTAAAAATAAACCAAGAACAAACTTGAGCAAAAAAAAGATTGGTTGGAATGCATATTTAGAGATGGATACTCAAATATTTCTAGGCCTTGCCATGAATCGAATTTCTATGTTGGGGATCGTTAAACTTTGGATAACTCGAAAGATAAAGATACATGGAATAAGAACATTACTCAATTTACTCAAAATGTTAAAAATTTTAACAGAGTAGTACATCTATAACTCCATTTTTCAAACAAAAAACTATAAATATATTACAATTTGATCATTAAATGGGGATATTATGGGAAAAAGAAGCAATCCTAGTACATTTCAAGGAAATTTAAAAAAGAAATATTACTTTGAAGGATGGTACCATAAAATAGTGGATAAATCAGCAAATCACATATATGCTTTTATCCCAGCTATAGCATTAAATAAAAAAGAAAAAGATTCTCATGCCTTTATCCAATATTTAGATGGGATTAAAGCTACTGCGGATTACTTTAGATTTCCTTTAGAAGAGTTCGAAAATCTTTCAAATAAGAAATATGAAATTCGAATAGGAAAGAACTTTTTTTCAATGGATCGAATTCATCTTGATATCGCTCAGGATGATTATGAAATTAACGGTGATCTTCAATATTTCGACCCTGTTCCTTGGCCTAAAAAGTTTTTACAACCTGGAGTAATGGGGTGGTTTTCTTATATGCCCTTTATGGAGACTTACCATGGAATGGTTAGCATGAACCACGAAATTAAAGGTACCATAACCATCAATGGAGAGATTATTGATTTTAGTAAAGGAAAGGGTTATATCGAAAAAGATTGGGGTAAATCCTTCCCTAGCTCATGGATTTGGACTCAATCAAATCACTTTACAAATCCTAATCTCTCATTTATGTTTTCAATAGCTAAAATACCATTTCTTGGTATGAATTTTACTGGGTTTCTAAGTGCATTATGGTATGAAGGAGATTTCTATAAATTTGCTACGTATACTAGGGCAAAAGTAAAATACTTAGAAATCCACACTGATGAAATTCATGTTATTGTTGAAGATAAGAAATATCGTCTTCATTTTGAGATTGCTAAAAAAGGAATTGGTTTAGGAATTTTAAAAGCTCCTCAAGAAGGGGTAATGTCTGGTCATATTGCAGAGAGTATCAACTCTAAAATAAAGCTAAAACTTATTGATAAAAAAAGTGACATAATAATCATTGAAGATAGGGGAGTAAATGCAGGATTAGAAATTAAAAATCCTGAAGTGCTCAAGCCAAAAAAACCTAAAAAATATTAGTAGAAGAAGAATTTTGAAAGAATTTTTTTTTTCAGATGGTATACAAATCTATTATGAAACATTTGGTAAAGGAAAACCTCTTATTTTGATACACGGTTGGGGTTCTGATATAAACCATGGTTGGGTAGAAACTGGGTGGGTGAAACCACTTCAGTCGATAAGAAGGGTGATAGCTATAGATTGTCGAGGTCATGGCCGAAGCGAAAAACCACATGATCAAAAGGTTTATAGCTATAGTACTATGGCTCGAGATGTGTTAAACTTGATGGATCATCTGAATATAACAAAAGCAGATGTATTTGGTTATTCTATGGGAGCCTTTATGGCGGTTTTTCTTCTCGGTCATCATAGAGAGAGATTTTCTTCAATGATTTTAGGAGGTATAGGTGATGAGACTGAAGAAAGTAAGGATGCACGCTTTATAGCTGAAGCTTTAAGAGCAGAAGATATTTCTCATATCACTACTCGTCTAGGAAGAGCTTATCGGGATTATGTTGATTCTAACCTAAATAACGATCGTGAAGCACTGGCTTTATCTGCTTTACAAATGTGGCCCGAGGGTTACCCCATCCAACTTGGGGGTGATGATTTAGTTAAGGTTGACATCCCTGTTATCATTATAAATGGTGAAAATGATTTCCCATATGTAGCAAGTGATAGAAAACTTGCCAATGCAATATCTGGTGCTAGATTAGTCAGAATACCTTATAAAAATCACTTGAATGTTGTAGAAGATGAAACATTTAAGAAAGAGGTCTTAGAATTCCTTGAGAGACAATGATTAAAGAAGTCAAATTGAACTAGTTCTTTTCCTCTAACGCTTTTTTTGGAAATAATCTTTCTTTAAGTTTTGCGACTCCTGTATCTATGTCATATTCTATAAGTCCTACTTTAGCTAATTCTTGGATTGAATGTAGTACAAAAGCACCCCCTATCCCCGTGGTAGTTTTAATCTCATCTCTAGTCATTTGTTCTTTATCCCCATGTAAGGTGAGAAGTATTCTATAATGGGGTTGACCACCCCATATCTCAGAGACTAAAACAGTATAAATCGAAAGCAAAGCACGAACTCTCTCAAAATTATATTCTGCTTCTTCAGCTTCTTCAGCAACCTTCATAAATTTTGATAATTCAACTTTAACCTTCTGATATTCCTCTAATAATCTCATCTGCTCTTCTGTCATTGAACCAATTTTTTGATCTCTTTCTTGTTTTTCTATTTCTAACTTTCTAGTTGCTTCTTCTAAGTTTTTCTTATCAACTTCTAGTTGCTTAGTCTCATTTTCTAACTTTATTTTCTCTTCCTCTAATTGAAGTTTCTCCTTTTGTAAAATTTCTTTTTCTTTGCTCAACTCTTCTTTATCCTTTTCAAGAGTTAATAGTGCGGTTCTTGAAGCCTCTAACACTTCGATAAAATCCTTGAAACTTGATTCGGCTGCTTGAATTGTCTGATCAATCACATTTAAAGTCTTTTTTTCCTCTCCCATTGGAATCACAATTTATTTTATTCAATTATTTTTATAATATTTATTCGATTTAAAAAAATTATTTAAAACATGAGTGAAGATAATAAGCCTTTCTCAGCAGGAAAGCTAATTTTAGGCGTTTCAATACCGGTCTTTATTATGGGTTTAGTATCTTTCTTTACTGATATTTCTAGTGAGATGATCCAAAGTATTTTACCTCTCTTCGTTTTAGATTTGGTTGAAAAGAATCCCGCCTTTATTTTAGGCTTGATAGCTGGAATAACCACCGCTCTATCAAACATTTTAAAAGGCATTTCAGGATGGGCAAGTGATAAGATAAATAAGAGAAAACCATTTGTAGTTGCTGGTTACACAATATCAAACCTTTCAAAACCGTTTATATCAATAAGTCCTTCTTGGCAAACAATTTTGGGCTTAAAAGCTGTGGATCGATTTGGGAAGGGACTTAGAACTTCTTCACGTGATACTTTAATCTCTTATTATGCTATAGAAAAAGGAAAAGCTTTTGGGATGCATCGGGCTATGGATACGTCAGGAGCAGTTGTTGGTTCGCTATTAGCTTTTCTCCTTTTATTTTGGGCTTATACTTACTCTCAAATTATCTTTTTTTCTATTTTCCCTGGTATTTGTGCCATAATCTTGATTTTTTCTATTAAAGACGTTGATCCTACAAAATTAGATGAAACTAAACTAAAATATTATGGAGAAACTAAAGTAGACAAAATTGATCGACGTTTTATTAAACTTATTATAATTCTTGGAGTAATTGAATTTGCGAGTTTAGATATTGCCTTTTTACAAGCAAGATCCACGGGTTATCTTTTTCCTGGCTTCATTTTTCTTATACCCATTTTTTATTTACTCACAAATCTGATATACATGTTTCTTTCACCTATTTTAGGTTCATTGTCTGATAGAATCGGCCGTAAACCAGTTATTATTATGGGATTATCTGTGCTATTATTTACTTGCATTGTTTTAGCTTTCCCGATTATTCCTTCCTATTTCTCACTGATAGTTATTATAATTATGTATGTACTTTATGGGGTTTATTTAGCCTCGGTAGATCCGATATCTAGGGCTTATATCGCAGATTTAGCAGGTAAAAATAAGAGAGGGCGAGCATATGGATATTATTATCTTTCTGTAGGCATCATCTCATTAGGAGAATCCTTACTATTTGGTTTTATTTATGATACTTTTACATTCACCTGGGCATTCTTATATACAACTATTCTTTTGTTAATATTCATAATTGTGTTTGCGATAACTGATTTCTCCAAGATAATTAAAAAAAATGAGAAGGCTTAATTAGTAGTTTTATTCTTTAGTCCACAGTTCTGCTAAGTATATTAATACTTCAGCTGCTTTTTGCAATGCTAAAGTAGGAATGTGTTCCTTCCGTGAATGATGTAATGATCCTCCAGAAAATAAATTCGGTGTAAGTATACCATTTGCGCTTAATCGAGCTCCATCTGTACCTCCTCTGATGGGGCGAATATCAACTTCTATACCTGCTTTTTTTATCGCTTTTTCTGCTAAATCTACAATTCTCGGATTTTTCTCAATGAATTGAAGCATATTTTGATATTGATGGGTAAAGTTTACTTCAATCTTTAATCCGGGATATCGAGTTTCATATTTGGTTTTTAAATTTGTTATAAAATCCATACGTTTTTGATTTTTTTTAATATCAAAATCTCTAATTATCATTCTAGCTGTAGTTTTTTCTGCCGATCCTTCCATTCTTGTTAGGTGGTAATATCCTTCCCTTTCTTCTGTGTGTTCTGGTGTTTCTAATTCCGGAAAGTCACTAAAAAACATACTCGCCATTTGTATTGAATTGATCATCCTATTTTTTGCATAACCCGGATGGACACTTAAACCATAAATTCGAAATTCGGCTCTCCATGCATCAAAGCATTCATATTCTAATTCCCCCATCTTGCCGCCATCTACAGTATAACATATATCGGGTAATCTTTTTTTATCAACTTTAGAGATCCCCATTCCAGTTTCCTCATCTGGTGTAAAACATACAACTAATGGACCATGGCTTAATTCTGGAAATTTAGTAAATGCAGCACAAGCAGCCATAATTTCAGCGATACCTGCCTTATTATCAGCACCGAGTAGAGTATCTCCCTCAGAAGTAATTATATCAAGTCCAATATAATCTCTTAAATGAGGAGAATCATTAAAATTTAAGATCAAATCGCTATCTTGTTTAAATTTAATAACCTTCCCATTATAATTCTTATGAATCACGGGCTTAACATCTTTACCAGTCACGGCAGGAGAAGTATCCAAATGAGCTAATAAGCCGATAGACTGCGCTTCTTCAAATCCTTTGCTAGCGGGAAGAAAAGCATACACAAAACCATATTTATCGTGAGTAATATCCTCAAGACCTAGCTCACTTAATTCCTCAACCAATAATTTCCCTAAATCTAGCTGATTCTTCGTGGTTGGCACCGTTTCTTTAGTTACATCAGACGTAGTCCAAATTTTAACATACCGTAAAAAACGATCTAACGCATCATTATGAAGTAATTCTTGTATTCCTCTAGAGAGTTCCATATCAATGAAAATAATTATTATATTTTAAATTTAAACATAAAAAAATCATTTCCCTTTAAACTCTGGGTCTCTTTTTTCAAGAAATGATCTATGACCTTCTCTGGAATCATATGTCCTCATATTTGTAGTAAACAAGTTGAATTCATTTTGCAAGGAACTTGTAAGATCATTAATAAATGAATAGTTGAACATAGCTTTGTTATAGCCCAGACATTTTGTAGGCATTTCTGCAATTCTTTGAATGAATTCTTTAGATTTTTCATTAAACTGTGAAACTGGATAGACCCTATTAACTAAACCAATTTCTAACGCTTCTTTTGCATCTAAATGTTTTCCAGTAAAAACTATTTCTGTTGCTCTTGCCAATCCTATTAATCTCGGAAGAAACCAACTTGCTCCGTGCAACATACAAATCGCTCGTCTAGTACGGTGGTCTCCCATTTCAAGATCGTTCGCAGCTATTCTAAAATCACAAGCAAGTGCTAACTCGAATCCTGCTCCTAAGCAATACCCATGTATCTGAGCAATAACAGGTATTTCAATCTCTCTTATTTGGCATATTAGTTTATGATGGGGTAATTTATATTTTGGATCAAGCGGCGGAAAATCGTCAGGACCCATACTAACTAAATCATCACCAGAACAAAATGCTCTCCCTGTTCCTTTAAAAACAATCACCCTAGCAGAATTATCTTTCATTATAGATTCAAACACATCTAAAATTTCCAATATAGTTGGATATTGTATCGCATTGAGTCTTTCCGGACGATTGAGAGTTATCGTACAGATTCCAGCTTCACTCTTAGCAATAATATCCTCATACTTTCTTCCTGATGTCATAAATATGTCCTCGAAATAAAATATTGATTAATATTTAAATGTAAATTTATTTAAGAGGATCTCCTAATTTTTCAAAATTAGTTGTTTTCTCTGAATGAAAAATAAAAAAAAAGAGAAAAAAAATTACCAAAATTCAAATTTTTCATCTAATTTGGGTAGAAATACAAGCAAATAGGGTACAACAAGATCCAAAGCACTGGTATACAGATTAATGATAGGTGTAAAAATCAAAACTGCCGATAAACCTGTAATGTTAGCAAAACCAATAACTTCAAGATTCATAAATAGAAAGTAATCAGACCAAATCGTAGCAAAAAAGAGTAAGTTTAATGGTACCATTATCACAATCCTTACTGCTGTGCTGGTTATTCCGCTGATCACAAATTTTCTTGGATCTTTTAACTTTTGACTTTCCTTCAGTTTGAAAAGGAAGTATGGTATTATTATCAAGGGTACCGTGGCACAGAATTTAAAAATTGGACCCACCCATCCACTAGGATCTATAATTAATAATCCAATAGAGCCTGTCACACAACTTAATAGTCCTGCATACAGACCAAATATCAAGAAACAAATTATCCATACCCACGAAGTTGGATCGAACATTGCAATTAACCATCCTGGAATTCGAGAAGCGTTAATAAGTGGGGAGAGCACAAAAGCAACTACTGCAGACAACGCTCCAAAGATTGCACCTCCTGCAACTTGGGTTGTTAGTTGAGATTTTCTATTTCTGACGGTCTGAATTTCTCCTGGTTTCATTTCCGACATTTTTTTTCTTTACCTCAATAAAATTTTACTAGGAGAAGTCAGAAATTCTTTTTTAACGTTATGGGTAGAACTAACTCTTGTTATTATTCACATTGGTATATATTCTTATAAAAATTAGGAATCTCTTATAAAGAAATCATATCTCCATTATAACTTTCAAATTAACATTTAAAGAATTTATATATTAATCTATATAATACAGGGAACTTATTATTTTATCTACTCATTTTTGGAGGAAAGTTAGAAATCCTATTATTTTAACAATTTTTTTTCCTTAGCATCTAAATCCAACCAATCACTTATGTTCTTAAGCTGTTTCCTTGAAGATCCACTTAAGATTTTCAAAAACGGGAGTAAATTTTGGATGAAATCAATGGAGGAAATCTCATATTTCTTATTTAATTTTTCTACCAAATCTTTTTGAGTGTTAGTTAAAGAGAAATATCCTCCGGTAGAATATCTAGGGAAAACTACCCTTCGAAAACCCTTAATTTCAGGTGATTCTGTTCTAGATAACGCCACACCTCCTGCAAAAAGGTCAAAGAAATAGGGCAACAACCCCCAATATTGATTAACTCGGATCCTTCCAAAAATTTCATCTGCTATAGATAAATTCTCAAAAGCATCAACAAGCTCTTTATTAGTTTTTATGAAGGTGGGAAGATTCTCATTTACCCATTTATACAAGAAGTTATAATCAACATCAGATTTATCAGTTAAATTTCGAGCTTCTTTTAAGGAGGAGACACGAAATAAATCTCTTATTAAAGAAAAAATTTCTTCTAAGGAATCCCGACGTAAACTAAGAATTAATTCTTTAATATTACCTTCGACTTTACCTTGACTAATACCTTGGATATCATTTATAACTCCTCGTAAATCTCCGTTATTCTTTTCAACAATTAATTCCAGATCTCCATTTTTAAGCTGGGTGATATTTTCCTTTTTGAGGATATTATGAACTATTTTTAAAATTTCATTTTTAGCTAATCTATTTACCTCAAATCTACGAATTTTATTATACAGAGGTTGTAGGTTTGTTTTGTATTCATTAGAACACATAATGATTGGGAATTGAGTGTTCTCGACCAGATCGAGGATAGTTGGAACAGCCCCACGATCCTGAACCCCATAAATACCATCTATTTCATCAATAAGTATAAGTTTTTCCTTGGATTGAGTAATGAAATCCATTATTCCTCTGGATTTTGTGGTCTCCTTTAACCTTTTTTCTAACGTTGCCCTTGTTCGTGTATCAGAAGCATTCGTTTCCACAACTTCCATATTGAAATCGTTAGCAAGCGCATATACTATGGATGTTTTACCAATTCCTGGAGGGCCCTCCAATAAAAGTGCTGCTTGATCTATATTGATTTTTAACTCTTCTTTTTGCTCTTTCTCTATAACTGTTTTATTATACGCTCTAATTTTTATATTTTCTTGATTTATTTTATTCCTTGTTTTGAAAAAGTTTTGCAAGAATTTGATTAACTCTTCATCGAGTTTTACCCTTTGACCACTTACTCTCGCTGTAGGTAGCGCCATATCTTGAAGACTCTTTGGTCTATATTTTTCCACCCATGGCATCTCTACAGCATTAGACATTTGTTTCACCTACAAATACTCACTAAATAAACATAATTTTGATAATAAAGCAGATATTTGAATATCACTATCTCTCCCATCGACCGCCCTAAAGTCTGCATCAGCTATAAAATCTATTATTTTACATCTAACATATTCACTTAAGGGCAGTTTATTAATTTCTATAAGCAGGTTATTAAAAACTTCATGAACACTATATTTATAATTAGAAACAATATTACGAGCCAACTCTCTTGATTTAGGAAAATCCCCCTTTAATGCAGTTAATAGCAAATTTTTCATCTGGTCATTTTTAAATTTCTGAGCATTTTCAAATAAGGTATTTTCATCAATTTCATTCCCAGATACACTACTAATTTGTAAGAGATCTATCGCTTGGGCAATCCTTCCATCAGAAATCTTATAAAGGATATTTATTACTTCTTCCTTAATTTCTAATGATTCTTTCTTAACAATGCCTTTTATTAATTCTTTGAAATTTCCAAATTTTACGCGAGGTATTAGAAAAATTTGACATCTACTTGCGATGGGGTCAATAATACTCGAGATTTTAGTGGTGATTAATATCATTCTACAATTTGAACCATAGATTTCCATTAATCTTCTGAAACCCTGTTGATTGGATCCTAGGGCCTCAAAATTCTTAACAATTAAAATCTTAAAAGGTGCATCACCCAAAACCTTGAGCTCTACAAAAGGTTTAACTTTAACTTGAATAAATGCAGGCGTGGTTATTCTTTTCCCAGCTAAACTTCCAATTTTACTGGTTGAGACATAAGCTTCTGATCTTGCCCGTTTTCTCTCTTCTTCACTTAGGGGAATATTCGCATAAACCAATTTAAAGTTGGCATCATAGTATTGCCCAAGGAATTCTTTAGCAAATAATGTAGCAAGAGTAGTTTTTCCTATTCCTTCCGATCCGATGAATAACATATGAGGAAAGTTTCTCTGCCCAATTATGCTATTCAATGCCTTTTTGATTTCTAATCTACCACAAAACTGGTCAAGATTCTTTGGGTAATATTTAATTCTCCAGATCGGAATTTCCTCAGTCAAATCTCTTTTTTCTCTTTTAAGTTACATATTTATATTTGAATATTTTACTATAAATGCTCTATAATCTCAGCTAAAAGTGCTGATACTTGAATTCTCTCATCTGCACCTCGACTTATTCGATAATCAATCTCGCCAAAAAAAGACATCAATGCAGGATTTTTATTTGGCTCGATCTTAATTCGTGGTAAGGTATCTAATAATTGTCTTATGAAGTTTCGACTATCCAATGTTTCTAATGAGTTTATAATTTCTCTTGATTTTCGATAATTTTTACTTTGAAGTGCATTTGATAACCTTTCCAATGTATTTTTATCCATAAATCCCGAAATTCTTAAAATCTCATCTAAATCCAGATTTCCAATTAAATCTAGTGAAACTGACATTTGTAGTGTATTTATTGCTTTTCTTAAGTCTCCTCCTGAAATAAAAAACAACAACTCGAAGAGTTGTTCTGATTTGTCTTTCGGGATTTCTAATTTTTCTTTTCGGGCAATTTGAATTAGTCTGTCAATAATCTTTTCCTTCGGAAGAACAACAAACCTGAATACTGCACATCGAGAGATAATAGGGTCAATTATACGATTAATATAATTGCATAATAAAATGAATTTTATGTTTATCGAAGCTTTCTCAATTATTCTTCTGAGGGCTTGCTGAACTTGACCGGGAATGTTATCTGCCTCATCTAAAATTACAAATTTTAAAGAACCATCTTTAACAAGATTTTGATTAACGAAATTTTTTACAACATCTCTTACATAATCTATTCTCACAGTATCCGAAGCGTTTACTTCTAATAGATTTATACTTAAATCTTCGTTCTTAAGGAAAGTCTCTGCGATAATTAAAGCAGTGCTTGTCTTTCCAGTCCCAGCAGGCCCTGTGAAGATCATATGAGGCATATTGGGGCTTTTAATAAATTCTTTTAAACGATTTATAGCAATATTTTGACTTACTATATCATTAAAAGTTTTCGGACGATATTTTTCGACCCAGGGGATTTCTATACTCATATTCACAAAGTATTTGGTACCACTTCAATCATTATGGGTTAGGTCTAGTTCCAGAACTTCATATACCTTTCTAAAGTTCATTTTTTCATACAAACTTGCCGCTTCCACCGCTTCATCCTTGATATTAACCTTAACCTTTTCCACCTTAATTCTTTTTAAATGCTCCATAGCTTTTTCTAACATTTGTTGCCCAGTTCCTTTTCTTCTATATTCTTCCTTTAAGAAGAACTGCTTAATATATCCCTCAGAAGAACCAAATGGATCAATTCGAAGCTCTGCGATAATCATGCCTACGACTTCGTTATTATCCTCATCTAACGCAATAAGGATGCCATGTCTCTGAAGAGGATCATATAAACGACGACGAATGCCCCAATCAAAACGTTTTGGATCAAAGTCTTGATTCAAACCCTCAACTAAAAGTTTAGTTAAATCTTTCAAATCTTCAATTTGTTCTGGAGAAGCGATCTCAACTTTAATATTAGTCATAATAGAATTTTTCGTTTCAATTAATAAAGTAATTATTGATACACTTAAATTTAAATTTTCTTGACTTTCATATACAATATCCAAAGGTATGTTAATCTTTCTATTATAGATTAACATTTAATTCGACACTCCCGAAGGATTAATTAAATTTTAAACAACCTAATATGCAAATTTTACAAAATTAGCATTTCATTTCCCTTAGAATGGTTCACTCATTAATGAGTGTGTAAGAATAAAATGTTAATTAAAAATGTCTAGAGGATGTTCCATCCCAAGCCTTTACATCAGGATCTTCTGCTCCACATGCGGGACATTTCTGATTAACTTCCCAACTCTCTAATGCTGGGTGTACTCGAGTAAATAATCCTCCACAGGATTTACAAACTAGATATTTTGCCCCACACCCTGCACACATCTTTAACTGCCCTTGTTCTACGAAGGGAAAAGCTCGTCTCATCCATTCATCATGAGCAAGAGAAAATTGATCTTTTCCGCAAACAATGCAGTGCTTTCCATCTTCTTGTGCCATATTTTTAACACTTATTATTTACATATTCTATGTTATAATAATAAATAAATTACTAAATTAAAAATTAAACGATTTCGAAAAACAGCCATAGTGTAAGGATAAAATCTACATTATTTTAACAAACATTTATGTAGAAAAATGGGAAAAATGTGGGAATATTATGAAAAGTCACCCCTTTCATTATGAAGATTTATATTGATCCCAATGATGTTATTACTAGAAAATTATACATTTACTACCCACAATCGTTCAAACCAATCCGATCTAGAATCTTTATATCTTTAGAAAAGGGAGAGTTAAAATTTAGATACCATGAATTGGTATCTTATTAGAAATCCTTGGTGGTTCAATAAACATTAGAGATTATCAAGTAATTTAAGAATATTTCGCAGTTATTCTTTTATCAACTCAATCCATTCTTTTCCGTTTCAACCTAAAAAAGTTAGAATCTTCTCCTAGAAGCTTTCCTTCTAGGGGAATTAATTTTTCATATTTATAACTATTATGCATTTTCTATCATGATTCTTTGTGCTCAATAACTAGACGAATAATATCTGCTTTTCTATAAGAAGAGGGAATTTTAATAGATTTATCACGACAGTATTGTCTCAATTGTTTAACAGTCCGTTTCTCATAATCGAGTTTACCCCTGTTATTGCTTTTTCTTTCAAGATCTTGAATTTTTTCTAGAATTTCAATTGCATCGATTTCTCCCAAATCTTTATTGATATGAAATCGAAGTTTTGCTCCATCGATTTCAACGACATCTCGTGGAAAGTTTGAAATTTTTTCCCACTCTTTTTCTACTAAATGGTTATTAAATACTTCTGATTTCTTTAAAATTTCTCCATAGAGGATGTTATTACCAATTAGGATATTTTTACGTGAGAAGTTAACAGGAACAGCAGTGGTTAAAACCTTTTCTAAGATTTTATCAGATCTTTGAATCTTTTTCAATTTCCCATAACTAGGAAATCTAGGAGATTTTAGCGTAATAACCTCATTCTTTTTACGTTCTAAGCTTTTTTCTTTACCACGATTATCCTTGTTATATGAATTGCTTTCAGAATTAGATCGATCTGCTTCCATATGGATCTCATTATCAACGATAACCGGAATTTTATTGAAACCAAAAGTATTTAGAAATTCTGTGGGTTCATCTCCCTGATCAACAGAAATAATTTTACATCTATGAAATTTTGATGAATTCATCAATTTTTTTTGCATTTCTGAAGCTGCTCTAGAACCAATAAATTTCCTCCTTACTGTTGATGAGATTCCCTTCCATAAATAGATCCTTCTGAGTTCTTCTTTAACAATAATTATTACTTGTAAAGGATGTAATATAGCATTTCCATTGTTCTGACGGAATTTGTTTTCCGTAATATTTAATCTTAGATATTCTCCAGTATCTTTAACCTCAAAAATCATAAAATCACTATAAGTCTCTAACATTATGTATCATTGAAATGGTGCCACTTTCAAAACTATAATCTCGGAGGGGGAGTTTATTTAGTGATCCCAAAAAAATATTAAGAATAAAAAATAAAATAATAAAAACCGGCAAAGTCTACATTTCTAATTTCTTAGTCTTTCCGTTTACTGAACCTTTCGGGTTGATTTTTTCTAGTTCTCCAATTAATTGAAATGTCTTATCATCGTTTAATGCTTCACTAAACTTTATTAACATTTCCTTACTGCCAACAAATAACCCTCTTTTTTTCATTGGTTTACCATCTTCCTTTAAAGGATTAATTTCTAAATGTAAGAGTGCGGGTCTTGATTTTGTTGCAGGAACTTTTACTACACTTACACCTTCTATAGGAGTCTCCATTTTTTCCCAATCGCCACCATTTTTTAGGTGATCCTTTAATTGAGCTTCGATTGTTGCCATAAGATATCAATTTCCATTAATTTTTTTAAAGATAGTTTTTAGTCTATTGATTTTTATATGTAACATGTAACGCCTATATAAAAATTTTTCGCTCATACATAAATTTTCACTACTGTTTAAAAAGTTGGAATAAGTTCCCCAATTGCAAATTCTAAATATCCTAAAGGAGAAAATTCAAAATTATGGCAAGTAACTTTTTCTGTCGGATTTCTTGGGGTCAATTTCCACTAAACCTTTAAATATATCACTCTCGTATATATATTTATTCAATAAAACAAAAAACTTAAGGTGAATCATTATAAAATTAATTTCCGTAAATTTACCCGAATCATATTTAAAAGTACTTGAGATTTTAGTAGCTGAAAGCAAATTTCCAAATCGTTCAGAAGCTATCCGTGTTGCTATTCGCGACCTAATTAAAACAGAATATTTAATTGAAGAATCAATCGAAAGGAATGTAAGTCCAAGTGCTATCAAACCAGAAATAGATAATGAAATTCAAGAAAAACTTTTTGCATAATACTCTTTTTTCTTATTTTAAACGTATTATCCTCTCAAACTTAAATTTCTAACTAGATAAATTTAATTTAATCACAGTATTTGTTTAGTTAAAAGGTGTATATCATGACTAAATTAGCTGTAATTTCAACAAAAGAGCGTGTAGATGGAGTAAACAAAGCTCTGGAATTATTAGATATTAACCCAGTAATTAATAAAAATGTAATTTTTAAACCAAATTTTAATACTGCTGATCCTCCTCCCGCTTCAAGCTCAATGGAAACTGTTAGGCAACTACTTATTAAGATAAAGGAAATGGGAGCAAAATCTATAACTGTAGCAGAACGCAGTGGGCCAGCTAAAACCTCTGAAACTTTTGAATTAAAAGGATTATACAAACTAGCTGAAGAATTAGACTTTAAAATAGTAGATCTCACAGATGTACCTGACGATGAATATGTACTTAAGAATTTCGAAGGTTGCCATTGGAAAGAAGGATTTCTTTTTGCGAGAATATATGATAATGCTGAGTGTATAGTGGAGACTTGTTGCATGAAAACCCATATGTACGGAGGTCATTTTACTTTATCACTGAAAAATGCAGTTGGATTAGTGAACAAAAAATATATGGGTGAGCTTCATTCTTCTAAGGACCAAAGGAAAATGATAGCGGAAATTAATTCTGTCTATAAACCAGATTTAATTATTATGGATGGAATTATAAGTTTTGTAGATCGTGGTCCAATGGAAGGAACACGAAAAGAAGCAAATGTATTTGTTGGGGGAACAGATAAAATCGCTATTGATGCAGTAGGAGTAGCTTTGTTAAGAATTCTTGGAACCACCCCAGAAGTAACAAGAGGTTCGATATTTGAGCAAGAGCAAATCAAAAGGGCAGTAGAATTAGGACTCGGTATTAATTCACCAAATGATATTGAATTTCTAACCGATTCAGAAGAATCTAAAAAATTAGTGGACCAAATTAAAAAAAAATTAGTAGAATAAATTAAATTAATCCTTTTTTAAGAGATCTAATACTTTTTTCCTTCGCTCTTCTCTTCTGGCTGCGATTCGAGACTTAAGCAATTCCATCTCAGCCTCATGCTCTTTTTCTTTTGCTTTCAAATCATCTTTTACGGGCTTCTTTCCTAATTTTGTTTGCAAATCTCTAACTTTATTATCGATTAGGTTGATGTATTTTTTACCAATTTTCAGTTCTAAAAGGTTAGACTTAGCTTCGTTAAATTCAGATATTGCTTTCATAACTTGATTATTTCTTAATGACACTTGAGCTTTATCTAACGCTTTATATGTGTTTTCGAACTTTTCAAGATTTTCAATTTCACTTAATGGTTCCAAGGAAACCAATGGAACTTCCGTTTTTTCTTTTAGATCATCAATCATTTCAGTGATCCTTTTAACTTCCTCATCTTTCTTAGACTTTTCTAACTTCTCTACTTCCTGTTTCAACAATATAATTCCTTCATTATAATTAAATTCTTCAATAAGATTTTCCGCTTTTTCGAGCTCCTTGTATATTTTTTTATCTAATTCTTTTTTAGCAAGTTTACGCTTTTCTTCTTTTTTCTGTCTTCTTAAATCACGACGTTCTCTTTCAGTTTCAAACCTTAATTTTTCCATCTGGGCTTCCTCTTCAGCCTTTTTCTTTTTAATGGCTTCAAGTGCCTCATGTTGTTGCCTTTCTCTTTTTAATTTAAACAGTAAATCATTATTAATACGAGATACCTCGCGTTTCCATGAAATTTGATTAAAAAGATCACGTGCTCTCATATAGACGTTATAAGCTTCTTCAAACTTCCTATCATCCATCAAAGAGGTCCCTTGTTCTAAAAGCTTGAAAGCCTCAGTAGAGATCTCCATTTCCATTTGTTTTTCCCTTTGGACCTTTAATAATTCTTTTCGTTTTTCCTCTTGTTGGAGCTTTCTCAATTCTTCAGCTTTTGCAAACTTTTGTTCTAATTGGTCCTCGATTTTCAAACGTTCTATTCTTTCTTTTTCAACCCTTGCTTGTTCAAGCTCAAAAGATTGCTTTTTTCTTTTAATCATGGCAATGGAATCTTTTACCATATTAATTCCTTCTTGCCAACTTATTTCAGTAAATATTTCTTCACTCTCTTTGTAGTATTCAATCGCCTGGTCAAAATTGTTTAGATTCAATTCATTTTTTGCTTTATCCATTAAGGTAAAAGCTTCACTTTTTGAAGTTTCAATTTCAAAAACCTTCTTTTCTTTTTGAATTCTAGATTCTCTTCGCTGTTTTAGTATTCTTTCTCGTTCCTCTTTAGCTTGTTTGATCAGTAATTGTTGTTGAAGCAATTCTTCCTCCTGTTTTTTTACTTTAGCACCTTCCAAAGCACGTAATTTATTATCGCTCTCCTGTTTTTCCTTATAAAACTTTATAGTATTAATTAATTTCATAGATTCTTCTAGCCATCCAATTTCTTCGAATTTTTTCTTTGCTTCACGATAAATTCTGATGATTTCCTCATATGGTGCTTCATGATCTAAAATACTTTCCTTTTTCATTACATCATATTCTTGAGCTATTTTTTCTGCTTTATGAATATCTCTAAATATTTGTTCCACAACTTCATTTTTCTCTTTTTCAGCTTTTTCAAGCTCTAAAACTCTTCTTTCACGTGCAATGAGGGCTTTCTCCGTGTTATCCTTAGCATATCTTAATTCCACTGCAGGTTCTTCAAGCTTTTTTTTCTCAATTTGTCGCAATTTTTCATCTTTTTCTTTTTTATCCTCATAAAATTTTATGGTGTTTATCAATCGACCTGCTTCATCATTCCATCCTATATCTTGGAATATGATCTTTGCTTCTTGGTAATTCGAAATTGCTTTATCATAGGGACTCTCATATAATAAAACATTAGTTTTAATGCTTATTTCGTAATTTTTTACCAATTTTTCAGCCTTATCGATTAGACTCATAGCTTTATCAAGTAGATAATCTTCTTCTTTAACACCTTCTTCTAATTCCTTTATTTTCTCAGGTTTTGCGGGCTTAAAATCCTCTTTAATTTTATACATATCCTCAATTTCTTTTTGCCTTTTGGCTTTTTGAGCCTCCACCTGACGTAGCTTTTCGCTTTTTTCTAATTTTTCTTCATACATTTTTATTTGGTTTGTAAATATTGGTGCTTGGTCCCCCCATCCTTTCTCAATTACGTCTTTTCTAATCTGTTTATAAATCTCAATAATTTCCTGATAAGGAGTTTGATCAAGTATTTCTCCCTTTTTAATAGCTTTCTTCAAAGCTGAATCATAATCTCTTTCTAATTTAGCTGCTTTATCAACCAAGCTAGTGATATATTTCTGGAACTCTTCTTCTTCTTTTTTAATCTCTATTGCTTTCATTTTTTTTTGATCAATTCCAATTTCTTTGCCACTTTTACGTAATTGATCGATTTTTTTCTGTCTCTCTGCTTTTTGAACCTCAACTTCAAGCAATTTCACATGCATATCTAATTTTTCTTGATAAATTTTAATTTGATTCCCATAGATTTCAGCTTGTTCCTTCCATCCTCTTGCATATACTTTCTGCCTAATGTCTTTATAAATATCAATCACTTCTAAATAAGGTGTTTCTTCTAAGATCTCGCCCTTTTTCACTGCTCTTCGCATCGCACTTTCATGGTCGCGTACCAATCTTTCTGCTTTATTTATATTATCTGTTATATATTGTTCAAAATCTTCTTCTTCCCCTTTTAACTCCTCAATTTTTCGTAGCTTTTCTATTTCACTGACTTTATCTTTTCCAACCTTGTGTAATTCTTCAATTTCCTTTTGTTTATCGACTTTTTTGAGTTCTGTTTCGAGTAGTTTGACGTGCTTCTCTAATTTTTCTTGATAAATCTTAATTTGGTTAGCATATACTTCGGCTTGCTCTATCCACCCCCGTGCATATACTTTTTCCCTGAGTTCTCGATATATTTCAAGTACTTCAGAATAGGGTGTATCTTCCAAGATCTCACCTTTTCTCATCGCTTTTCTCATCTCTATTTCATGGTCACGGACTAATTTTTCTGCTTTGTTGATATTATTTATTATATATCGTTCAAATTCTTCTTCATCCCCTTTTGGTTGTTTAATGATTTCTGCCCTTTCTATTTCGCTGGCCTTATCTTTTCCGATTTTATGCATTTCCTCAATTTGCTTTTGCTTTTCTGCCTTTTGAGCTTCAATTTCACGTAATTTTTTGTCCTTATCCCATTTTTGGGAATAAAATTCTATTTGTTTGGTATAAGCAGCAGCTTCAGTTGTTCTTTCCTTTGCAACTGACATCTGCCTAGCTCTTTCATAAATTTTGATAATCTCAGCAAAAGGGGGGTTATTAGCTAATTTTCCTTGTCTTACCGCTTTTTTCATAGCTAGATCATATTCCCGTGCCAGAGTTTCAGCTTTGTTAATCATATCATTTATCAGTTGTTCAAATTCTTCTTTTACCTCTTTTTTACTTGTTTTTTCCACTGCTACTTCCTTTAACTCAGTTAATCCATCTTTTCTCTGTACCTTTAGCATTTCCTCCATATCTTTTTGTTTTTGTGCTTTTTCAGCTTCAATCTGGCGTAATTTTTTATCTTTTTCCAGTTTATCTGTAAATACTTGAATCTGACTCATAAAGATTGCAACATCGGTTTCCCAACCTCTCTCCTGAGCCTTCTGCATTACTATATTGTAATTTTTAATAATTTCAGGATACGGACAATGTAGTTCAAACTTTCCTTTCCTTAATGCCACTTCATATTCTCTTGCTAATTTTTCCGCTCGGGATGTTAATTCATCAATTTCTGTTCTAAATCTTTGAACTTCAATTATTTTTTCTCGTTGTTTTTCTGCAGCTTTAAGCTGAGCCTCAGATTGAGTAGATATCTCAACTTCTTCTTTTACTTTTAAATATTGCTCTGCTTCCTTTTGTTTTCTTATTTTTTCTGCTTCAATTTGTCTTATATTTTTATCTTGCTCTAATTTTTGGTAATATACTTGGATAGTATCATCATAAATGGTAGCTTCACTACCCCATCCCCTATCTATCAATAAGTCTTTAATTTTCTCATAAATTTGAATTACTTTAGGATATATACATTCTTCAATTAACTCTCCTTTTTTAATTGCTTTTTTCATAGCTAACTCATATTCACGCGCCATGCGTGATGCCTCCGTAGCCATATTGTCAATTTGAGCTTTAAAATATTCATTCTCCATTTTCTGGAGTTCAATACTTCTTAATCTTTCTAATTTTTCCTCTCTTTCTTGTTCCTCTCGTTCTTTTACTTGTTGTTCAATAGAGTCTAAAGTGCTAATTTCAGGTTTAACCTCTCCTTCGACTCTCCGTTTCCTTTCTTCTAAGCTTTGTAAATATAATGACTTCTCATTTTCCAATTGAATAATAGTATCTTGAACCTTTTTCACTTCATATGTCCAATTTAACTCTCCAAACAATCTAGCACCTTCTTTATATAATCGTAAGGATTCATCATATTCTTTACTTTTTGCTAATTCTGACGCTTTTCCTAAAAGATCATAAGCTTTGGATGAAATTTCCTCTTCTTTTTTCTTTGCACTCAGATATTGTTGTAATTTTTCTTCTTTTGGTTCTACAACTATTTCTTTTTCTTCATCCTCCTCGACTTCGGAGGTTACAGTTTTAATAGAACGTAAATAATCAGCCTTTCTATTATAACAATCTTCAATTAGCTTAAAAACACGGTCAACACCTTCAGGGTTATTAACTTCTTCAAAAATCTCAACCACTCTATCGTATAAATCGAGTGCTTCTTCGAATTTATTATTATCTAATAATTCTGACCCGGCTTTTATTAATCGCTCAGCTGTTATAATGGAATCAACTTCAATTTCTTCTTGAATCGATTCTGATTCGATAACAGAATCATCTATTTCTATTGTAGGTGCAACCTCCTCAGTAATCGTAGTTTCTATTTCTGCTTCACCCTCGCTTTCTCTAAATGCTTGTTCTTTTAGAAGATAAACATCAGAGATCTTTTCACTTATTGCTTTAATTTCATCTACTCTATTAATTTGGGTATATAATCCTATAGCTTGACGAAGAACCTCAATGCTATCATCGAAATACTTAGTTTCTACTAGATGCATAGCATGTTCAACTAATTCATATGCTTCAGCAGCAACTTCTTCTTCCATTTCTAGTAAATCTGCAAAAAAAGCTTCTTTTGTTGGATCAAAACCATTTTCATCAAATTCCTGCTCAAAATCTTCATCCTTCTGGTCATCCATATATCTCAACTATTTTTACGAAAAATTAGGAATAAATTAATCTCTACAATGAAAGCGTTAAAAATAAATGTGATATCCATTATAGCTAGAATTCATTAATCGAACATAAAAATTTAATTACTCAGAGTTCAAACTTTCCCAAATTTTTATTAAGAAATTCGTCGCAAATCTTTCCTCCCTCTTTGGTTAAATTCCAGCCATTTGCTTCTCGCTTTACTAAGTTTAAATTCTCGATACTCTTTAAAATTTGATGAACCTTTGCATCATCTTTCCGAATATTAAAATCTACTCTGAGGGAAAAAACTATTTCATCGATTGGAACTGGTCCTCCAAGCTCATCTTCCATAACACCTAAAGCTACAAGAACCTGATTTTGTTGTGTCATATCTGCATCTATGGAGCTTCTCATTTCATCCCGTAACCAAGGATTGCTTTTTAGCATTTTTTTGATTGCTTTCTCATCACCATCTCTATACACCGCTTCAAATTGTTCTCTAATCTTCTTCTTTGCCATAAAATAACCACAATATGCTTTAGTTCACGTAAAAATTTGTGAAAATTTATAACTATCTATAATATAAATTAAGAAAATAAAACCTTTTATGATTACGTAGAAAAAAAGATACTTATTCTAAACTTGCCAAAAAAGCTTCTATTTCTTGTTTAGAAGCAACATGAAATTTCTTCGTTTCACCTTTAATGTAAGCTAAACGAATATTATCTTTGGTTGCTTCTTCATCAATAGCGTCCTTTAGAGCTCTCAACGCTAAACTGATTATTCCTTCAAAAGGTAGGTCTTCTTTATAATTTTCAATCAGATACTCTCTTGCGGTTGCTTCTCCTCCTCCCAGCGCATAACACTTAAAAGCCCGGTAAATACCACTTGGTGAGGTTGTGTAAATATGTGTTCCCGAAGCGTCGATTCCGATGAGAAAGAACGCACAACCCCAAGGACGCACTCCTCCAAATTGCGTATATTGCTGCTTTAAATCAGCTATCGTTTTTGCTAGCATACTGAGTCTTACAGGTTCATCATACGTTAACCTAAATGACTGAGCTTGAACTCGGGCATAGTTAATAAGTGCGCGTGAATCCGCGTGTAATCCAGAAATGGCTACACCAATATGTTCATCAATTTGAAAAATTTTATCTATTGAATCAGCATCCATTAATTTTGAAGCGACTTTTATTTGTGCTGCGAGACATACGTCATCTTTAGATTTTACTGCTACAGCTAGAGTCCCTCGTCTTACCGCTTCTAAAGCATATTCTACTTGGAATAAGCGTCCTTCTGGAGAAAATACTGTCAACGCTCTATCATATGCTCGACCTTGACCACCAAACATTTCAATTCAAACCTTTTCAATTTTTGAATAATAACAGATTGAACTTAGTTTTGTAAATAAATAAAAGAATTTTAATTTATTGTTTATACTTTAAATAAAAGAATTTTTAAATCTTTTATATCTTTTGAGTACCTTTCAAAATAGCAAGGGTTATCTCTTTGAAAACAGGTTCAACGGCAATATCATTTTTTGCACTCGTTTCGTAATATCCAATAGCATTTATTTCATCCCTTAATGCCTCTCCCTCCCTTTCTCCTACTTCTCTATGGTCTGCTAGATCAATCTTATTTCCCACGAGCGTACTTGGTTTCCCATCACCAATTACTTTCTCTACCTCAGCCTTCCACGCTAAGATGTTTTGAAACGAACTTCTTCTTGTTATATCAAAAACAAAAACAATAGCTGTTGCTCCTCTATAAAATGGTGGACGGACGAAACTAAAGTGTTTTTGTCCCGCTAAATCCCAGAGTTGAAGTTTGACTAGATAATTTGGGTATTCTTCTAGTTCTACTTGCTTAGTTGAGAAGTTTGAACCAATAGTCATGATATAATTTTCTTTAAATGAGTCTTCACAATAGCGTAAAACCATCGAAGTTTTCCCTACACCACCATCTCCGACCACAACGACCTTATAAATGAAGGATCTCACGGATTTTTCAGAAATTGTACCCATTCACCATTTTGGCTAACTATATTATCTCATTACACGAAATTGTTTAACAATTAAAATTTTTAAAGCTTATGTTTGAACTAATTAAATTTCCATGTTTAAGTAATTAATATTAATATAATAATTCTTAAATAAAATTTCTTGTATTAAATTTTTATTTTTTGAATAGGTGATTTATAAGAGTTAATAAAGTTTTAAATGACTTTATTTGAATTGATGTTTTAAAAGATTTCCTATCTCTTCGCACTTCCAGTTTTTTTTACGGTTTCAAGGAAATCAAGTACCTCTCTCATAAATCCTTCAAAATTTTCTATATTGGTCATGTGTCCAACACCAGGCATAACTACGTGTCGATTATCAGGGATTTCTTTTGCCATAATTTGGCTTGGATTTAAGAAGACAATGTCAAATTCACCAACCAAAATTAGAGTAGGGCATTTAATTTGTCGGAGGCCTTCAACTCTCGGATCAGGATCAGTATAGAAAACAGTACGGAAATCCATTATGGTTTGAAGATCCTGAACTTTTTGGACTTCTTTCCATATATCCCACATTTTTTCATTATCAGGATGTTCCGCCATTTTAAACAAGAATTCTCCAGGATTCTGACGAGTTGCTGCGATTCTTTCATCAAGAGTTGCATTTAGCACCCAATTTCTATATGTTTCTATCTGCTCTTCCGTAGGTTCTGGAGGAGGATTCTTTATATAGTAGTCTGGTTGTGTAGCCGATCCCGTATCAATCAGCATTAGGCTAATAAGACGTTCAGATCGCGTCATAGCATATCGGACACCAACCATCCCACCTGTAGCATGAGTGAGAATGTGAAATTTATCAATCCCCAAGTGATCAGCAAGAGCATCAAAATCAGATGCCATTGTATCAGCATCAAAACCATAAGGTTCCCCCTTTACAACTGTTCTACCATGTCCTCTCATATCCATCGAAATCATACGATATTTTTCGGCTAATTTTGCAGTTACTCCTGATGCACTCCAATATATTGTATTTTCAGATAAGCCATGATTAGCAATTATCGGTTCTCCTTTACCCACATCTTCATAATATAATCTCAAATTGTCTTTTTCATAAAAAGGCATAATTCTCTTCTCTTTTTCTTATTTAATATTATTTGAATTTATGTATTTTCTATTATCTATTATTTTTCAAGTTTGGTTTCTAAGTAATTATGATTTTGCACATTTCATTATTTTGTTTATCTATTTGCTAAGATTTAAAAATTTGAACTAGATAGTCCATATGAAAAACTGTGATCGACTCAGAGGAAACTGCATTAGTAAATATGATTTGTCCCTATTGTAAAGAAAGCTTCAGAAAGCAAGTGGAATTTCAAAAAAAGACTGGTTTATTTACCATATTAATAAAAAACCACCCTAATGGAGATGAATGTTCCCCTTTTATAGCTTTTATTGACAGTAATGGAAGACATAGAGGATCTCAAAAAATCGACAATGTAGACGAAGAAGAAACCATATACGGGCAATTCCTTGAAAACGCCCGAAGCAGTATAAATGAATTAGAAGAAACGTTGAGATTTTATCATTTAAAAGTCCCTAGAAGGGGGGGAAGGGGATTTGAGCACAAATTAGCGAGTGTTAAAGACCGAACCTTTATGAGTTCCAAATTTTATTCTTGTTTAATTGATTTCTTAAGTGAGGATGAAGATGAAAACACCTTCGGGATGGTTACCTATGAAGGAAATAATAACATCGAGAGTGGAGCTCTTATTTATGGGAAATACCTCGGGATGATCTTTACAATGCTTTGGAAAGACCAAAAGGCTATTCAGAGCAAAAGTCTTGATGAAATAAAGGGTTATTCGAATCTAACAGTTGAAAAACTCCTAGATTTATATGATTTAATGGACTTCTTTTTTTAAAGTATAGTCCACTTCTTCTCTGATATCTCATTAAGTAACACGGTAGTAATTTTTGGACAAGCTTCTTCAAACCAATTCACCCATCCTGTAAATTTAGGGTCATCCTTATTTCTTAAATATTGCCGCCATAGGAAAGGAATACCTCTTATTCCTAATATTATATTTTCAATAATCATTTCTTTTTCAAGTGCCTGTTTATCAATATCAATATGGTGTTTATTCATTTCCTCAATATATGAATTAATCATCAAAGAGTAATAATGCGGTTCTCCCCAATAAACTATTTGACTAGTTATCCCAACGATATCTTCAGCAGGATGACCTACTCTTGAACCTTCCCAATCAACACCAAGTGGTACTACATCACTCTCTCCTTTTTTTAAAACTATTTCTGGAGGGTGAAATGCACCATGTATTAACGTCCAATTAGTATATGGCTCAATTATAAAGAAACTATTTTCTAATGACTCAATAGCGCTTTGAAGGAGATCTATATTTGGGAGTAATTTTTCTAATACTTTTCTTTCAGTATCTTTTAAACTGGTCAAAAATAAGATTGCATTGTCTTTAAACTGGTATCTCATTTGGTAATAGTTATAGGTTTTTTGAAAGAAAATGTTTGGCAGAGTATCAATTCTATCATAGAAATACGAATGAATTCGTGCAAGTAATTTACCACATAATTCAATTTGAGGTTCTTTAAAAGGCAATTCACCAACGCTACCACCAAACTCTATTATTAAAATATAATTATTAGTATCTTCATCATATTCCGAATAATAGACTTTAGAGATTGGGAAATTCTGAAATTGTGATAAATACCGATAAATTAAAACTTCTCTTTTTGATTTCTCATGTAAGATTTTAATGATTAATTCTATTTCATCATTAGTTGTTGCGATTGTAACCTTTCTTATACCTGGATTTGACCAATGAAGTCCTGGAACATCATAATAGCTTTCAATCTTTAAAGTTTCTATTTCAGTTGGTTTATTGGTTTGCTTAGAAATAATGTTTTCAAAGAAAGCTTTTGTGAATTTATTTTTCATTTGATGACCTTAAAATTTGATTTGTTTTATTTTTATATTTATGCAATTTTTCCTTTTTTATCTATTCTTCAACTTCCTATAATTTTTCAAGTTTTTTATTTTACGAAAAACTGCAATTATGAGGCTTTTAGGTAAAATGTGAAGAAAAAAAAATTTTATTATATTTTCTATTTTCAATTGAAAATTTTGACTCTTATTTCGATTCTATTGTATTTCCAAATCTTCCACATCAATACTTACATTTTTTTTGTTTTGATCATCTCCTAATTCAACTTCTATCATTCTTTCATCTCTTAATGAACTAATAAATGGATATTCTTTTAATGAATTATTATCATATTCCCCATTTTCAATATTAAGTATTAGCTCATCTATATTGACCTTTATAAGAAGTTTTATATCTTGAATCATTTTCTTAATTATCTTTTCAAAATCTATCTCAGTTATTGACAAATATCTTAGCCAATCATAAGATCTCCTCATTTTTTCTGCTTCTACACGGTGATATATTCTATAATACCCCCCAGGGTAAAAGGCACCATAATAATCGTAGGGTGGAGCAGAAAAAGTAGAATTTGGGGATATATTTTTCATCAAATTTTTTTTATTTTTTTTCAAATTTTTGGGCATAATTAACCACATCAACTTTCTCCTTATGAAAACCAATCCTAGGTCTAAACGAATTTCATCTAGATCTCAAATAAATAAAAAACAATTCCCAAAAACACAGATTATTTATTTTAAATTCTAAATTGGATTGGTAACAGAAATTAAGGAAATTCAAGTATTTAAGTCTATCCTTTTTATACGCGACTCTTTTCAAGATATTTTGAAAAAGCTTTTCAAAAAAGCAAAAATTTTTAAAAGATGCCTTCCTTATATTACCTACGGTTAAGAATCTTTATTTTTCACCATTCGATTATATTATTATAATCTAGTATTTAAATGTTGTGACATTCAACTAATCTCCTTATTATTTAAATGAATTCGAGTATTCTTTCTTATTCTAAGATAAAAAGCCTTCGCCATAACAATAACTCTTTTTTATTTTTAGTTACCACCCTCCCTCACTATAGAATAGTCTTCCTTTTAAAAGAACTATTTTTACATGAAAAAGTAATATTCTTTCTTAACTAAGGAAGAAATGTATGTATTTCAGAAAATTGTCGGCGTATTCTTGCTTTATTTTGAAGAATCGTTACTCCATACAATGACGTTTGATTCCGGATTCAAGGTGCATGAAAGAAACATCCATTCCCACCTTATTTCAAGTGGAGATAAAACTCTCGATGAGCTCCTTTCTGGGGGATTTCACCATGATTTAGTCTATTTACTTTATGGAGATAAAAAGTTAATAACTAACATCTTGCTAACAACTTCCGTTATTGTTCAAAAAGCGTTTGAAAATGGTGGACTTGGAGAGGGAATCAGAATTGCCTTCATCGATGGAAATAATCGTTTTAATCCTTACAACGTGAGTAAATTTGCCGTTACTCAGAATTTATCCCCCCGTACGGTGCTAGAAAACATCCTTATTTCACGAGCATTTACTTTTGATCAAATAATTGAAATTTTGGAGAATAAACTCTCCATGCTTGAAGATATAAAGGTTGTCCTAATCTCGGGGATGACCACAATGTTCGATAATTATGAAAAACAAACTTTTGAAGAACTACTACGGGCAATAGATGGAATTAAACAGATACTCTGGAAAACAAAACCCCTTATAATAATAACGGCACCATTGCACGAGCATTCTCTTTATAGGCCGAAAGGAGGAAAAATCCTCTCTCACTTTGGGAGCGTGTTGGTTATGATAAAAGATGATGAACGTTATGCAGAATACACTCTCATTCAGCACCCCTACTTACCTGAATCTCGGTTACTAAAATGGAAACCTCGCCCATCTAAGAAGAATGTTCCTTTAAAAAATGCTACACTAGACTGCTGGTTCTAATTTCATTACCAGAAGGCTTTTTCAAATCTATCTATGGTTTCTTTTAAACTTCCTTTAATATGATCTTCAAAGCCTTCAAAAATACTTATGTCATTGTCCCACTTGTCAAAGAATTCTTTCGGGTATAAATTAAAAAATTTAGAGGCAATATTTTTCATCTGATCCTTAACTTTTTTTTCTTTTGTTTTTGTCGAAGAGTTGGCAATAAAAGTTATCCTATTTTGTTTCATCATAAAAAACTTCTTATCTTCTAACTCAAAACTGGATAATCCACTTTGAGATATTTGTTCTGCAAACATATTCAATGCAGACATCAAAGCACCAAAAAGTTGTTCATTCACTTCCTTATCATAGACACGGTGATATAAGACCGTACCAGCTTCATTTAGGATCCAAATATCTTGTATTACCTTTTCCACAGATATCACTGACAAAAAATCTTAATAACATTAAACTAATTAAGAAAAAAAAATTTTTAGGTTTGGTTTATAAAAATTCAAAATTAATCTTCACTCGTTTTTGGTCTTATATATCCATAATATGCACCAAAAATTCCAACTATAGCAAAACTCCAAGCTAAAAAGTAAAATACCGTAAAACCTGGGGATCCCAAAAAGATTAGCAAACGATCAATAGCAAAGTCCAAAAATATCAACATGAAACTAATTGCCATGATAGCAAGAGAAAAAAATGCTTGTTTATAGACTTTCTCCTGCACACCTCGATAAGCTTCAATTGCTCTTCTTAAAAATGGAGTATAAACCATAACCATGTAGATAAAGACGATTAAGAACGCTAAGATGTCTAGTAGTGTATTTCCATTTTCATATATGAATAATACATAAACGCCAGCAAATATCCCATAGATTAAAACAACATATTTTTGTATAGTGTTATATTCCTTTTCAAACACACTCACTTTTAAAATGTAAGAAAGGATTATAGCGAATGTCACAAAGAGTTCACTAATCCTGAAATCTGATATTAAATTATAGATCCATGAAATAATTGAGCCATCTTGTACTATGTTTACCTGAAAGACGACAAAAACTTTAGATATCCAGGAAAATACAATGGCGATGGAATAATTTACGAATATGATAAACAGTAATCGTGTAAGTTTATGCCGCTTAATCATATATTTCTTAAATATAAGAATAAGTAAAACTGCAGCAAAGATGATTATAAAGAGTTCAAAGATCATCCCAATGAAATTTAAGAATAAATTCAAGTCAGCCATAATATACTAATAAAAAAATTAGCACATATAAAATTGTATTTTTCTAAAAAAGGAAGGAAATTTCTTAATTTTTTTTCTTGTACATGCTTGGATCCTTTTCTTCTAAAGTTAAAGAATCGCCGCCATATTGGACCTTCTTTCCTTTGTAATACAAATCAGATTTTTCTTCACAAATTTTATTCCATTCCTCCAAACCCAATTTTTGTATCATAATAGAATTGTATACTTTAGAATTATGAGGAGTAAAGATCTCAAAATTTACAATGGGTTGCAGCATTTCACATGGGAAATCCGAACATTCATAGCAGAATTCATATCCTTTACCTGTTACACATTCATAAGTTTTGCATACGGGAAACTTAAGGATCTGGCCTTTTTTGTCTCTACATCCCGTACACCCAAAAGATTGTGTTCCAGGACAGCGGGGACAATATATACCGCATGGGGCATGCTTTTTCTTTAATTCTTCTGTCATTTATTAATAACACCAATCAATGTTAATACTTTAAGAAATAGCTCTAAAAAAAGTTTATTGTAAATTCTCACCAGTATTCTTCAATTAAGACAAATACTATCAATGGTAAAAGCAATCCAATTAAGAATCCCCAACCCCCTGCATTAAAATAAATAAAGCCGATGAAGAAACCGATTATACCTGTCACAAGAGAGATTATAATAAACCCAATTATTATTGGAAGATCTATTTTAAAATCTCTTTTTATCCTTTCCTTTATCTTTTTGCTTTCAGTTTCTCTAAATTCCTTCCTCCTAACTTTTTGATGTTTTTTAATTTCTTTATCTATTATTCTTTGTTCTTCTTCAGTCCTTCCTTCCTGATCTTCAAACCTTGAACCGCATGAAAGACAAAAATCCCACCCTGGCGTAATTTTAGCTCCACAATCAAGACAGTATTCTATAATAATATCACACTCATCTTAAAGTTTTACAAACCCAATACAAAGTATAATCTCCTTTTCTCTTAAAGCTTTAGATTTTAAAGAGATACCTAAAAAATCTTAAATTCTCTCTACGTATGGGAGCGAAATTAAGAAAAACTTTTTAAACAAATTGGCATAACATAAAATAGTTAATAAAAGACAAAATGATTAGAAAATGGTAAAATTATCTGGAGATCGGATAAATCTAATTGTAGGTTTTGTTTGCCTAATAGCCATAATTGTATCAATTCCCTATGTATTTATTTCTTCTACTCTCTTGGGAGTTATGATTAGAGAACCAACGATAATGATTGTAGGT
>JBHLOF010000130.1:0-9269 GCA_048940805.1 Promethearchaeota archaeon
GAATCTTCCTTTGAAGCTGTTAGTGTCATCTTGAAATTCCCTTCTATATTTGGAGGGATTTTTATCTCCAACTCATAAACGCCATCACCTAAAAACTTAAAATAGCCTACTCCAAATTCCCAATCGTAAAAAATAGATGCATTATCAATATTTACATCTGTATAAGGATCTGTCAAATTTATTATAATAACTCGGGTCTCTCCTATAAGAGTCTCAATCGTATCTTGAAAATTAACTGGATTTACCTTAAATTCAAGATAATCCACAACAACCGTTATTGTTTTAAAAACAGTTGAATATCCCGGTTTTTCTGCTTTGATGATTGCTGTATATGTATCTATAGAGAGATTTGTCGTATTTAATTGTAATATAATATTTGAACTATCAGTAATTATATTGAATATGCCTGGCCACTGCACACTATAATTAATCCCATCAATTAACATTCCAGATTCTGCATGAGTTGTATTTATCCTAAGATCAACCATCTGATTTATTGTGACCGGAATATAGGTTGCATTTGCATTCAAAATTATTTGAATAGGATGAATACTGATCGTTAAGAAGGTGGAAGCTGTACCATAATTGGTTTTATTAGCATGGATGGAAACAGTATAAGTTTCAATGATCCCTTGAGTTGGGAGATTCCACGTAGAAAAGTTTAATGTGAATGTACCATTATTATGATTAATTGTTGAATAAGGATTTTGCCAGTCAGTACTTATATTTGCTGGCCAAATTAAAGTGCCAGAAAATGCTCCAGTAACATTTATTTGACAACTCACATAATCATTTGCTACACCACTAATAATTGAACCGGGGACCTGGATGGCTAATGGCTGGGGTTTAATTCTTAAATGGATCAAATTAATTGAAGTTTGATTCTGATAATAGATTTTTGATGCATTAAATGAAAAATAATAATCACCTAATTCTAAACCAGATGAATCCAAATCAAGAAAATAAGTCCCTGATCCGAGATATATCATACTTCCTGATTGTCCAAATGTTGAATTATAAGTTATAGTTGCAAAAGCGATATAGATATCGAAATCATAATCAGTATAATTTACTTTGATTAAGCATGGATCCCCAGAAATTTTCTCAATATAAGTTTCAACCGCGGTTAGATTTGTATGATGCCATACTTTAAATATGATTTCAGAATATCCCACCTTATCACGATTATTCGAGGAAAAATTATTAGTCCATTCCGTAATAGCTGTATATTCCCCTACAGACATATTTTTTCCAACAGTAAAAAATCCAAATAACTCAGTGTAGGATGTTGATTCCCTACTTAGATTATAATAGACACTTCCATTTGGATAGCAAATTGTTAGGTTTATTAGAGTATTCGTTAGAGAAATGGAGTTATTTAGTGTAATATTTACTAAAAATTTATCCCCATAAGTCATACTAGAGCAATTCTCATATAAACCTCCTTTCCAGACTGCAGTATGACCCGTTAATATATAATTTTCACTTATTGCTTCACATTTCCAAATCCCTGCTTGCAAAATTGAATGAGGGATAATTAGCTGTGTTGAACCGAGACCAGTGCCTACACAATTACCAATCTGTTCAACATTAAATCCGTCTTCAATTGAACTAAAAAAGAAATCTTTCGGTTTATCAATTATTAACCAACCAAAATAATCAGTCGGAATGAAAATTGAAAATTCAATATCCCAATTTATGCTATCTCCATTATAATATTGACTACCAACTTGACCATCTATTGTTGTGTTCATGATTTTTTCTGCAAATGAAGTAATGGTAAGTGTATCTATGTTTAAATCAATCACATCACTAATATTTTGATAGATGGTAAAAACTACTAAATTTGTTGGTGAGCGAGTTCTTTCAACATCAATGAAAGAATAACCCTCTCCATAGGTTGTATTTTGGTATGAATAATTCTGTGAAAACTCATTATCATAAACTCTTATGAGTTCTGATTGATTAGGTTCCGACCATAATTCGAATTTTAAATTATCTAAAAATATAGTGACTGGACCACCTGATCCTCTGGTGCAATCTCCATGTACATAAACCCCATATTTAACAGTGACTTCCCCTGGTAAAGATTGGCCAAATGAAACCGGATTATATTGCAGCTGCAAAGTAGTCCATTGAGAAGTTGTTATATCATTCATATGAATAGTTTTATTTGCTTCAATGCCGTTAATAACAACACCAATATACATACTACCATTTGGGATCTTATTAACACCATTATAGTTAAAATCCATGGAAATTGTAGCTGATTTAGGAGACAATTCATGCGGAATAGATATGTTTTGGTAGAAATAAGCCGAATCTTGCTCATAATAGTCACCACTTGTGGCTTCAAATCTTACACTTCCCACTGGATTACCTGCGTAATCTGCATAGAAAGCTCCACCATAATTATCAAATCTTCCATTTGTATCTATTTCTTCATAAGTCCAACCACTTGCGTTATTAAGTAGGTCGCCATTGGTTGTCCATTGGTTCTTTATAGAAACTCCCTTATAGTCTAATGTGATATTTTCTGATGTCCAATCTTGAACTAAAGAAAAACTCACATTTTCACCAGAAGAAATGTCTGTATGGATTTTTGTTATATTCGCACACTGATGAACTAATAATGGTCTACCATTTGGTTTACTTGAACTTAATCTAAGCTCATTCACCTTATCAGAATGATTATATTTGACGAATCCCTTCTCAGCTTCAAAAGTTGATTTATCAATGAAAAATAGACTGAGATTAAAAGTTAAGATTAGACTTAAAAACAATAAACCAAAGCTAAATTTCCGGCATAAGTTTTTTTTCACACCAATTAACCTTACTACCTTTTCTACAAAATTGACAAAAAAATATCGATATCCTTAAAAATAATGAGAAAATGGGTATATAAATTTGATAGATCCCTAAAACTACACTTATGCCCAAAAGTTCAAAGCTTTTAGATTTAGATTGTAATCGATAATTATAAATCAAAGCGAAGAAATACTGTAAAAGATAAATAATATTGCTGTGCAATATTCCCCAGGATATTTTTGACTTTAGGTAATGATTTAAACACTAATACTGGGTAGTTCGGTTTTCGATATACCCATTTTCTGAATCATCAATCGCGTTAATGCTGCGAATATTTCTTGGACTTTTTCACCTGTTTTGCTAGAACATTCGACAAATCCGTTCAGTTTCATCGATTTTGCAAATTTTCTTCCTTCCTTTTTAGGTATTTCTCTAATAAAATCTAAATCAGATTTTCCCCCAAGTAAGATAATTGGAAATTTTAAATCGGCTTGTTTTATTACTGAGAGCCAATGTACCAGATGAGAAAAGGAATTATACTCTGAAATATCATACATCAAAATTCCCCCCATCGCACCATAAAGATATTGAGGAAACATAAAACGAAACTTTTCTTCGCCCCCAAAATCCCAGATCATTAATTTAACTTCTTTACCACTAAAAATTATATCTTTAGTTTCAAAATCAACCCCGATTGTCTTACGATTATTAGCTTCAAACACATTGGTCATAAAGCGTTTTCTCAATGTAGTTTTACCACAACCAGCCTCTCCGAAAATAACAACTTTGAAAATAAATTCATACATTTTAACCAATTTTCGTCTAATATGATTTTCTTTTTTAATTACCCCTTAAATGTGACTGAAAACAACCCCTAAACTTATTGTACTTACCCACAACCCTTTTTCCAAATTATTCATAACTACGCCAAAATTGTATAATCTTGATACGTGACCTCAAATATAATTATTCATATTTAAATGTATTGTGTATGCTTCACCAGTTTGTCCTTTTTTTCACGGAAGTTAATGGAAAATTGAATAGGTATAATTAGCATTGATTTTTTTCCTTTTTGTCCCATGAATTGAAGGAAAAATTGTTTATTACAATTAGAAAGAATTTAAGGGTAAAAAATAAAAAAAAAAGTTAGTTAGAAATTTAATAATTCAATCGTGCATGGAGCCTGAAATTTCAGACCATTGATAAGTTTACCTGTTATTTCCACCCCCCAGGATTGTGAAGGTTCAAGAAATATTAGATCTATTATATCCGATCTATCAAATTTTATCATTAAATCAAGTATTCCATTATCATCCCTATCTCCAATGGCAAAAGGTTTTACCTCAGGAGACAATAAATCATTTAGTAAGATTTCCCCTAGAATTATATCAGACGCATCATAATTCTCTGGTAATTCAATATAGGCTGTTATCCATTTTCCTTTACTCTTTAAATTGAGTTTATGAGGGTTAATATCACAACTTGCGGTTATCCACTTATCTTTATTCTTATCTTTGCTTTGTTCGTATCCAACGCTTCCAGTATTATCGTTTGTGCCATCAGCTGAAGCAATTAATAATCCTGGAATGAAAACAACTCCTAAACTTAGTAAAACTACCCACAACCCTTTTCCTATTTTTTTCATTATTTTACTTATACCTAATTTGAATAAAAGTGATCCATGAAATCAAATAAAAATATTGATATTTAAATATATCGTAAAATCTCAACCAGCTTGTCATTCTTTTCATGGAAATTAATGGAAAATAATATTGTTATCAACCTACTTTATTATATTCCCTTTTGTCCTATGAACAGAAGGAAATTGATATTTTTAAGAATAGACGAGATCTTCTTGGAAATTTTTGTCACAAATTGTTTTATGTCGATTAACTTTTTGGAGTGATTTTTATCAATATGAGATACCAATTTATTTTCGTTGACTAAAGTCCTCTTAAAATATTTATATATTTATGAAACATAATTATATTTCAGATCCAATTTTTTTATAGCAATTTAACCTATAATGAGAAAGCGTGACGATAAGCTTCGCATAATAAGGCTGGAAGAAGGCGAGTCTTTTGATGATTACGTTAAAAAAAGGGAAGTTGACAAAAAATACGGAGTTGATATAAGAGGAACTGCCAAGTTAGTTCCACAGAAACCTCTTCATTATGCTTGGAGGTTTGATACAGCCCCTCGTGAAGATTGGTCACCATTTAGAAAAACAGGAATTGGTTGGAAATTAAAACCCACAATAATTCTCGCTGCTATATTTTTTGGTATCCCCTTAATTGCTTATCCTTTAGCATATTTAACTTCAGGATATCCAGAATTAGCAGGAGTGGCTTTTTGGAATGATTTTTGGCTGTATTTATTCTTTACTTTACTTACATTATATCTAACCAAATTAATTTATTATTCTCTCACAAAATTCGACCAATTTCTAAGACCCTACGGAGAAGAAAGAAAGAAAATTATGAATCTATTTACAGATAAACTTGAATTTGTAAAATTTTCCGTAAGATCCTTTGAAAAAATTTACAGTGCCTGGTGGATATACTTCGGCTTCTTTGGGTTCCTTGGCAAATTGATATTCGATATTGTTCTCTTGAGTAATTTACCATTGTACGTAAATATGCTTTTAGCACCATTACCAGTGTGGACAATAGTCTTTAATTTTATGAGAAATTTAGGAATAGATTTAATTATTTTTCAGATGATTACTTTTTTTGGAGCATTAATATATGGATTATTTCAGTTGGGAAGTCTAGGTCGAGATCCAAAGAGTCTTAGTATAACTCAATACAAAAATATGTTAATGACAATAATAGAAAAAGTTATTGATGCTTTTAAACAACAAGAAGAAGATAAATTAGAAACTAAAAATCCCCCTGATTCAGAAATTAAATTTGTTGGAAAAACGTATTTTGAATTTCAACGTGCTAATAGGATGATTGGAGAATTTTTATTCCGAATAGCCTTAACAATTATATTATTCTTTATTTTTTTTCAAATTTCAATCAGCATATTGCTCTCGTTAAATTTTATTCAAAGTCCCCTTGTATCATTTTATTTTACGACTTTTACCTTCTTGGCTATTATATTAATTTGTTCGAGTGTTATAATTTTTATTTTTCCCCAATTATATATCCATAAAATATTAAAAGACTTTAAAAACAACTTAATCGATGTTTATTATACTTTATCTTCTCGACTTGAATACCTATATTATGCATCAATGATAAATCAGGATATTCTTAAAGATAAAGAAGAATGGGACTCAAGACGAGCAATTCTCAAAGATATTTCACGACTTGAAAGCAACATTGAAACAGTTAAATCATTTGGATCTTGGAGCTATGATTTTCCAAATAAAATAAAAAGATCGATTTTCGTCATATTATCTCCGCTCATCTCATTCAGCATTTATTTGATCCGACTGCTTTATCTTATTATCTAATGCCGGATAAGGAATAGCTTTTTGTCGGTTTATGAACGAATTTACCTATTCCTTAATTGTTATATCCTCATTATCTGACAAGAAAGTATATTTAAATAATTATTAAATCATATTATATTCGAAGGATAAATTGAGTACTAATTCTTCATTAAAAACTATAAAATTTAGAAGAATGAATATGGAGCAACCATGTCACTAAATAAAAATATACTTTTCAATGAGTTGTTTAATAATTTTTTAGAGGTAAATAAGGAAACTGAAGCTATCATTGTATCTGATGAAGAGGGATTGATTATTGCTGGGGAAACAAGAGAAGATATTGACATGGAAATAGTATCCGTATTAACAACTATAGTAAATCCAATTTTGGACCGAATTCGGTATGAATTTGATTTTAAGAAATTCGGGTCGTGTTCATTTGAAACAGAACTCAACAGATTGATTTTTATATCTGTTGATGAAAAAATTATGCTTAGTATGGTTTTAAACACAATGGCCTCAGTTGAGCAATATTCTCCTTATGGATATTTTCTGGCAGAAAAAACAGCTCAAATAATTAATCTAAAAGAAGGAGATCATATACAACTTTCTATTCCTAATTTTAAGTATGAAGCTGAACAAGCAAAACGAATGAAAAACCAATTATATCAGCTAGACTTTGATCCTCAAGGTATTTACAAATTCAAATTCATAATTACCGGAGATCATAATGTAGGAAAGACGTCTATCATTCGTAGATTTGCTGAAAATAGATTTCTCTCAGATTATAGGGCCACTATTGGTTTAAATATTATCTCTCATGACTTTGAATCTTTTGGAAATCAAATTAATGTTAGTCTTTGGGATATAGGGGCTCAAGAATACTTTAAAAGATATCGTAAAACTTATTATAACGGTGCTCAGGCGGGATTTATTGTTTTTGATCTCACAAATCAGAGATCTTTTGAAAATGTTACAAACTGGTACAACGAATTAAATGAGTTCATCGATAGTAGAGATTTGCCAGTTATGATTATTGGGAATAAAAGGGATTTAATAGAAAATCGGGCTATAACTAATCAAACAGCTCTTAATATGTCTCAAAATTTAACGGGATCAACAAAAAGAAACGTATTATATATTGAAACTAGTGCATTAACGGGAGAAAACGTTGAAGATGCATTCAGATTAATTTCATATAATTTCATAACTAAAAGCAAAGAATTAGCTCAACAAAAACGAAATCAAGAATTACTTAATGAAATTGAAGGTATTTTGAAAGATCAAGAGAAATTAATTCTTACATTCCTAACCGAGAATCCTCATTGGAATCCTGCCTTACAAATAATGGTTGAAGCAAATAATAATGAGCAATTATTGAATTTTAAGGATGAAGAAGATGAAAAATTTTATCAATATTCAAATGGGGTTGTTTTGAAAAATTGCATTTATTTCTTGAAGGATGTAAGTAACTCTGATGGTGTTTTCTGCATTTTTGATGCGCGGGGTAGAGATTCTATTAATCCTAAATGGATATACATTGTGAATAAAATCATAGAATTTTTAGAAAAAAATAAAGTCTTAGTTATAGGAATACTTGTATCTGAGCAAAATGATTGGTCTAAAATAATACAAGAATTCCGTATTGATGAGGAACTAGAAAGAAAAATGGGGTCCATTATTTTCTTCAAATTTGGAAAAGAATACCAACTGGAAATATATAATCAATTAAAAGCAATGTTAACGGCTATTAAAAATCTCATTTAAAATTATTTCAAAAATTAAAAAAAAGAAAAATTATACTAAGAAAAACCATTTTTTCTGCTTGAGTTCATCCTTTAATTCTTCTGTATCATGTATGGCAATTTTCATTGATTCATTTACTTCCTGTAATCTATCAAAATCATTTAAATTAATGATTTTTTGAAGTTTTTCTTGGTTTTTTCCACTTAATAAAAATATTCTAGAAAATAAGTTTACATTAATGACTTTGATATTTTCTGGGTGCTTTATTTTGCTATCTTTGGGAAGATTTATTCTCTCTTCATAGTTATATGCAGGCCATTCAATACCCACAATATAGAGTATCATCTCTGGATTCTGGTACTTCTGACAATAATCAATTAGTGAATCTACAGATAAATCCACAGTATATAAAAGTTGTATGGCATTAATATTTTCCAAGTCTGCTAAATCAACATTCAATTCATTAGCCAGATCCTGACCATCATCAAGCTCTGTAAACCTATTTTGTAGAAAATGGTTATCATTTAGGATTAAACCATTAATCGTGTCTTGATTTTCAGGATAAATTTGAGGATTTGAATAATACTTTATTCCATTCTCATCAAAAAATTTCGTTAATACTTTGTTAATGCAGACATTTCTTAAAGGAATAGCTTCTGCGTTTGATCGAGCTTCCAATTGTAAATCCTTAAAATGCTTATACCTGCTCTCTTCAAGCTTATCTCCTTCATTATATAACTCATATGATATTTGAGCACATTCTTCATAGATTTCAGCAGCTTTTACGTAATTATATGCCTTCAGGGCCTGTTTAGCTTCATTGTCTAAGTGTATTCTTCTCTCCTTTAATTTATCTAACTCCTTGTCTATTATAACTACTTGTATCTCTTTCTTCTTTGATTTTCTCAGACCTACTACTAATAATGCTACACCTAAAGGAACTGCTATTGCGAGAATTATCCACCATGGAAATCCCGAATCTGGACCAGACGCACCTTTTATGGTAAAAGTTCCATATGCTGCATTACCTTGATTTCCAGCCATATCAATTTGATAAATAAAGAAGTAGTAGTTTCGTGGAACTAAATACTCAAGTAATTCGTAATAACTACTTCCTGAGCCATTATTTTGAATAATTTCTTCAAATGTAAAACCTGGAGTTGCAAAAGGATTTTGTTCGGTATCTATGATTAATCGATATTCCTTAATCCCCGAATCATCAATTACTTCCTGCCAATCAAATATTAAAGGTATAGAAACCTCTCCCGATGGA
>JBHLOF010000131.1:0-9256 GCA_048940805.1 Promethearchaeota archaeon
TTTCTTAATGAAACAGTACCAAGGGAGAAGCTTTTAGATCGAGCTATTGAAATAGCAAAGCCATATGCTGAAATGCCACCTATTCCTGCTCAAATGATAAAAAAGAGTATTAATCATGTTATTGGTGCATTGGATCAAGCAATAATGCACATGGATGCAGATCAGCACTCATTAACAATGAGTACTGAAGATTTAAGAGAAGGGATAACTGCGTTTTTCAGTAAGAGAAAAGGAAAGTATAAGGGGAATTAAGAGAAAAAGCAAAAATTTGTATCAGTATAATGAAGTATATTTAAAACAGAGAAAATATAATAATTATTAATTTTAAACTATACAGTTGTCTCGATAAATAACATTTCATCGGGGAGGAGAATTGAAAAGTATTCGTGAGATAATAAAGAATTGGAGACAATATGGACAACTCGCGGATTTAGGAGAAATATCCCGGCGTAAATTTTTTAATAATTGTTTTGATGGAGCCTTAACGTGTGCAGGAATTGTTAGTGGTATATTTATTATCTTTCTCGGTTCAACAAATATCCAATTTACTCCTCAAAATGTATTAATTACAGGCCTGGCGACTGCCTTAGCTATTGGTATATCAGGGTTGTGGGGCGCATTTTTATCTGAAGAAGCTGAACGCAAGAAAAAAGTATATGATATGAAAAGAGATATGGCAGATGTTGAAGAACCTACTGAAGATAAAGAGAAAAATAAAAATGAAAATAAAAAGCAAGAAAAGACATTACTTGAAAAAGCTGAAAAATTTGCTACAATTGTGGCATCTCTTGTTGACGGAGGAGCTCCTGCGATAGGGAGCATACTTCCTCTCATTCCATTCTTTTTTGGGATAGAGTTATCGTTTATGCATTTTATCTTTTCATATATAATCCTTGCCGGTTTACTAATATATTTGGGTATATTTTTAGGAAATATTTCAGGGGGAGGAAAGATACGTTATGCCATTCATTTAGTTACTGCTGGGGTGGTAACTTTATTAATCAGTTTATTGCTTGGACAAATAACTTAAAAACAGAGATTTATAATCCATATTTAAAAATTATCAAATATTAAGCATAAACGCACATCTGTACAAAATAATTTTTAAATTATTTAAAAGCTAAGTAGTATTTAAAGAATGTTTAAAAAACTTAAAATTTACAACGAAATCACTCATTTTACATTAATCGCACGAAGATATTTTGTGAATAATTTCTATGATGGTATGTTAACAATTCTAGGAATTTTACTTGGGTTTTTCATGTTCATATTATATAACCATAGTATCTCTTCTATTGAATCTATTCTGGTAATTTTTCCTTGTTTAGGCACCTCTATTTCTATGTTTATTTCTGGTATATCAGGATCTTATCTTTCTGAAAGGGCAGAGCTGAAAAAAAAGAAGAGAGAATTAGATAAAGCCATGATGATTCTTGAGGATGAAACACTTGAGGAAATAAATAGTCCTTCTACCTTGAACATTGATGTAGAAATTCAAAAGGCGATGATTACTCCAATTCAAATAAATAATTCATATAAAAAAAAAAATCCAGAAAAAACCAGGAAAAAAACCATAAATCAGAAGAAACAAAAAAAAACAATTCATGAGAAAGCAGAAAGATTTGCGAATCTATTTGTGTCACTTACAAATGGAACAGCTCCTCTATTAGGAGGTATAGTTCCCTCGATACCATTTTTTTTCATCCAAACTGCTGGGATTGCTGTCTTCTTAATTTCTTTTTTTACAATACTTATCTGTATAATCTTTCTCGGAATCCTACTTGGAATAATTTCAAAGGAATCAATTATCAAGAATATATTAGAAATGGTAGTAGCATTCATATTCACCTTTTTGATTTCATTTCTACTTCTAAGAGTCTGAATCATCAATTGTCTTGTTTAATAAATTTTATCTTATAAGATTAATTCGATAGTTTATTAATACTTAAAGTAGAGATTAATTTTGAAAGCATTTGTAGGAATTGATATCGGCTCTCTCGCGACGAAGGTTGCGCTTCTTGACCAAGGTAATTTACTAGACTTTCGAACAGAGAGATCGACCTTTGACTTTAAAAGAATTGGACATAATTTATTTACTGATGTCCTGAAAGCAAATAATTTAAACCGAGATGAGGTTTTTGTAATGTCAACGGGTTATGGAAGAAATACCATCGATTTCGCTGATGACCGTATTACAGAAATTACTGCACATGCTAAAGGAGTCCAGTTCTTCTTCAAGGAAGCCCATTCCGTAATAGACATAGGTGGTCAAGATAGTAAAGCGATTTTGATATCACAAAAAACAGGTAATGTTATAGATTTTCAAATGAATGATAAATGTGCAGCAGGAACGGGAAGGTTCTTAGAAGTAATGGCAAATGCTCTTGAAGTCCCAATAGACGAGATAGGACAATTGGCACTAAATTCTAGCAATCCTGCTTCAATTAGTTCCACATGTACCGTTTTTGCAGAATCGGAAGTTATATCTCTATTTGCTAAAGGAACTAGAAAGGAGAATATTGCTGCAGGTATCCACAAATCAATAGCAAGGAGGGTTGCTGGAATGGCAAAACGTATTGGTGTAGCGCCCTTACTTGTTTTTTGTGGAGGTGTGGCTAAAAATGTGGCAGTTAAAAAATTTTTAGAAAAAGAGTTAGGTTTTGAAATAATTACTCCTGATCAACCGCAATTAACTGGGGCTATTGGTGCTGCACTAATTGCTCAAGAACATAATGATAACTAAATCATTTTATATTTAATTTTTATTTCGATAAATTTTATGAACAATTAACTCTTTTTTGATTATTAATTTAAAAATAATTTAATCAAGAAAATGGCTATTGAGCTTCTTTCCGAATATCATTCGTTTCTTAGAGAGAAGAAAGATGAAGGTAAAAAAGTAATTGCATTTATGTCTCACGATAATATTCCAGAAGAGTTAATAGATGCAGCAGGATGTGTTCCACTTAGATTGATGTTTGCAGGAAATGATGAGTTAATGGATGCGAGTCATGATTTTCTTGCACCTTCAACTTGCGCATTTGCCCAATCGTGTATAGGTGTATTTTCTATTAATCCTGGTGCATTTAAATTTTTAGAGTTAATAGATTATTTTATTGTCTCGAATCACTGTGTATCAGATATATGTGCATCTGAGGTGATAGCTAAATATTTCAATATTCCTCGATTAAATTTTTATGTATCCTATATAAAAACTGAAAATAGTTTAAAATATTTTAAGATAGAATTAATGGCTTTAAAAGAACAGCTTGAAGGAATAACAGGGACGAAAATAGATAATCAGATCTTATTAAATAGTATTAAAAAATACAATTCTTTCAAAAAAAAACTATTTGAGATAAGTAAATTGTCTATGATAGGTTCTCAGAAGTTAAAGATTTATCAAAAAGCAATGTTATTTGGTCCCGAAATGCTCTCAGAATTAGATAATTTAAGTTTAAATAAAGAAATCCCTCGAGATTTAGAGAAAACTAAAGATTTATTATTAACAGGATGCTCCATTTTTATCAACGATTATTTAAATGATATAATTGAAGAAGGAGGAGGAAATATCGTATTCTTTGATACATGGGTCGGATTCAATTATTATAATCAAATTTTAGATGAAGACAACTTGAAAAATTTGGCGGATCCTATAGATTTGTTAACAAATCGTTTTAAGAATAATATTTATGGTGATCACTCTGTTCCAAATTTTCTTGATAATAAAATATCACATATTGAACAATTTTCTAAAGATTACATGATGAAAACAGGCAAGAAAATAGGGGTGATAAATCATATCATTAAGTTTTGTGATCATATGTCAATTATGTCCTCACATCTAAAAAATAGATTACAAGAAAAAGGGATAAGTGTCTTAAATTTAGAAAGAGATTATTCAAGAGCTAATAGGGGGCAATTATCAACAAGAATAGAAGCATTTTTAGAGATGATGTAATGAATGAGTTTAGTTGCAGATGAGTTAATCAGATTTTCTTCAGTGTTAAGGATGGCCTATAATTTTCTAACGGGAAGAGATTACCTAAAAAAAAAGAAATTTCGAGAAAAAAAAAAATTAATATCAGTAGGCTTACCTTTCTCGGATCTCGTTTATGCCTTTCCCGATTTAGTTCCTGTATTACCGATCAGAATGCATGAATTTAAAATTCACAAATATCTTACTTATCTTGGTTCAGCTTCAAATATTTTCGGCTGGAAAAATGTTTCGAACTTTTTGGGTTTCGTAAAAGACCTTGGAATAAAGGATGTTAGTCGTGTTGTTGATGAAATTATTGAAAATGTAATAGAAACAATAAATGAAAAATATAATGAAATGTATGATATTGGTGTAGAGAGTGGAATACCTACTGATTTTTGTTATGGAGTTAAAGCGCTTTATGGGATGAGTGTGTCGAAAGGTAAAAATTGTGATGCCAATTTGAACTACACTATCCGCTGTAGTACATGGAATAAATATCTGGAATCAATAAAAGCCATTGGTAATCCATCAAGGCAGATTTGGATTGAAGTACCACCAAGAAATATAGGAAATTCTTTGGAACTTTTTATAGATAATATATCAAAAGGGTTAGAGGAACTGGAGGAATTAAGTAATTACGATTATAATGATAACAATTTAAGGGCTCACCTTAGAACTGTTAATCAAATTCACCACGCCTATAGGAGTATAATTTATGAGATGGGTACATCTGATTTTTATCCTTGTAATCCTGCCACATTTAGCGAGATTCTTGCTTTGTTAAATATTTGCTTTCATGATTATAATTCTAACGCTACTCGGTTTAGAGACAATGTCGATTCAATGTTAAATGAAATGAAAGGGAGAATTAAAAATAAGATTGGTATGGATGTATCAAAAATGCCTAAAATTTTAATTACACCAATGTTTGGGGGTTGGGAACCAAAAACTCATGATATTATATATGAGTTAGGAGGGAGAGTTCTATATGGAGATTGGGATTTGTTACGATTTTTAGATGACATTCCAATATCTAATAGAAGTGATCCCGTTGAGGCATACGCTCGATTTTTAATGAATTCAAATTCTAACGGTATTGGATGCGACAACGATACATTAACAAATTCATACGTTCAATTAGCTAAGAATTTGAACGTAGATGGATTGGTGTTTATCCAAGTATTTGGGTGTCATTCTATTTCAAATTGTTATACTATGTTAAAAGAAAAATTGCGTCGTGATTTAGAAATTCCCAGTATTGCCATAAATTTCAATAAGATGGGTGAAAACGTTGAGCAAGTTAAAACACGTGTAGGTGCTTTCATGGAAATGTTTACTCATCAGTAATTTTACTTTCACAATGATTTAATAATTTTTTAATACGATCTCTTTTTAATATCACAAGAAATTTATATTCTACAATTGAGCTTATATGTTATTCCACCTAAAAACAAAAGATTTAGATTTTGATCCTTTTAAAGATTACCAAGTATTATGTGGGATTGAGGAAGAATTTCTTATTATTAACAAGAATGGTAATTTAAAGGAAGTAGCTGATGATTTAATGGTAAAATCAGCCGAAATTCTTGAAAAAGATCCACAATTTTTGAACTCGCTTCAAGTGAAAATTCGTGGTTTAGATGCCGAACCTTCTCCTTCACAAATTGAATATGTAACTTTACCATTGCCTCCAGCATCTTTAGAAGAGGCTGTAGTTTTTGGAAGAAAACTATTAACCGATGCAGCCAAAAAAATTGGTGTGAAGATTCTATCATCAAGTCTACATCCTTTACAATCTGATCCTCATCCAATTGCCGGTACGCATATTAATGTTTCTGTTCAAAGAAAGGCGAGTCTAATGACCCCTGAAGAAATGAAATCCGTGTATAACTATCTATGGAATTATTTACCCGAGTTAATAGCAATCTCCGCAAACTCACCAATTTATATGGGTTATGCTAATAATATTTCAAGTAATAGATGTTCTAACAGTACAGTTCTTAAACGAAATGGTTTTGCTGTTTTAGAAATCCCAAAAAACCAACCTGCTTTAATTCCAATGCGATATTATGGTCGGATGAGATATAAGCTAAAGATTGGATTTGAAAAGGATGAATTTTCTAAAAAAGTGATAACCAATAATCGAGGAGATCGGTTAGTTGATATTTGCCCTAGAGGGCCATTCACAAATATTAGTGATGATAAAGACGAATTACCATCCAGAAATCGTGTTGAAGTGCGAATTATTGATGTGCAGGAGAACATTGAAGATTTATTAGACCTTACATACTTATGCTGCGTTTCTGCTCTTCATGCCATTTATTTACAGTTATGTGGGGAGATAACACAAGATGTGTACCATAATGTTAATATTGAAAATGCCATAGCAAATGGACATGCAACTTTTTTACAGAGAGAAAATGGGAAACCAGAATCAATAGAAAGCAGTGTATCTCGATGGTTAAATGAAACTCAAAAATATCAAAAATATTTGGGAATTAGTATTGTTAATTTGCCAATTAAAAAGCTTCAGACAGAACTAGTTCAAAAGGGTCTTGATATAGAATACCAATCCAGAAAAATCGAGAAATTAAGGCAACAAGGAAGGAACTATGCTGTTTTAGAATTAACCAGGCCGAGGACAGTGACTGATAGAAACCGAAATCAATATAAAATTAAAAGTGGTGCTCAAATTAGCGGAGAAATTGTAGCAGATTATAAACTATCGTATAATGAAAAAAATGGGATAGTCCCAAGTTTCAATAGCATACGAATTGTAAATTACCTTGTAGTTCAGAATCTAAAAATACCATTATATGAGGATGATCGGGTGCTTAGGGTACGATCAGAATCTGAATCATTAGTTGATAGATTATTTGGTAGTTTCTTTTAATGTTAAATATATGAGAACATCAGTTCAAAAATGAAAACAAACAACTTTGAGAAAAAAAAATGTGATAGACTCTTTGTTTATGGTACATTGCAACATGGCCAAAGTCGAAATTATATTCTCAGAGGATTAAAGTATGAAAAGGCGAATTTGATTAATTATAGAAAGGTGATTCCTCTATCATTAGGTTTTCCCTTTATTATTAAAGACAATTCTTCTAATACTCTAGGTGAAATATATTATAATGTAGAAGAATCAGTTTTTAAGCACATTGATATAATTGAAGGGGAAGGGGAGCTATATCACAGAATTTTGGTAGATGTACAATTAGAAAATGGTGAAATAGTAAAAGCGTTTACTTATTATCCCTCTGAGATTTTAATTAAAAATTATAAATAAAATATTGAATAATAATTATGGAAGAAGTAAATTCTAAAGAAAATAATAACAAAAAAATACTTCTAATTGATAATTATTCCCGGAGTCTTCCAACAGATCGTATATCTAGAATAGAAACAATCATAAAGAATAGTATTGCAAAAGTGGACCTAAAAACAATTCACTATACTCATTTTAAGAAAGAAATGGGAGAACATTACGCTGGAATTATTCTCTCTGGATCTGAATTAAATGTTTCAAGTTTTTATTACGATGATAGATTAAAAAAAAGATTTAATCCAATAATAAAATTAATTCAACAAACTGATCATATTCCAATTCTTGCACTTTGCTTTGGATTTCATCTAGTTGCATATGCCTTTGAAGCACAAATAAGCAGGATGAGAATCAGTGGACTAGACGGGAGAATTATTTTTATTGTTCTTAAAGAAACAGATGAAATAATTACTCAAAAAAACATTCCTGTTAATGTTCATCACCTAGATTTTGTCTCCCCAAATGATTGTGAAATTCAAAAAAATTTCAATATTCTATGTACTTCTAAAACATTAGGTTATAAAATGATACAGTACATGAAACATCATAAAAGACCTATTTTTGCTCTTCAATTTCATCCAGAGACTCATAATCCTTATTATTTCCATCCAAGTTTGTTTGATGAAAGGATAGCAGAAAAAACAAGGACGATAGGAGAAAAGATTATTGAAAATTTTATTTGGATGTGCTCTTATAGGAATAGAAATAATACCAATTTATAAAAGTGTTTCAACCCAAAATTGTAGGATTTTATTAAATTATTTCTTGACGAAATAAAATCTTATTCTCTTTTCTTATGAAAATTTATACGTATGTTTATAAAGATAATTATCTGATAAGAGTTCAATATTTACTATTTGATGAATATGTCATTTTCTAGCAAAGTAAATTTAATTGGCGGGAGTGTAATACGAGGATTAGGGTATCTCCTATTCATTCTGGGAATTATTATATTAATAACTATTTTAATTTCAATGAATTTTTTTGTAATCCCAATTATTGTTTTGTTACTTATTGGCATTAGTACTATGACTTTTATAGGGTTTGTTTTTATGGGATTATACATTATTCCCGAATGGATTAAAATACCTACGTTATTATTAGGAAAGTATAAAAAAATGCGAGGCCCTGGAATCATGTGGCTTTTTCCCTTTATCTATAAAATTCCATTTGCTCTCGATATGAGAATAATAACAACAACATTTTCCGCTGAACAAACTTTGACAAAAGATAATGTACCTGTTAATGTAGACGCTGTATTATTTTGGAAAGTTGTAGACCCCTATAAAGCTTCACTCCGTGTTCAAGATTATAAAATAGCAATTTCGTGGGCTGCTCAAACTTCATTACGAGATATAATTGGAAAGACAGAATTGAGTCAAATGTTGGCAGGTAGAGAAGAGATCTCACATGATCTTGAAAGCATAATAGATGAACGAACTGAAGAATGGGGTGTTAAATCAATTTCTGTGGAAATTAGGGATGTTGTAATTCCAACAGCACTCCAAGATGCAATGAGTCGTCAAGCACAAGCTGAAAGAGAACGCCTAGCAAGGGTCATACTTGCTGGTTCTGAGGAGCAAATTGCAAATAAATTTATTAACGCTGCTCACATTTATGAAAGTGATGAAGTAGCATTGGATTTAAGAGCAATGAACATACTTTACGAATCTATGAAAGAAAAAGGGGCATGGATTGTTGTTCCCTCAGATATGGTGAACATTTTAGGAGGAAGATTTAGACATTGGAAAGAATTCAAAAAAGAGAAGTAATTTCTTGAGAATTTCTAGTGATATTTTGATTGTACAATGAAATATGTTTTTTACTATAAATAATAGACAAAAAAGTATTTCATTCTTAAACATCAATGCTTAAATAAAGCAAATTAGTTATTTAAGTTAGACATCTAATTTCTTTTAATCTCATCCTTAGTGTAATATCAGAAATAT
>JBHLOF010000132.1:0-9147 GCA_048940805.1 Promethearchaeota archaeon
CCACCTATATCATTAATTATTAGATTACAACCTTCTTTTGCCATAATTAGAGCCTCTTCGCGACCTACACCACGACCGGACCCTGTAATTAAGGCAACTTTACCATCTAACATTCCCATATATTTTATCACCATTAGTTTTTTTTCAGATTTATTAAAACATTTTAGTGGGAAAAATTTTCCTTATACTATAAATCTTTCATATTTTTGAAATCTATAATCCAGCATTAATAGTAAAACCCCCGTCAACAACTATACTTGCGCCTGTTATATAACTCCCACCTTTAGATGCTAGGAAAACTATAGTGCCTTTAATGTCATCCCCATCACCAAATCTTTTTAAAGGAATTAAGTTTAGTAAAGGAACTCCCGCCAGTTTATACATAGGGTGATTTGGATCTTGAAGATATTCCATCATGCCTTCTTGCATATTCCCTGGAAGGATAGCATTAACTCTGATATTATATCTCCCCCACTCGACGGCTAAAGATCTCGAAAGACCAATTACTCCAATTTTAGAGGTTGCATACGCCGTCATACCTGCTGAAAAGCCGACTTGTCCATTTTCACTAGAAAAATTAATGATACTACCGTTTTTCTGTTTAATCATCATCTTACCAATTTCACGACAGCATAAAAATGTCCCTGTAATATTAGTATCAATGATATTCTTCCAACGTTCCAAACTATACATGTTGGATGGACCTATGTCAGAAACTCCCGCACTATTTACTAAAATATCACATTTTCCAAATTGTTCCTTCATGATAGATGCCATTTTTTTGACCTCCTCTTCATTTGTCACATCACATTTTATCGAAATACAATCTCCTCCAATCTTGTTCAGTTTATCTACTGCAACATCTAATTTTCCGGTAATATCTCTGCCACAGATGGCTACTTTTGCACCTGATTCTACTAAACCTTCAGCTGAAAAATATCCCAGGCCTTTCCCTCCCCCAGTTATTAATCCAACCATTCCATTCAATCTATATAAATCTGATATATGAGTCATAAACTCACCTTAGTTAGGATAATATTAAAGAATTTATAAAAAACAAAAAAAGTTTGTATTTAATTAAAAGATTCGATGATTAAGCATCAAGATTTTCTATTATTGTTGCTACTCCTTGGCCACCACCAACACAAGCCGTAGCTAGCCCATACCTACCTTTTTCAACCTGTAAAATTCTTGCAAGTGTCCCTACTAAACGAACGCCCGTGACTCCAAGTGGATGTCCTAGTGCAACTGCACCACCCTTTATATTTACTTTTTTACGAGGGATATTTAGCTTTTTACAAGCATAAATAGGTACGATTGAAAATGCTTCGTTAATTTCCCAATAATCGATGTCATTCACCTCCAAACCTGCTTTTTTAAGAGCTTTTTTACTAGAGGGGACAGGACCAGTACCCATGATACCTGGGTTTACACCTGCCCAGGCTATTGATATTATTTTTGCTAATGGTTTAATTCCTAGTTCATCAGCACGCTTTTTAGACATTAGTACACTACAAGCTGCTCCTGCATTTAATGGAGAACTATTGCCTGCTGTAATCTGAGGTTCTTTCTTAATGCCTGTGGAAACAACACGGAGATTTCCCATTACATCGAGAGTAGAACCTGTACGTATTGACTGGTCGTATTTTATCATTTTTTTAGAGCCATCCGGCATAGTACCTTCAATTGGGATAATTTCACCATCAAAATAACCTTCATCCCGAGCTTTCGCGGCTAAATCATGCGACTCTATACTCCATCGATCCATATCTATTCGAGAAATATCAGGATTTTGCTCCCATAAGTTTTGAGCTGTCTGAAGCATTGAAAAACCATGCTGTAAATTATATTTTGCATGATTGGGGAACAAAGTGGCATCCCCGAGCTCTGTATGTCGTATTGTTAAATCGGTTCCTCGAGGAATCCGTGTCATATGCTCCATTCCACAAGCTAACACAATCTCGGAATTTCCTGTCATTATTTCCATAGTTCCCACGTGAACACTTGACATACTTGAACCACATTGTCTATCTAATCCCATAGCTGCTGCAGTTTCAGGGAGTTCAGCTAGAAAAACAGGATGCCTTCCTCCATAAAGAAAATTTTCTTTGACCTGATTAGCACAACCAGTGATTACTTCATCAATCTCATTAGGATCAAATTTTGACCTTTTAATAATTTCTTTAATAACTTTAGTTAATAATTTGTCAGCAGGGATTTCATTAAACACGTCTCTTTCTGGTTGATCTGGTCGACTTCGGGATATTGGGGTCCTCAAAAAATCTACCATTACAACTTCTTCTATATTTTGCATTTCCTTTCACAATCATTATTTAGTTAGAATTTATAAGGTTCTATAATATTACAATTTATTATTGATTTTGGATTCATAAGACTATTTTATACAAATTATAATAAGATTAATTATTCCTCCTCGAGAAAAAGAGATTAAATTAATGACTGTATAACTGTTAACTTTATCGTCTTTAATAAACTATTCGGGGATCGATAATTGTATAAACAATATCCGCCGTTAACGTTCCAGTAATGATAATAAGTGTAGAAAAGACTAGAAACCCATTTATCATGTAGTAATCTAATAGCATTATAGAAGTATAGAAATAATACCCCATACCCGTATAATTAAATGTTACCTCTACAAACATCGATCCTAAAAGTGATGCTGAAATCCCACCAATAATGAGATGGCTTGAAGGAAGCAGACTATTTCTCAAAGCATGGCGATTAATTACATCCTTTTCTCTAACTCCCTTTGCTCGTGCAGTTCTAATGTAATCCTGATCCATTACATCTAACATGCTAGATCGTGTTTGTCGGGTAATACCAGAAAGGGATACGAACGTCATGCAAAACACAGGAAGGATTAAATGCCCTAGAGTGTCTGCTAGGAATACTTGATCATTAAATAGTATACTATCAATTAATCTAAAACCAGTGGTAGGTCCACTATCGGGACCGGGATAACTTAAGGATGGATCGTTTGCAAATACAATCGGGAGATAAACTTGACCATAAGTAAAATTTGCCACCTCTCTGCCAATAAATCTCTGAGCTAGTAAAGAAATAAAGAAAACTGGGAATCCTGCTCCTAAAATTGCCATACTTCGAATAATATAATCTCTTGATGTATTTTTATTCTTTGCTGATAAAACTCCAAACTTGATACCTATTATTGGGACTATAATTATCGAAAATATCATCAACTCAAAGGTTTTAGGAAACACCCAGGCAATGACATCCAAGACTTTCGTTCCTGGAAATATAAAAAGAGATTCACCCCAATCTCCTGTAAAGAAATTTCTAAGATAAAGGCCAAGTTTCACATACCATGGATCCCACCAGCCAACTCTTATCAATTCTGCTTCGATTTTTGCCCGATCATATGTCATAAGCTGACTCAAGTAAGGATTTTTATCTATCATGTGAGAGAGGATCCAAGAAATTATTAAGACCGCGATTAAAAGAGGAACCATGAGTAAAACACGTTTTAAGATATATTTCATCATGTTCCGAGCTTGACGCGTCATTTTTGACCTTTTTGTAGACTTATTGAGTTGTGTTTTAATAAATCGAAGCTTTCAATTAAAAAGTAGAAATAAAGATACTATTTTAAATATTCTAATTCTGGGGTTTCGTTAAATAAAGTTTAGAGAAAAAAGTATATATAGATTGAACATAGAGAAGAATATTATTTTTAGGTGATAAATGAAGATGGGGAAAAAAGAAAAGCAAACTTCACATCTAATTAATACACCTCGTATCACTCCAATGGACAAAGTAGAATATGTTCGTGAGATTTTTAATAAATATCACGCAATGACTAGTATTAAGTATGGTACTGCTAATGGAATTAAATCGGAATGGGATAATATAGTGAGCTATGTCTTTAATAGTGTTTTTGAATTCATAAAAATACGAATTGGAGATATATCTTCTATTTTAGGTATCAAAGAAAAGGATATGGATATTAATGATATAGATTTTAGAGATCTCGAAGATCAAATTAAGGAGTTTATCTCCCAATATGATTATACGTATAATAAAGATTCTATCTTGAATCAATATAGGAAATTAATGATAAGTCGGAATCCTTTAGGTTATCATCTCGGATGGGATTCATTAATCTCTAAACGGGAAAGAGAAATTCTTATTCTACGTATCGCATGGCTTTGCAAATCAGAATACATCTGGGATCATCATATACATAGCGGAATGAGTGAAGGACTCACTGAAAAAGAAATAAAATATATTAAAAATATGTCAAAAGAAATGCCGGAAATTTTTACTTCAGTATTAATATCATCTGTCGATAAACTGTTTACTGATGCAATTATTTCTGAGGAAACATGGAATAATCTTACTCAGCATTATGACATATACCAATTAATGGACTTACTATTAAGCATTGGACTATATATACAATTGGCTACTGCACTTAATACACTAAAGATTAAGACTGAAGATGCTTTAAAAAAATTCATTCGAAATAAAGGATTGCCCTCTTACAGAGGAAAAAACGAGAATTCTAGACCTGTGAGGAAGATAGGAAGATCTAATCCTTTTCGGCTTGATAAACCACGCGTCGTACCTTTAAATGAAGTTGAATATACCAAAGAGTTACTTCAGTTTCAAAATGCATTGAATCGATTAAGATATATAAAGAGCGAGAATGAAACCGAATGGGATACAGAGATTGACCATTTATTTCATTGGTTAAAAAATTATAATTTAACAGAAATAAATGGCTTATCATCTTTCCTTAATTTGGAAGAGAAAGGTTTGGATATCAATTCCATTAACTTAAAAGATTATAAAGATTCTGTAAAGGCATTCATTAAACAAAAAGGAACAATTTTTAACTTAAAGGCTGTTATGATGAAATATAGGAAAGTACGACTAGATTGGATAATACAAGCAAGTCACACTACCTATAACTCGTCGCTTCCCCCAAGAGATAAGGAAATTCTGATTCTGCGTATTGCATGGCTATGTGGAGCACAATATGAATGGGACCATCATGTAATTGGAGGAAGGAGAGCAGGTTTAATAGATAAAGAAATCAACAGAATAAGAGAGGAGTCAGAAGTTAAGAGTTTAGGTGCTTTTGAGGAAGTTTTGATTCAATCTGTTGATGAATTGTATAAAGACACTAAGATATCAGACTCCACCTGGTCAGCATTATCTGAACGATATAAACCATTTCAACTTTTGGATTTAGTCTTTACTGTAACTAGCTATAACCTACTAGCTATGTTTCTTAATTCTTTCGGCATTCAAACAGAAAAGTGTGTGAAAGATCTCATTAAAAAAGAAAAAAAATAAGAATGATATAGCTTATTTTCCTTGAAATTTGGGTTCTCTTTTTTCATTAAAAGCTCTAACACCTTCTGCCGAATCTTGCGATTGGGAATTCAAACCATAACCCCAATATTCAAATTGAAGTCCCACCCCAAGAGGTACCTGGGTTCCATATTGAGTGCACTTCTTAATGACATAGAGAGAATTTGTCGCCGCATTTCCTAACCAAGAGGCTTTTTCATGAACAAAATCTTCAAATTTATCATCATCAACCAAGAAACTTATAAATCCCCATTTATCCATTTGTTCTGCAGTCAAGTGTTCACCAAAATATGTCATTCTGTTCGCTCTCATTTTCCCTATATGCCGGGTCATTCTTTGAGTTCCACCATTACCCGGGAATATTCCTCGTTTGATTTCAGGAAAACCGAATAGTGATCTTTTTGAAGCAATAACAATATCACAGACTAACACCAACTCTAATCCTCCACCTAAAGCAAATCCATCAACAGCAGCAATGATAGGCTTCGGAAACTCCTCAATCATATTATAATATTTATGTCTGTAGTGTTGTGCTTGACCTCGGTGCCGAACATTAGTAAGATCTAAAGGTACACCGCGATCACCTCGAGATGAGAGATCAGCACCAGCAGAAAAAGAAGGCTTTTTTGTGAAATCTTTTGTTCCACGTATAACAACACATCTAACAGTTGTATCCAATTCAACAGACTCTAAAGCTTTGGCAATTTCATAAAGTGTTTTATTTTGAAGTGCGTTCAACTTATCTGGTCGATTTATTGATATAACTGCATAATTTCCCTCTTCAACTTTTTCAATTTTGACGTGTTCAAACTTATATTCTTGTGACATTTTTTCCAACCTATTTTTCACGAATAATTCATAATTGTGTAGTGTATTAATTAAAGAAGGATTATGAAAAAGAATTGTGAAAAAAAAAGTAAAAATTAGAAACTCTATAATTCTATCTAAAAAAATTTAAAGGATGCCATCCCACGCCATTCTTTCATTTCCATAGGGATCTTGTACAACAGTGACTTCCTTATCAAAGAGTATTGTAGCCCTATTCTTTTTATCATAAGGGGGTAATTTTGGGATATTCTTATGATTTGGATTGCCTGATTTCGCAAATGCAATCCACGCATCCATCATTTGTTCTGATAATCTCTGTGTCTCTTCAGTTTTTTTCGGAAAAAGTCCTATTTCTCTTTCTCCAAGAAGATTAAATACAAAAGGAAGATCCAAAGCATGCATTGCTCCATATTTACCACCATTTAAAGGACTTGGCCAAGTTAGTAAATACATATAAGTATTCTTTTGATACTTTGATTGAGCTTCAGCAAGACGAATTGAAGGTATTCGAAACGTATAGTCTGATAATATTGCATCGGCAATATCTCGTGGAGTTTTTCTTAATTCTCGATATTTATCTATTACTTTCTCAGCTTTACTTTCATTTTGCTTTGTAAATCGCATAAATGCCTTTACAGTTCTAAGTAATCCTTCCTCAGAGAGATTAAAAGCTTTAGGGTTCCACATTAGAAATAATTTGTTTTCATCCAAATTTGATCCGATGAATATATCAATATCTTTGGCATATCCCTTAGATATGGCTTCTAGAGGGTGAATAGGTAAAGTTTTTTCATCTACAACTGGTCCTAATCTTAATCCTCCTGCTTGGAACTCTGTCATATCCATCTGGGGTACAATAAACTTTTCTGCTGGAACTTTCCGTAATGCTTCTATATCACCTTTTTCAACTCCTAATTTTTCCATTAATTCTTCATAGACATTAACCGCAGCCCTTGGATTATAACCAAATATATTTGCCGCCCCAGATTGGGGAATCGCTCGATGAAACAATTCTTTAGCTGAAGGGAACGCAAGTAAGCTAGAAACTGCCATGCCCCCCGCAGACTCCCCAAAAATAGTAACATTATTAGGATCTCCTCCAAATTTTGAAATATTATCTCGTACCCATTCAAGTGCCGCCACCATATCAAGTAATCCCGCATTTGCAGTTGTATCAGGCATATCTGGCATATATAAAAAACCAAGATATCCAAGCCTATAATTAATAGTAACTACAACCACGTCTCCCCTAAGCACTAACCGCGATCCATCATACATAACAGCACTCCCCGTGGTATATCCTCCACCATGGATCCAAAACATAACTGGTCTCTTACCATCATCTAAGCTCTGGGTGAATACGTTTAAAGTTAAACATTCGGCTTCATTCTGAGGCATGGGTTCTCCAAATTCGAGGTTTGATGGTGGTTGAATTGAAACGGGGCTGTATTTTGTTGCATCAAGCACATCAGTCCAAGACTCAACTGGAGCTGGAGCTTTAAATCGGAGATCTCCTACAGGTGGCGCCGCATATGGGATCCCCTTGAATTTGATGACCCCTCTTTTACTATACCCTCTTATCTTTCCATTAGTGGTTTCTACTATAATATCTTTTTCCATAATATTCGACTTCAATTTTAATTATTTACTATAATAATTAAGGAACGATTAAGAAAAAAAGTTATGAAAAAAAAACAAAAATTATGTGTTTTATTCTTTAAATTATTAAAGGATGCCGTCCCATGCTTTTCTTTCATTATCATAAGGATCATTCTCTATTACGACTTCCTTATCAAAAATGATGGTAGCTCTTGTTTCTTTATTATAAGGAGGTAATTTCGGAATATTGTTATTATTTGGATCACCAATACGAGCAAAAGAACTCCATGTATCTATCATCTTTTCTGACAATTGCTGATTTTCCTCATTTTTAAGGGGAAATATGCCAATATTCCGATCTAAAAGAATTCCAAATACAAATGAGAGCTCAAGAGCATGCATTGCACCATACTTCCCTCCTTGCCATGGTGTTTTCCAAGAAAACATATACATATACGTATTCGGATTGTGTTGGGATTGCTCTTCAGCGTATCTAATGGACGGGATTCGAAACATGTAATCTGTATTTATTGCATCAAAAATATCTCTAGGATTTTTTCTTAAAATTTTATAAGTTTTTATCAATTCTTTTGCCTTTGTTCCATCTTGATTAATAAACCTCATAATGTCAATAATTGTCTTCAGTAATTCATCTTCTTCTAGAGGTACCTCATCACCAGCCCATATTGACCATAGCTTTGTTTCATCCAAATTTGTACCAATAAATAAATCAATATCTTTAACAGTACCTTGTTTAACCGCTTCAAGAGGATGTTGTGGCATAGTTTTGTTATCAATAATCGGACCAAATCGCGGAGAACCGAGTCGAGTAGCTTCAAAAGCTTCCATTGCATTGATTATTTTTTCATAAGGAATTTTACTTAGAGATTGAAAATCTTCCTTTTCTAATCCTAAATTCTTCATTAAATTTTCATAGACTCTAATCCCGACTGTAGGACGATAACTAAATTTATTGGGTGTTCCTGATTGTAAAATTGCTTTGTTGAATAATCCTTTTGCGGAAGGAACCGCTAGTAGACAAGCTATAGCAAAAGCTCCTGCTGATTCACCAAAAATCGTTACATTATTCGGATCTCCTCCAAACAATTTAATATTCTCCCGCACCCATTTTAATCCAGTAACCATATCAAGCAACCCAACATTTGCAGTTGCATTAGGTCCTTCTGGTATGTAAAGAAAACCAAATGGGCCAAGTCGATAATTAATACTAACAACTACTACATTTCCCCTAAGAACTAAACGGGAACCATCTAAAGCTCTACCACTACCAGTTGTGAATCCCCCACCATGAATCCAAAACATAACTGGTCGTTTTTCATTACTTAAATTTTGAGTCCA
>JBHLOF010000028.1:0-17339 GCA_048940805.1 Promethearchaeota archaeon
TATTGGGTGACTTCAATAACGCTTTTCTAAATAAATTTTCCTCTCTAAAAGAAAGAACTTATATGGTGGATTTATTAACTTCCCAATTTAGTAAATATAACGAGAATTTTCATAATATTCACAAACATTTAACTTTAGATTTTAATTTTAGATCTGATTCCGCAAAAGCCAATTCAATAAATCCTGAAACAATAATTACCTTAATAGATTCTATTAAAAGTGATACCATTAATGGTAATGGAATGTTATGGGAGTTTGGTTTTTCAAACTTTACTCAACTTTCTAAAGAGAATGATTATATATTTGAAATTCTCAGCAGTGATTTAAGAAATAGCATTATTATTTATAATAATAATTATTCAAGCCTATTAAATTCAACTTTGACCAAGATCAACAATCCTCAAAGCAATGAGCTTATTTTAGATAAAATTCTAATTAATTTGCACCTAATTTCAGTTGAAGCTAACCAAAATGATGAATTATTTCTAGAGAAATTACAAGATAAGATGAATTCAGTTTTTGAATTATTCAAATTCAAAGAACAGTTGGTTAAAAAGAAATTAAAAAGCAATAAGCAATGGAAAACGTTAAATTCAATCATTTCAGGTAAAAACGAGGTGGATATTTTTCAAAAAGCCATAAAATCTATCAGTTTTTTTGGTTTGAATACTGCTATAACAAACCATTGCGGGATTGAGCTAGATAGAACAGACAATAGCCTAAGATTTGCTTTAAATATTTTTACTCTAATGCGAAAATTAATAGAGGAACATAATGGTGGGGGAGATAATAGATATTTACTAAATCAACCTCATGATGGTAAATATTTGAGTGATTCATTACAAAATGGACTTTCAAAACAAAATCAAAGTTTAATTTCATATTCTCCAAGATTTATTAGAGAAAGTTCTTCATTAGAGTTGACTAAAAAAATTGACTTATACCGAAAATTTGAGAATTTAATTAGCGGGGGATCTGTTTTCAACCAAATAATTAATCAAGATCGAGTCAGTTTGAAAGACGATTTAAAAACTATCTTTAATTCAACAATTAATGCGATCTCGTTTAAAAGTTAAGAGGAAAACATAGTTTTCCTAGGCTAATCATGCATTAATTCTGCTAAGATGGCTTTTCGCATTGGAATGCCATAATATGTTTGCTTAAAATAAATAGCTTTATTCGAACCGTCAACATCTGGCGAAATTTCAGTAACACGAGGTAGAGGATGTAATAATCGAAAATTTTCCTTCGTATTTTCAAGATCTTCATTCCTAAAGATATAGAAACTTTTAACTTTTTCATATTCTTCTAAATCAATGAATCTTTCTTTCTGAATGCGAGTCATATAAAGAACGTCTAATATATTCAAAATTTTTCTAAAATCTGTTGTTTCTTTATAATTCATATGACGTTGCCGCAAAAAGTCTTTATCTCTATTTCTCATTTGTAGCTCTACAGGACTTATAAAATAAATGTTAACATCGAAATTAGAAAGAAGTACTGAAAGCGAATGAACGGTCCTTCCATATTTAAGGTCACCCATTAATCCTATATTCAAACCGTCTAATGAACCAAGTTCTTCCGTCATTGTCAATAAATCCAGTAAAGCTTGAGTTGGATGTTCTCCACTTCCAGATCCCGCGTTAATAATAGGGATTTGCGCAAATTTAGAAGCCATTCTAGCAGCACCCTCAAGGGAGTGTCTCATAACTATACAATCAGAATAATTTTCAACTGTCCGAATTGTATCTGCAATACTTTCTCCCTTTATAATAGAAGATACGTCACCTGAATGAAACCCAATGACATTTCCACCTAATCTATACATAGCAGACTCAAAACTCAGACGTGTACGAGTAGAAGGTTCAAAGAATAAGGTAGCTAAGATTTTTCCGTTAAGGAGATTTGAGTTTTTCTCTATCATCATTTCTCTCCCTTTTTTTAAGATATACTCAATATCTTCCCTATCAAATTGTTTTGCACTTATGATTCCTTCCCGAAATTTCTCATGAAACATATCTATTCTTCTTGATTGTGTTTTTATTTAGATTATGTAAGTAAGATTTATATGGTTTATTATTAAAAGGTGGTACTTTGAATGAAATAGACCGAACTAATAAAATTTAAAATTTATAAATAATTATCCAAGATAATTAGAAATAAATGGTTCTATAAAATTGAAATATCCTAGAACAATTAAGCGATACTGTCCGCACTGTCGTTCACATCAAATTCATAATGTTACATTATATAAACAAGGTAAGAGACGAGTCCTAAGTTGGTCAGACCGTCAAGTAGAAAGGAAAAAAAAGGGATATGGTTCTTTCCCGAAGGAAATATTTCATAAAAATGCAAAAATCAACAAAAAAAGCGTTCCAGTATTAGAGTGTTCAGAATGCGGTAAAAAACAATATGCTAAATCTTACCGTGTAAAAAGAATTGAATTACAAGAAGTTTAAGGAGAAATTACTATGGCAAGAAATAAAAAATCAAAAGCACTCATTCCTCATCCAAACAGTAGATTCCTTCGTGTAAAATGCTTAAATTGTGGCAATCAACAAATAATATTCGGATGTTCCGCAACTGATGTACAATGTTTAGTCTGTGGTAAAACATTACTTCAATCCACAGGTGGAAAAGCAAGAATATTAACAAAAATTTTGGAAGTTCTTTCTTAACCTAAAAAGATCGTGAAACTGTTCTTTCACGATGAAAAATATAGTGTTCGATAATATAATTAGTAATAACCTTCCTTAAATTTGAGTTCATCCATACTTCTTTTTGAGCTCATATAATTTCTTATAATACTCAAAGTTTAACTTGTTTTTATCTTGGACAATCTCCGCTCTAATCATATTAATTTCGGTTCCATCTTTAACGAGTTCACCGATAACATTAATTAAATCATTTTCTTTGAATTTAAGATCAATATTGCTGATATCAATTTTAATTTCACCCGTTTCATCATTTAAGGTAAATTGCCTTTCATCAACAGGACCTCTCACATAACCAGTAATTTGGACTCTCTCATCCTCCACTTTTATATCTTTTACCGTTCTTTGTTTCGCTGATTGTATTGCCATTTTTCTAATAATCGATCTTTTATAAAAATTGAATTTTAAGATATGTATAAATAATTAATTTAATACACAGAGTTGGTTTTATTAAAAGACTAATATTAAATATTATTAATAATGTCAATAAAACTTTATTATCTTAATTATTAATGGATAAAAATACTGAAAGAATATGAGTTTCACGTTAAAATTAGAAAATAGTCGAATATTGAAAGGAATAGTAGAAACTCTCGCAAGTATTATTGATGAAACTGAATTTCGTGTCACCCCTAAAGAATTTACCATATCAGCAATGGATCCAAGCCGTATATGTCTCTTAAAATTATCTATTAAGAAGGATGATTTTGATGAATATGAGTGTAGTAAAGAGTCTAAAGTGGGTTTAAATTTAGATGACTTAGATAAAATATTAAAAAGAAGTTCTGCAAATGATACTGTTGAGATAAATTTTAATGAGGCTGATCAAAAAATCAAGATAAAAATGCAAAGAGAAGGAGTATCCAGAACAAGAACATTTAGCTTGGCATTGTTAGATATCGATATTGAAGAAATTCCTATGGATAACTTACTCAGAATTGAGTATCCCTCCACATGGGTAATAGACACAGACTTTTTAGTAGAAGCAATCAAAGATGCAGAAATATACTCCGAAATTCTCAATATTAACGCAAATGAAGGTCAAGGTCTTGTATTTAGCTCTTCAGGACAAATCGGGGAGATGGAATATGATCTTAATGAGGATGATTTATTAGAAAGTCAACTTCAAGGTACTAGTTCAGGAGCATATTCACTTACTTTCTTAAAGGCTATTCTAAAGATTGCTTCAATCACAGAAAAGCTTGAAATATCCTTGAAAACCGATCATCCCCTAAAAATGAATTTTGACCTTCTTGAGGGCGGTAAACTAAGCTATTTTCTCGCACCCAGAGTCGAAGAAGAAGAATTCGAAGATGAAGACGACATGGACCAGTTTTAACTGCTCACTAAAAACAATTAATAAATTTTCTAACTCGTTATCCTTTTAAAAAAAATTAGACTAGTTTCAAGAAGTAAACTATATTCTTATCTAAAAACTGGGGTATTAGGAGCATGAGTATTACAAATGAATTGGTGAATCACTATCCATGGCTTCCATCATTAAAACGGTATTATTCTGAAATCTCCGAAAAACCTCCTACAGATTTTGTTTCAGAGGTTTTTACTAGAGATATTGGGCATGAGATTAAAGAACGGCTTTTAAAATTGTTCGAAGCCGCTTTTAATAATAAAGAAGACATACCTGATTATGTAAGTGATAAATTAAATGTTTATGTTTATTTACTCTTAAAGATCTTTATCTACGTTTTTAATGATCGAATATTTGCCAATAGACTCGCAAATCTTTACTCCAAAATTACTTACAACGAATTAGAAAATGAAAATGATGACTCAATATTATATTATATATGTGAAGATATAGGACTAAAATTTAATTACTATGATCCACCTATTAGTTATGGTAAGAAAATTGTTAAATATCAACAGGAAAAACTTGAAACTAATTTTACTATTCATTACATTGATTATTTAAGACTCACATCAAATTTAAGAGATGAATGGAGACGATTAGCTAATAATTGTCTTCTAGATGGTTATGTGTTCATTCAAAATAAGAGATTAATTCGTTTAATCCAAGAATATGTTAGGAATAAACTTATTATCAATGAAATAGAAGAAAAGGAAACAATAATCCAATTTTTAAGCAAAGTCAAAGAAATACAAGACTTTAGCGAAATTTATGAAAAAATCAAAAAAGATTGGGATACTCGAAAAGAAGAGTTTGATGATAAAATTAAAATTAATATTGAAAATACCAACGATTTTCTCGAACTCTTTCCCCCATGTATAAATGTAATTCGTAAAAAAGCAGAAGAAGGTCAAAATCTAAATCACAATGAAAGACTATTTATTGTATGGTTCTTGCTTGCTCTCGATTTCCCCGTAGAAAGAGTTGTGGATGTATTTTCCACGTTACCTGATTTTGACAGAGACAAAACCTTATATCAGGTTAATTTTGCAAAGAGAAAAAAATATGTACCTTATAAATGCTTAACCCTCAAATCTTTAAATTTATGTATGGCACATAAGGATAAGCTATGTTCAGAGGGTTATGGTCCGGATGATTTAGTAGAAAAATGGAAAATAGCACACCCTTTAGCCTATGTTAGGATAAAAAATAAACGTGTTACTGAATTCAGGACTGATAAGAAGGAGAAAATAGTAAACAAAAATGAGTGAATTCGAATATTTAAAGCGGATGTTTAAAAGCTATTATAAAGATAATAAATCAAAAATTTCTCTTGTTAGTTCCTTAGAAAATCGAGAGTTCGGCTACATCCCATGGGAAAAAAAATTTTTCATGAAAAGGCATATTAGCTTTAATTTACTTGATAAGATGAAGCATTTTTTAATTGATGAAGGTCCTAGACATGTATACTCTAGTGGAGCTATTTATCTTGATCCAGAGATTCAAGATATGAATGGTAAGCATTATCAGGGTTGTGATTTAATAATAGATATAGACGCTGACCATTTTTACACTCCATGTAAAGAAGCTCATGATTATTGGTACTGTGAAGAATGTGGAGAATATGGAAAGGGAATGGTTAAAAAGTGTAAAAAATGTGGGAAAACAAAAATTAAAACATTAACTTGGATTTGTGAAACATGTCTTAATATAACTAAAAATGAAATAATCAAATTGATTTATGATTTTTTAATACCTGATTTTGGAATAGAATTGGATCAGATCAAAATTGCATTTTCTGGACATAGAGGATACCACTTAAAAATCGAGGACGAGCAAATTAAAACTCTTTCCAGCGAGGATAGAAGAGAAATTGCAGATTATATCTCAGGAGAAAATATTTCATTTAAGACCCTTGGTCTGCAAGAGAGGAGTGGAATATTTTATACTTTTTCAAGTGATACTGCAGGTTGGCCTCAAAAAATATTTCGGAAAATACTTGAAATTTTAACTAAACCTGATTTAGAAATCCAAAATATATTATCTAATGATAAGAAATTTAACTTTAGTCCGAATTTGATTAAATCATTTTTAAATTATAAACAAGATTTTATCAACAGAATTCAAAACAAGAGAGAATACATCCTACCTTCAATTGAAGGATTTGCTATAGGAAATTGGAAAAAATTTTTCAAAGGAATAGTACATGAAGTTGGTGTAGAAATTGATACACCTGTTACAGTAGACATTCATCGACTTATTAGATATCCTGGCTCCTTACATGGTAAAACGGGATTTAGAGTTCAAGAAATATATCCCGATGATCTTGATGATTTTAACCCCTTAGATGAGAATAGGGAAAAATTCGACCCGATTGTTTTTAAAAGTAAAGTTGATACTACTCAAAAAGTAGAAATAATAGAGGAACAAGTACCTCTTACAAAAATCAAGGGGGAATCCTTTGGCCCTTATACTAAAGGGCAAAAAGTTGAAGTTCCTCACCATATCGCAATATTTCTATTATGTAAGGAAGTAGCAAAAATTATATGATATATAACTACTTCTTAATATAGTGGTATTTTAAATCAAACCTAACAGATTCGATATTAATGGATTTAGAAAAAGATTACGAGAAGCTATATCAACATTGGTTAAAAGAGTTCCAGCAAAAAGATCTTACAGTTTTAACTCAGAAAATTTTCGAGAACTATAAAAAAATCCTTAATAATGTGAATAATCACCACGAGGATTCAGAGAATCCTCTTAGATTTCAAATACATGATTCCTTTAAAAAGAATATAGATTATCTTTTTAACGATCTCTTACAGATTAGGGAATTAAAAATAAAAAACGCAGCGCTAGCGTTAAAGGATATTGAATTGGATAATGTAATTGAAGCTGAAAAATTGCTTTATCAAAACTTAGTAAGTTCTATTAAAGGGTACCAAAAAGTAAAAGCAGTTTCTATCTTCCAAGATGAAGAAGTTCTTAAACCAGAAGCACCTCTTGAAACAGAACAAGCTAAAACCACACCGTTTGAGGTTAGTGGAGAAATCTTTAAAGAAAAAGAACCCGAAATCCTCCTAGTAAAAGAAAAAGAACCAGAAGAACAAATAAATTACACATTGCTAAGATTTTTAAAAGAGACACCACCATTAGTAGGAATCGATCTTCTAAATTATGGTCCATTTGAAAAAGAGGATATCGCTTTTATTCCGACAGAAAATGCTAATATATTGATATTTGAGAAATTTGCTGAAAAAATAGAAGTATCCTAATGTTTTTCAAATTTCTTATTAAATTCTTCCTTGAAATATGATAATCGATATTTTCCATATTTATCAACTAATGAAAATTTTGGGGGTTTAGGATTAACTAACTGTCCCCCACAATATCGACACTTTAACTTCTGGTTGGCTAATCCATATTTATTACATTCTTTACATTTCAGGAGATATTTAGTCATAATTTCTAATATAAATAAAAAGTCCTACTTAATCACGAATAAAATCATAGGTACCGCCATATTTGCTTGCTTTTTGCTCAATAATTTCTAAAGCATCAGATAGTATGTTTTCGGCATCTAAATAATCTTTAGTAATTACTTCTAATCTGTAATAAGGCGCAGCAATATAACTAATACTGATATTACGTGTTTTTCTTGGTTCAATAACTTTCAAGGCACTTAGTAAGGATTCCTTTATCTTTTCGATTCCATCTTCAGAATTGAATGAAAGTTTTACTTTTCCAGAAATACTTACAGTTGATATTTGTACATTTTCATCAACAATTTTTAATAAAGCTTTTTTAGTTTCACCTGAAATACCCTCTATTTGATTAAATAATTCCTCTCCATTTTCCTTAAGATTCTCGATGGCTTCTTGATAATTATCGAATAGATCCAAAATCGGGAATCCAATTTTGTCGTATGCCTCATCGAGGGTCATATTAATCCCTTCAGTTTCTGTGAGAAATTGGAGTAAATTCTCATACTTCACGGCATACTTCCATTCTTTTAACCTGATTTCTCTCTGTGCTGAATTTACTCTTCTTAAAGACAAATCTACGTGCCCCTTAGCAGGATCCACTCTTAAAACACGCAGTACTACCCTTTGGCCAATTCGAACAAAATTTCTTATATTCTTTATCCATCTAGAACTGATTTCCGATATGTGTATCATTCCTCTAGCGTTGTATTCAGAATCTAGCCCATCAAAACCAATTAGATCAACGTAAACATACTGATTCTGGACCTCAGTTACTTTTGCCACAACAAATTCTCCTTCCTTTGGAAATTTTGCTCTACTTTTTACCATAATAATTTTTTAATTATTTTACTTCTTCTTTTTCTTAAAATTAATCTAGTTAACGTTCTATAGTTTTTTATTTTTATTATCAAATTTTTTGGTAATGGTTAAGAGAAGAACTATAAAACTTCAAATATGCTGATCTAATGTATCAAAAACTCTCAGTTATACCGAAAATATAGTAAAAAATATAAACTCATTAACATTCACAATTAACATCTAATAAAAATTAATGTTATTCTTAAATAAAATTTTAAAAACATAAATAATATAGATTAAAGGAAATTGATGAAACATGCCAACCGATAAGCCTCATTTAAATTTGGTTATTATTGGACATATCGACCATGGCAAATCAACCATGATGGGTGCCTTGCTTATTGAGACTGGCGCAGTAACCGATAGAGAAGCTCGTGAATTAGAAAAATTAGCAAAAGAGTACGATAGAGAATCTTGGTCTTATGCTTTCGTATTTGATAAGCTTAAGGAAGAACGACAGCGTGGGATAACAATTGATTTAGCTTTTCGCAAATTCGAAACACCTAATCGATATTTTACTATTATTGATGCACCAGGACACGCAGATTTTGTTAAAAACATGATAACAGGGGCTAGTCAAGCTGATGCTGCTATTTTAGTCGTCTCTGGAAAGAAAGGAGAAATGGAAGTCGGAGTGGCTGCCAATGGACAAACCCGTGAGCATGCCTATTTAGCGCAAACCCTAGGTGTGAAACAACTTGTTGTTGCAGTAAATAAAGCTGATAATTATAATTACAGTGAAGAACGCTTTAATGAAGTTAAAGATGCTGTAGGAGATCTTCTCAAGAATATTGGTTTCAAGCTTAAAGATGTACCATTCATTCCAACAAGTGGAATGGCTATGGAAAATCTATCAAAAAAGAGTGATAAACTACCTTGGTACGATGGCCCTACTTTGATCGAAGCAATTGATAAATTCGTACTTCCTGAGAAACCAACTGGTAAACCACTCAGACTGCCAATTCAAGATGCATATAACATTAAAGGTCAAGGAGTGGTCCCTGTCGGAAGAGTAGAAACTGGTGTTTTGAAAAAGGGAGATAAAGTTGTTATTATGCCAACGGGATTTCAAGGTGAAATTCGCTCAATAGAGATGCATCATGAGGAAATTCCTCAAGCTGAACCTGGTGATAATGTAGGTTTCCTCGTGAGAGGGCTTACAAAGAAAGATGCTAGTCGGGGTGATTGTGTAGGTCATCCTAGTAATCCTCCTACCGTTATTAATCAAGGTGGAAAATGGACTGGTCAAGTTATTGTAATCTGGCATCCTACAGCTATTGCCCAAGGCTATACCCCCGTTGTTCATGCACATACAGCTCAAGTTGCAGCTAAATTCAGTGCCTTAGTTAAAAAATTAGATCAGAAAACTGGTGCTGTCATTGAAGATTCTCCTAAGTTTCTTAAGAGAAACGAATCTGCAATTGTGGAATTATCCCCAATTAAGAAGATGTGCCTTGAAAAATATAATGATTTTCCAGAGATGGGCAGATTCGCAGTGAGAGATATGGGTAGGACTGTCTGTGTAGGTATCGTAAAAGATATTGACACGGGAGCGTAAATAATACCATTTTTTTTGACTAATTTTATTTTATCCTTATTTTAAACTGATTCTTTTTTTGGTAATTTATATAATTTCAACTTGTGAAATAACAGAATTACTTTTTTTTCAATTTTTCAAAATTAATCAAATTGAAAATTCCTTTCTATTGATAACTTCATAGGTTATTTTCATAACATGTATGTATTATTTTAATTTTTGAAGCTTTATTTGCCCTTTCTACATAACAAGGTTTTATTTAGAAAGGTCGATTAGAAGTTCACGCGATAAAATCAAAAATTTGTATTTTAGGGTTGAGTAGTGTAGGTAAGTCTTCATTGTTATCATTACTCCAAGGGAGAAAAATATCAAAAAAAGGAAATCCGACAGTAGGTTTAGAAATCGAAGATTCTGTTTTGAATGGTCGGAAAACAAGTATTTGGGATTTTGGTGGTCAAGAACGTTATCGGTTCATGTGGCAAGATTTCTTAAGAGGAGCAGGATTAGCAGTTCTTGTTTGTGATTCAACTGAAGAAAATATTAAAAAGACGAAAGATATTTATGATAAATTTTCCCGTTATCTTAGTTCCAAAATAATTGCAATTGCGAATAAACAAGATCTTCCAGGTGCTCTTAGTGCGGATGAAGTTCAGGAGAAATTAGGAATACCAACATATGGGATGTCTGCAATAAGGTTAGATCTGCGTGGAAGAATCCGTCGTATTTTAGAATATGAGATTAATTCTCACAAGGTAGAATAAATTTAAAAAATAGTTCCAATTAAGTGAGCAAGCCGCAGACATTCTGGTAATTTAGTATCAATACAGATTTTTTGGAGTAATATTTCTAATTCTCTAATTTCAATTCCTATTTTATGGAAATATATAGGTGAAATTCCACCAGCTGTATGAATCTTAGTTTGATACAGTTCTCCTGCGTTAAGTATATTATGAATTTTCTCACTTGTGTTATGCGGGAACGCTTTTTCTAAAGCATTTATTACAGAATCAAGTTTAATATTTCTCTCATTAATAGCTATTATAGGTTTATTTACTTCGTCGTATATTTCTTTCAAATCAATGATGTTAAAACCCCCAAAAGTAATTGTGTGTGTAAAAATAAATTGGACATGTTTTTCATTTTGCTTTACAATATCTATTAATTTTTTTGTCCCATCGTTCCCATCAATGGTTATATTCGTCTTTACAAGATTTACTATTCTAATACCTTGACATACGACACCGATTAATTTCGTAGTTTTAGCACTGGATTTTAGGTTAAAGGGAGCATCATCAAATCCTATTACAATCGGATTTTCTTTCATTTTTTTTTAGTTTGGGGTAATAATTCATTAATCTTAATTAATAATTTAGTGAAAGCATCTGTTGCGGTTTGTATTTCTTCACTTCTAATCATTAAATTGCCTGATAAGTTACTTGATAAATGATCAATTATTTCATTTAAAGAAATTTGATTATTAAGCCATACATATGCAATTAAAGCTTCCACAGTATCTGCAAGATCATGAGCATCAGCTCGGGTTTTTGCGAAATCTTTCATATTTGCATTTTTCAATGCATTAGCTAATATTTTTTTACTAACCTTTAATCCAGTTCTAGAAACCTTATTCTTATCATTATTTTTGGTTAAGAATATCGATTTAGCAATTGAATAAGCTAGATTTACAATTCCATCTCCAATCTTCGCTAAACCTTTATCAGTTCCTATAGCCTTATGGGATTGTTTAGCATGAAGATCTCGTATCAAAAACTCATAGTCCATTAAGATCTTGAATTATTGTTTCTTATAAAGTTTTCATATAAAAGGAATAATGAAGCTATAAAAGCTTTTGGAATAATTTTTGTACTTCAAGGACATCTTCTCTTAGAGATTCGATAGCTTTAAATAAAACATCTTTTATACTTACCGTTGTTTTATTATCAAGACGGATAAATATTTGAGGCGCTACAATCCCAGTTGCTTTATAGGCGGCAGCCTTTACACCCTCTGTATTTAATAGATGTTTGACGAGTATGTTACAGAAACCATGTGATTGACCCTCAACACTTAATTCATAATCGTCTTCCCCGAGGGATTTAACTAAATCTAATTTAAGGTGTTTATAGTCTGGAAATCTTGGTTCTTCTTCTAGTTCAAATACATCTTCTTCTTCTTCAACTTCTTCACCTTCACTCTCACCGATTGATAAGGATTCTTCTTTATCATCGCTTACTTTAGGGTAATCGTTTAAAAGATCATCATCATCTATAAATTCATCTTCTATTTCATCTATTTCTTCTTCATCTTCTTCATCAGGTTTAGTTGTTTTTTTCTTTGCCATAAACAAAACTCCAAAAAATGGGATTTGATAACCTTAATATAAGAAATTAAAAATAGAATAAATTTTTTATGGTTTTATGCGCAAATAGTAGATTTTTACAAATATTGATCCGCAAGATCTTTTAGTCTTTCAACTGCTAAATTTTGAAGATCTCTCGAACCAAATAATGTAACTTTAATACTCTTTCCTTCAATACATACATTTAAATTAAGGTAATTAATTTTTTTTTGGATACTCTCGAGGAATGCTATTGCATTATCTAGAGAACCACTATTATTATAAAAATGAACAATCCTTTTACCTACTTTTCTCAAAAGAAGGCCCTCTTTATATACATGTACTTAAATTAATATCTAAAAGGTTCATCAACCTTTCGATAATCATTGGCTAGTTTTCTTGTTTCTTGATTCCCACATCTTTCACAGCGAAGTTTATTATAACCAATCTGTTCAAGTGGTGTACCACAGATCACACAATCCGCATGGATCACTCCAAGATTTTTATCGCTTGTAGTGAGATCAAACTCATTAAAATTAAGTTTTATTACACGAGCTCTAATGATATCAGTAATTTGAAAAGCTTCTTGAATTTTTTCTACATATCTATCTGAGATTTGAGATACATGTATATTACCAAAATAGCTTGAGTTGAAATGAACTTTTCGATTTATAGTATAAAAATTTATACCAACAGAGTATTGACGTAAAAATAAAATTGTCCCGATAACGACATCACCAACTTTCACTATTTTCCGATCTTTTTCTTGGTTTGTTTTGATTTTTATTTTTCTTTTTTCTTGATCTATTTCAAGTAAACCTGTTTTACTCGCAAAAATCTGACCATCTTTCACAAAAGTCGTTTGTTTATCTGGTAGATATTCCTCAACTACACCAAGATACTGACCTGTTAAAACAATATCATTACTTTCTGAGGTTTTTTTGTCCAAGTATATCAACAATAATCTTTTAATTTCCCGATTTCTTTCTATTCTAAGTAAATAGAATTAAATAAGTTAAATAAATTTATTCAATTAATTGTAAAAGAGTAGACTTTTTTACGGATGAAAATTAATAAGAAAGAATTAATCTCTATCATCCAAACTACTGAAACATTTACTAGACCGAAAATAGAATTAGAACAATATTGTATCGATGCAACAAGCGCTGTTGATATCATATTTTTTGCGGGTTTTGAATATAATGATATAAGAAATCGATTTATAATTGATCTGGGAGCAGGAACGGGGAGATTATCAATAGCCTGTGCTTATTTGAATGCTAATGCAGTATTAAGTGTTGATTTAGATTGTGAAGCATTGTATGCCCTGAAACGTAATACAAAAAGCTTAAGATTAGAGAATATCATATTTCCTTTATGTAGTGATATAAGAAATTTCGAACTATACAAAAATTCTCTATTGTATCATACAAAAATTACCACAATTATGAATCCCCCCTTTGGGGTGCAGAAACATAAAGCTGATCGGTTCTTTCTAGAAAAAGCATTTGAATTTTCAGATGTGATCTATTCAATTCATTTGGCAAAAGAGAAGGTGAAGAACTTCATCTCTAAATTTTGTGAAAAATTCAATTGGTATATTGATAATTACTTTCCCTATGTACTAATTCTTGAAAGAACTTTTGAATTTCATACAAAAAAATCAAAACAAGTTGATGTAAATGTGTTTAGGTTAAAAAGTAAGATTAAAAAATAAAAGTAGAATTAATGATTTATTGAAATTTCTTCCAAGAATCTAAACTTTTCGGAAATACTGCTTGATTTCCCAGCTGTTCCTCAATTCTTAGTAATTGGTTAAATTTGGCACATCGATCGCTTCTACATGTCGCTCCCGTTTTTAATTGTCCCGTACACAATCCCACTGCTAAATCTGCAATAAAAGTATCTTCAGTCTCGCCAGAACGGTGAGATACCATCACATTAAACCCATTTTCAAAAGACATCTTACAAGCATTTATTGCTTCCGTTAAAGAACCAATTTGATTTACTTTTAATAACAAAGCATTACCTGCTTTCTCATTAATTGCTTTTTGTAATATTTTGATATTAGTAACTGTTAGATCGTCATCTACAATTTGCATAGATTCATTTATTTTAGCTGTTAATTTTCCAAAACTTTTAAAATCTTTTTCATCAAAAGGATCCTCTATTGATTTAAGAGGGTAATCTTGGATTAAGTCAAGATAATATTCTAATAAGTTTTCTTCATTTAATTTTTTGCCGTCTATATTGTATATCCCATTATCATAAAATTCACTTGCCGCGGCATCCATTCCTAGTACAAAATCAGTACCCATTGAAAAACCTGCCTCTTCGATTGCTTCAATAATAATATCAAATGCCTCAGAGGTTAAAGATAAATTGGGAGCAAATCCGCCCTCATCCCCTACATTTATAGCTGAGGGTCCATACTTCTGGGCCAACAGAGACTTTAATGTTTGATAAACTTCAACTACATTTTGTATCGCATTCGAAAAGGATTTCGTACCGACAGGTAAAATCATGAATTCTTGGATTGCTAAATTATTTCCAGCATGTTCTCCTCCATTAATTATATTACAAGATGGCAATGGTAGTAGAAAATCTTTTCTACTTTTATTATATGCTAAGTTATGAAGGTGTGCATACAATGGAATTTCCTTCAATTTTGCTGCAATTTTAGCAACCGCTAATGATACGGATAAAATAGCATTTGCTCCTAAATTGCTTTTGTTATCCGTTCCATCAATATTGATCATTTTTTCGTCGATCGTGGTCTGTTCTCTGACATCAAAACCCATCAATTGTTTTTTTAAAATGGTATTTACATTAGAAACAGCTTTCGTAACATGCTTACCTTTGAAAGCAGATCCTCCATCACGTAACTCGAGAGCCTCTAAAACACCAGTAGATGCTCCAGAAGGTACTGCTGCTCGTGCATAGACTTTTCCTACATATACATCAGATTCCACAGTAGGATTTCCTCGTGAATCTAATATCCACCGTGATTTTATATCTGTAATTTTAAATTCGGTCATAAAAATCTGGAAAGTTTTTTTTAATAGATATGAATATTAATAAGGAATTGAGAAAATTTAATTCTTAATATAAACTCTTAAATATTAAATTCCTCTATTGAAAAAAATGTCTCTTGAGAATAGACCTTTCGTTGAAAAATATAGACCAAGGCTTTTGGATGATATCGTAAATCAAGAGGGAATCGTTAAACGCCTTAAACAATTCGTTAAAGATAAATCTATGCCTCATCTCATTTTTGCGGGTCCTGCAGGTACGGGAAAAACAACTTCAGCGTTAGCAATGGTACGCGAATTATATGGTCGAAGGATGGTTGTAAATAGAGCATACTTAGAGTTGAATGCAAGTGATGCTCGAGGAATTGATGTTATTAGGACTTATATTAAGGATTTTGCCAAAGCAAGACCTTCTTCTGAGATTCCCTTTAAAATATTAATATTAGATGAAGCGGACAATATGACATCTCCTGCTCAACAAGCATTAAGGAGAACTATGGAAAAATACACCAAGAATTGCCGAATGATATTAATATGTAATTACTCAAACAGGATTATCCCCCCTATTCAATCTAGATGTGTAGTATTTAGATTTTCATCTTTAAGTAGTGATGATATCAAAAAAAGAGTTAAATATGTAGCAAAAGAAGAGGGAATTTCACTTACTCCTGAAGGAATAATTGCTCTAGTAGACGTTTCAAGGGGAGATTGTAGAAGAGCTATAAATTATCTGCAATCTTGTGGAACAATTTCCAAAAAAATTGATCAAGATGTTGTCTTTAGAGTAGCTGGAGAAGTACCTCCCGATAAAATAAAAGAAATATTGAAAACAGCATTAGAAGGAAATCTACAATTATCTATTGAACAATTAAATGATTTAATTAAAGAGTATGGTCTTTCGGGTCAGAATATAATTAAAAACATTCATAGAGAAATTTATGACTTAGATGTTTCTGAGATATTAAAAATTGAATTGTCAAAATTATTAGCAGAATTCGAATATCGGCTAAGTCAAGGAGGTACAGAAGATATCCAGTTGCAAGCACTATTAGCTAAAATCATTATGTTGCAAGATTCTGAATAACTGTTCCTTAAACTTCGCATTTAATTCTTTACCCAAAAAGAAAATTTCCATTCTTTCTTTAGATTTCTTATCTTCCTCAAAACGAATATTACTATCATACTTGACTTCCCAGAGAATTAAACCTTTTGGATCAGCAGGTTGGTAGGAGAGGTTCTGGGTAGGATCAAATAATTTGAGAAAATCATCATAATTAATCTCACCTAATCCGAGTTCCAATATTTTTTTAACCATCCGACGAACTTGTTGCCTTAGAAAAGCTCTACTTTTAAATTGAAAAACTAAATATTCATTTTTTAATGATAATTTAGCTAAATCCATATCTTTAATTGTAAACTTTTCATCTTTTTCCCTTTTTGAGAAATTTACAAAATCATGTCTTCCCTCTAATTCACTACAAGCTTTTTGCATTATGGGAATATCAACATCGTGAGTTTTTTGGTAGGTAGAGTGTGAAAATGGAACTAGATATAAATAATGACGTAAAATAGCATTGTATCTTGAAAGAAAATCTGGAGCTACTTTTGCATAAGCCCAAAGACCAATATCAACAGGTAAAGCTGAATTAATTTCCATTAAAATTGGTCTTTTTTCTAACACACATGTGAAACAAGCACCTCTGGCAGATACAAATCTATCTGTTCTACTCGCTACTTCAAAACCAGAAGTTTTTATATTTTTTACGTAATTTTTGGCTTTTAATGCATCTAAAACGCATTCTTCAATGGTTAATAAATTAGGTTGTCTTTGAGAACCATAATATTTCGAGTTCCCAAAATAATACATCTTAAAAAGGTATCTATTTCTCTCCATCCTTTTCATATGTTTTTGAATTTTACGATGTGTCAGATTAAAAAAAAATATTTTAATCTGAAGGACATTTTTTATATGCAAAATTTAATTATGGATAATAATTTTTCAA
>JBHLOF010000028.1:17439-38675 GCA_048940805.1 Promethearchaeota archaeon
AATCCTGGATATATGCAACGTACTATGGCAGGCTTTTTTGATAATGAAACCATCGGTGTATTTGCTTCTTTATTAACCTTCCTTTTTCTCCTTAAGGGTATGAGAACGGGTAAATTTGTTTTTGCTATTCTAGGAGGGTTGTCCTTAGGATACTTATCTCTTAGTTGGGGTGGGTATCAATTTGTTTATTTGATTATCCCAATTCTGTGTATCATTTTAATTCTTATTGACAAATACAATCAAAATATTTTAATTACTTATGCTGTAATTGAAGGAACAGGGTTATTAATTTTTTCGGTATATTCAACATTCAAAGTTGATGCTTTATTCGAAGATCTAGAAATTGGCGGGATTTTTATATTTACTATAATATTAGTAATATTTCATATAATTCAATCCAAGAGAAATGACCATCCCAATTTATATAAAAATCTTATTACTACCGTAAAGTGGGGATTAATTCCGGCTATATTAATACTTGCAGTAATTATATGGGTTGCTCCTGATATTATTCCTTTTGGTTTTGGTGCTCGATTTCAAACCATTCTAAATCCTCTTTTCCGTGAGAATATAAGTTTAGTAGCCTCTGTTGCGGAACAGATGCCAAGTCCATGGAGTGTATTTTATTATAATTCCTTGATTCCCTTGATATTAACCCCTTTGGGAGTTTATTTCTGCTTTAAGCTTTTAAATGCCCCAGAAATATTTTTGGTATTATTCATTATATTAATGTTTTATTTTACTGGGAGTATGATTCGGATTATTTTGATATTTGCTCCCGCAGTCTGTTTAGTCGGTGCTTATGGATTAGTTAGTATTCTTAACATTTTTGGTAGTTTCTTAGGAGAAAGACGAGAAGGGGTTAGTAGAAAACGTAAAAGACAACTAAAAGGAACGGTTGGGAATTCCGAAGTGCTTGCTATCTTTTTAGTTATAGGTTTTCTAGGAGTTGCCCAAGTCGTTCATGCAACAGACATCTCAGTTGAACAATTTTCTTATAGTCAAATTAGCCCTGCTGGACAAGTTCATGATTGGGAGGAATCACTGATATGGATGAGATCTAACTTAGAAGGAACTGATGTTGTTGTGTCATGGTGGGATTATGGTTATTGGCTGACTCCAATTGGGAATGTGACTACAGTTAACGACAATGCCACCTTAAATCATACTAGAATTGGGTTAACAGGAATGGCTCTAATGCAAACTAATGAGATCTACAGCGCAAGAGCATTCAAAAGGCTAGGCGCAGACTATGTGGTAGTATATTTTGGTTTAATGATTACTGGTTTAGGCGGAGATGAAGGAAAATGGCCTTGGATGATACGGATTTGTAATGATAATTATGCGCAATATAAAAAATTAGGGATGGAAGAAGATAACTGGGGAGACAATTCTGTATTTATTGAAGACGAGTATCAGTCTCAAACTACTGGAAAAATGGGTGAAAAATGGTTTCAAAGTCAACTTGTGCGTTTGATGTTTTATGGTGTGTCAACCGATCAATCTGCGACTGAAGATTATCCAATACTAACCACGTATATTAATAGGGTTAATAGTGACACAACTCAAGATGGTTCATTATGGAAAGATCACATTCCAGATAATGGGCGTTATGATTTCAAAATATTTGTACCAACTTACGTCTCTAATAATGGTTTAGTTAAACTATACCGAATTGATTATACCGTCTTAGAATCCAGTTTTACTATTCAAGATGCTGATGTTTTTGATAACGGTTATGCGGTATTTAATCTTCAAAACACCGGGACAAGGGATTTATTAATTAAAGATGTTAAAATCAACGGAGAATCGTATAATTTTGTCATGGGAGATAATGCTGATACAAATATTGTAGCAGAGGGCGCCTCTGATATGGTTTGGGTTGATATTAAATCAAAAGGGACCAATTTTCAAGAAGACGATGTAGTTGAGATAAATGTAACCGCTGAATCAGACGCATTAGAAGGCAAAAAATATGATTTTTCGAATCATACAAGTAATTTCTTTGTTAGGAAGGCTGAAAAAGGAGCGATTAAGATGATTAAAAAGAATAGTAAGGTAATACAAATAAATTCGACAAGTACAGAGATACTTCTTGAAGTGGAAAATGTAGGAAATACAACAGAAATCTTAGAGAGATATTATATTAATGAAGATACTGTTGAAAATAGAATAAGTTCCGATAAGATTGAATATCTTAGTGGATCAGCTATATTAAATCCAGGAGAAAAAGCAACCATTAAAATTTCTAATGTTGCTCATAGTTTCTACCCTATTAGAACCTATAATATAGTAGGATTAGCCACACCGAATGATGTAAGAGATGAATTGTTATTTACATCTACATTTGAAAATTATTCTATAACTGTTTTAAGCGAGGAGAGAATTTTATCACCAGAGGTTTTAGCTGCACTTGAAAGTAATTATCGAAAGCATATTCCTTTTAATCTCAATACGACCCATGCTTACACATATGAGAATGGGAGTACGATCATTAAAATAAACGTGAAAAATACAGGAGATATTATATTTGGGATTGATTCAATTTATCTGACTGAGTCATTAATGGAAGTTGACTTTGATGATTTTTATACTCAAAGTGGGAGTTTTATTTTAGATCAAGATGAGGAAGATTTTATCATTGTGGATGCTACGAGTTATGCTGATTTCAACGTTAACGATGAAATTTTAGTCTGTGTTACTGGCAGTTTTGGAACGACCGTCACTTCAGATGTGTTTTATATTCATACAATAAAAGATGGGGATGATATTCAAATTGTTGACTCAATTGATGGAACCCAAACTTCCTTTATCTATGCTAATGAAACGGGGAAATTACTGATTAAGAACACGGGGGATGAATTGATAACAATTGATGAAATATATGTTAATTCTACACTTGTAAGTAATATATCTTATATTTATGGCACCCCCTCCTTGGATCTTCAAGAATGTGCAATAATATCGTTTGATATTCCAGAATTAAAAATAAACAAATCAAATGATGTGATAGTAAACGTTACTACCACCACTACAGCACAGAGTGTTAAAACCTTAGAAGCTTATGTGGATCCAGCATTTTATGATTTAAGGATTGATGACTTGGGAACATCAGCGTTTGATATAGCGAACTTGACTGTATTGTTTACTAACTTTGGGCAACAAAATGTAACACTTGAATCAGTGTATATTAATGAAACCTATATTCCTTTACAAAATATTTATGTAAATTTTGAAAGCACGTGGATCCCATTAACTAGTACCAATATAGAGGCTTTCGAAATTGGAATAGGAAATTCAATGGAGTTAACCATAAGAATCGATGATCTCGAATCTATTTTAGGATTCTCTATAAATGTGGATGACGAATTGGTTATTCTTATTAGAGTTGAAGAAGGTGCTGAAATTAACCACATAGAAATAGTTATCTAAATTTTAATATTTTTTTTCGAAAAAATCATAACATATGATTAATTAAAATACTCATAGACTTACCTTTTATATATTAATTTGAGTCTAATGATATAAATAAAAGAAACTAGTTTCTAGTTATCATGAGTGTAGATTTTCAACTCCATACAGATTTTAAACCATCTGGGGATCAGCCTTTAGCAATATCAACCCTTGCTAAGAACATAAGAGAGGGAAAAATTTTTCAGACTCTTTTAGGAGCTACTGGTACTGGAAAAACTTTTTCGATCGCAAATATCATACAGGAGATTCAAAAACCTACATTGGTGATGGCACCTAATAAGACATTATCTGCTCAATTATATAATGAGTTAAAGGAGCTATTCCCGAACAATGCTATTCATTACTTTGTTTCCTATTACGATTATTATCAACCAGAGGCTTATATGCCAGTCTCTGGGTTATATATCGAAAAAGATTTCAGCGTAAATGAAGAAATAGAGCGATTAAGATTAGCTGCTGCTCATGCTATCAGAACTCGAAAAGATGTTATAATTGTAGCTACGGTTTCATGTATATATGGAGTCGGGGATCCAGAATATTGGGAATCTGTAACTTTATATGTTGAAAAAGGGCAAATGATTAAACGGTCAGAAATACTATCTAGTCTCGTTAGAATTAATTATGAAAGAAAGAGCACAGAATTTAAACCAGGCTCAGTTAGAGTAAGGGGAGACATTATTGATATCTTTCCCGCTTATACCGAAGTTGCAATAAGGATATCAATGTTTGGGGATGAAATTGAATCAATACAAGAAATACACCCAGTATCAAATAAGGTTTTAAGAGAGCTGGAAGATTATAGAGTCTTTCCTGCAACACATTTTATGATTCCAGAAGAAAATAAGATTAAAGCTTTGAAATTAATAGAGGAGGAACTAGAGGAGAGGATTATTTATTTTAAAAAAAAGAAAAAATATGCTGAAGCCCAAAGAATTGAGAGACGAGTTAAATTTGACTTAGAAATGATGCGAGAAATGGGATGGTGTAAAGGAATCGAAAATTATTCTAGACCACTTTCCTTAAGAGCTCCTGGTACCCCTCCTATGACATTAATAGACTATTTTCCAAAAGATTTTCTGATTGTTGTAGATGAAAGTCATGTAACAATTCCCCAAATCCATGGAATGATAGGTGGTGATCGCTCTCGGAAAAAAAACCTTGTCAAATATGGATGGCGATTACCGAGTGCGTTTGATAATCGTCCTCTTACCTTTGAAGAATGGGAAAATAAGATTAGCAATATTATTTTTATGAGTGCAACACCCGGGGATTATGAAATAGGGAAAAGTGGAGGTGTTTCTGCTGAACAGATCATCAGGCCTACAGGATTAGTGGATCCTGAAGTAGAGGTCCGTCCTGCTAAAAATCAAATTGATGACTTATTAAACGAAATACGAAAAGTAGTAGCAACTAATGGTAGAGTGCTCATTACAACTCTTACAAAACGGATGTCAGAAGATATCGCTGAATACTATACTGAACTAGGAGTTAAAATTGCATATTTACATTCGGAAGTAGATACTGTCGAACGTTTTGAGATCTTAAGACAATTAAGAGATGGAACCTATGATGTAGTAGTAGGAATAAATCTTTTAAGGGAAGGATTAGATTTACCCGAAGTTAAATTAGTTGCAATATTGGATGCTGATAAACTTGGATTTTTACGAGATACTCGTTCATTAATCCAAACAATAGGAAGAGCCTCAAGAAATGTTGAAGGAAAAGCAATTTTATATGCAGATCGGATCTCTCCTGCAATGAGAGCGGCTATTAATGAGACAAATAGAAGAAGAAAAAAACAGACTAGATATAATGAAGAAAATAATATTACTCCTCAAACTATTCAAAAGAACATTCTAAAGTCTCTTTCAGAGGAACAAGAATTTAGAGACAAAGAAGTTAAGAAGTTAAAACAAAGTGTTAAAGATAAAATAAAAGAATTAGAGGAAGAAGGAGATCTTGATATTATTATATCATATCTAGAGGATAAGATGTTTTTAGCAGCAAAAGAGTTAAGATTTGAAGATGCTGCGTATTTACGTGATAAAATTCAAGAAATAAAGAAAGATTATAAAATAATAGCTTAAGAATCCTTAAGCTATATTTGAAATATCTTCCTCTGAAGCTTTAATTAATTCACAATTAAAATTTTTTTAAAGTTAAAAAAGCTTTATATAAAAAAAATCCAAGTATATCTATTGAATAACACAATCAAATTAAAAAAAGGATTAAAAATTGTCAAATGAAATTTTAATTTATGAAGTTAAAGATCAGATAGCACACATTACATTAAACAATCCAAAGCGAAATTTACTGGATCCTCCTTTATGCAAAGCATTGGGAGAAGCATGGAAGAATTTTGCGGATGATTCTGAAAGCAGAGTTGCAATTCTCAGTGCTAATGGTCCAGACTTTAGTTTTGGTGCAGATCTCAGACACAGAGATCTTTTAAAAGATCTTCCTAAAGCGTTTCCCCCGAATGGTACTAAAATGTTGAAACCTATTATTGGAGCTGTACATGGAACTGTTGCAGGAACTGGATACGGAATTGCGATTAGTGGTACAGATATAACCTATGCTACAGAAGACGCTCAGTTTATATTTGGTGAAGTGTTTGTTGGAATTGTAGGTGGAATTATAGAGTATACTCCTTATATGCCCTTTAAAATAGCTATGGAATTCTATATGAGTGGACAACCAATGAGTGGTAAGCGGGCTTATGAAGTGGGGTTAATCAACCATGTAACAAAAAATAAGGAAGAGCTTATGATAGAAGCTATCAAAATGGCTGAAGTACTACGTGACAACGCGCCTTTAACACTAAAAGCGATTAAATACGGACTTTATAAGAATTTGGAACCCTCCGCAAGAAAAGCAGCCCGTTTAGCAAGGGAGGAATTTAATAGGTTTATTCAACCTCAATTAGATAGTGAAGACTTTCAGGAAGGCTTCGCAGCACTTAGAGAAAATAGAAAACCGATATTTAAGGGGCGCTAATATTTTGAATCATTCTTAATGTTAAAAAAATTAAGAATAAAGCTATTCTTAATAACAAACAAATAAGAAAAAAAATTTTTTATAGATATATTTTACATTTGCATTAATTTCTAAAAGATTGAGAATATGCCCTGAAAAAGTGTAAACTTAACTATAAATATTCAACCTCAACACTTTAGGGTATTCATCTCTTACTTTTACAATCTCTATCGGAAGAACAAGAATTTAAAGAGAGAGAAATTAAACAATTATAGCAAAACCAAGTATCAATTTGGTATAAAACCAAGTTTAAATAATTTCTCATACTAAATTGATTTACTAAATCAAAGTGATTCAAATGTCTAATTTTATTGATGAAATTGTGAATTTGAACGAAAATAGAGTTTTAGAGCTATTAAAGGAAAGGCTTGCCAACAATGATGAGCCATTATCAATAATGGAGGATGTAAAAGCTGCTATGAAAAATATTGGAGATAGATTCCAAAATAAAGAGTATTTTTTGCCCGATTTGATTATGTCAGGAGAAATATTGCGACAAATCTTTGAGGAGTTAGGTCCTAAATTAAAAGAAGTCCAAATTTCTGAAGAGAAAAGAGGAAAAGTATTGTTGGGGACTGTCGCAGGAGATATTCACGATATTGGTAAAGATGTGGTGAAATTCATGCTAGAAGCAAATGGATTTGAAGTATTAGATTTAGGTATAGATGTCCCTGGGAGTATGTTTATTAAATATTTAAAAGAGTTTAAACCTGAAGTTTTAGCACTTAGTGGATTCCTAACTCTAGCATTTGATTCGATGAAAGAGATCATTCAAAAAGTAAACGAAGCGGGATTACGTGATACGGTAAAAATTATGATTGGTGGAGGCACTGTAGATGAGAGAATTGTGGAATATGTGGGTGCGGATGCTTATGGTGATAGTGCTGTAGATGCTGTAAATTTGGCTACAAAATGGTCAGAGGTTTAATTATTATGAATGAAGAAGAAATTGAACGACTTTGTGAATTAAGGAAGAGAAGATATATTGATGCAATAAACATGAGAGAACCAGATCGGGTACCATATGCTCCAAGGGGTACACTTTATGCTGCAATTCAAAATGGCATGACAGTTAAGGAGGCAAATTATAATCCTGAAAAAATGTATGAAGCTGCTTTAAAAATCTTACCCCAATATGAATGGGATTTGGCCTCTGCAGGGATTCTAGGTCTACAATCAGGCCCTATTATGGATATAATGGAAGTAAAGACTTTAAAATGGGCAGGAGCTAAAAATCCTCAATCTCGATTACCAGACAATTCAACAGTTCAATATATTGAAGGTGAATATATGAAGGCCGAGGATTATAAAGAGATTCTTGCAGATCCAACTCATTTTGTGATGCGAAAAATATTACCCAACCTGTGTGGTGTTTTTAAGCCATTTGCCCAGTTTCCAAATTTTGCACATCTTCAATCATTGAATGGATTAATGGGTATACCAATTTGGTTCATGAATTCAGAAGTAATGAAGCTAGTGCAAAAAATAGGTGAAGTAAGACAAATAATGAGGAGATCAAATCAAGCCAGTATGAAATATTTAAGTGAGATGAGAAAATTAGGCTTTCCTTCGTTGAATATGAGGAGGGATGCATTTTCATTTGCTCCATTTGACATGGTTGGTGATCAACTTAGAGGTTTAAGGGGTGTAATGAAAGATATGTATCAACGACCTGAAGAATTAAAAGCATTAATTGAAATGTTCATCGAACCATTGAGTGAAATAGTATCACCAAGCCTTGTAGGTAGATCTCAAGAGATAGCTCCTATGGTTTTTATGCCACTACATAGAGGTGCTGATGGATTCATGAGTGATGAGCAATTTGCGGAGTTTTATTGGCCATCATTAGCAAAAGTTATGGATAATTTTATTAAACAAGGTTATATTGCAACACCTTTCATAGAAGGATCTTATAATGATAGACTTGAATATCTTGAAGAATTTGCAAAATCACATAAGGGAAAAGTATGTTATATGTTTGATAGAACAGATATAATTAAAGTAAAAGAAAGAATGGGTGATTATGCAATCATTCGAGGAAATATTCCCGCAACGTTATTTATTGCAGGAACACCAAGTCAAATGGAAGATTATGTGAAAAAAATTCTTGATGGCTGTAAGGAAGGTGGAGGGTATATTCTTGATGGTGGAGTAGGGCTTCCTGAGCGATCAAAACATGAAAATGTAATGGCTGTAACAAAAGCGCTTGAAAAATATGGTTACTCTAGAAAATAAGTATCTAGAAGAAAAATAAGGTTTATTGTATAACAATGCGTTTGTATTAATTAAAAAAAAAAATAAGAATTTAAACTTAGAAATGTTTAAACCCAATTAAAAAGATTTGAACTTCTTCTTTCAGGGTATTCATCTCTTACTTTTATCATTTTAATTGCGTTATTAGGACAATTCACAGCACACGTTCCGCATCCCATACACATTTCTTCTCTGATTTTCATTTTTTCATCTGAAGAATCCGGTTCATTTGGCCAGATATGATAAATTGCTTCATTTGGGCATTTTTCCATACATATTTCACATTTTGTACAGAGTTCCATATCAAATTCGGGAGAAAAATTGGTTTGATTAACACCCAAATAATGATATAATTTTGCTGGAAGAAGGTTTCCACAATGACAAGTGCAACAATTACAAATCCACTGTGATGTCTCCTTACTGGTATCCGCAACAGTAGCATGCACGAGACCTGCTTTTTCAGTTTCTCTAATAAACTCAATAGCTTCTTCCTTAGATAGCCTTTTTGCCCCATAAGCAATCTGCCTTTCCGCTCTTTCTCCAGTCAAAAAACAGCCCATTTCAGCAGGTGCTTGTTTACAGGGTTCACCTGTATATTCACCAATTAACCGACATTGACAAGGTACAACTGCAAATGATTCATTTTTATCAATCATATCTTTTACTACCTCATAAGGAAGAACTTGAGTTTCAACATCAAAAGATTCGTCAACTTTGATTAGCTTCTCCTCAGAGTCATATGGGAGCAAAGGACGCCATGTTTTTCGTATATTATTAACATTATCTAAATCTGGTCCTAAGGAAGAAGCTATTCGGTTCTTAAAAATATATCGGTATATTTCAGCAGCTTTTTGAAGATTTTCCTCAGTATCCTTACGTCTTATGAAATACATTTCAAATATACCCGGTACAAGAGGTAACAATCTATAATCTGAACCAATTCTTATAATGGTCCCATTTCTAGCCGGTCTTCTTAATATTTTTTCTATCTCTTCTTCTGATAAACCTGTTCTTTCATGTAATTCTTTTAGTGATATTTTTGAACCAACATTATTAAATTGGGTCAAAATCTTTATCTCTTCTTCATTCCAGAAGATCTTCATCAATTTGAATATTTTTTTGTGTTTAGGAGCATTTATTCTATTAATTTGCAGTTTTTGTCTTACAACCTCATAATAATCAACTTCAGTCATAAATTAATTGAGGGCTGCGTATTTTATAAATTCTTCATATTTAAAAATTCTTTTTGACAAAAAGGTAAAATAGAGGGCTTCTTATTATCTAATTTTCTAATTAGTTTTCCGAATCACAGGATTTATTGAAACTGTATACATTCAACTTTCATTCATCAAGAATCTTAAGGTTAATTAAAAAAGAAAAAAAAAATGAATATATTTTTAGAAATTATTATTAGTTCTATATTTGTCTCTTCTTCCGTATCATTGTATAAACAATTCCGAGAAATGGTATCAATGCTGAAGATAAAACAACACTCACAGGAAAACCCGGAATCAATGGTCGTTCACCACCGCCTCCTATATACTTAATTAGATTAAGCCGGACGGTACCCCAATACCAACCATAATCCCAGTCTTTATCGATGGCATGTCCCCTTTTATCATTCCCAGCGAAGATGCAAGGATATTGAAAGTTTTGGAACCAATTAGTTAGCCAATCATATGATTCTTGTTGTGTAGTAGCGTTTTGGAAATATATTGGCCTCATCATTGAATCGAGGGTTGAATTATAACAAAAGCCCATGTTGTAAAATGTATCATATGGAAATGGATACCACATTGAAGCAGGAGCAGCAAAATAGGCTATAAGGTAAAAAAGAGTACTTACCCGGGGATAACCTAATTTTAATGCAAATCCATCAGTTGTGGTCCAGGGAAAGGTAAATGATCCACTTATTTCAGTATAGGTATCTGGCTCATCTTCATCCTCATCCATAACACACCCAATATCTCTCAGGGCGTTCTGCATCGTCAAATACGATTCTAAATGGGCTTGATCATAATTATATTCCATGGCATAGATAGGACTTGGGCCATCTGCTACTGCATGCCAATCATCTGTAGAATTAGTATAGTTTAACTGTTTAGCGGCGCATACTGCACCCCAAAATGGATCGTCTACAAGGGCTTTGCGAGCTATGGTGAGATCACGAGTAGGAAGGTTTATGGCACCATTATAATTTGGATTAGCGGGGGAAAGAATTCCTCCAGAACGTATTACACGGTCATTCATAGCAGTATGCACGTAGGTATCGTAATCAAACGCATAAGAAATCGCCTTTCTAAAAGCACGATTTATTCCATGTGCGTTTAACGTCCAATCCGGATTCAACACTCCTGAGGTCATGAATTGCGGCCCAGGCCAATATGGACTTACACCATAAAGTCCAGACATATTATAACTAGTATCAGCAAAAAAAGTCTTCATAAATGTTTCATTGATACAATTTAAAATAATATTTTCTCCATAACTTTCAGGAATAATAGGCACATATCTTACATCGGGAGCGGTAATCATATCCTCATAATTAAGAGGTTCCCATGAACGGTCGTACGCAAAGTCGATATCTCCAGCTACCATAGCAGTACTTCTAGCTTGATATCCATCTTGTGAATGGGCAAACACAGATATCGCAACGTTTTCAACTGTATGCCAACCATCAGCTTGTTGAGCAGTTGCATTCCACCAGTCATCGAATCTTTTCAGTGTACCACCAACATCAACCACATGGCCTTGAAAGACATATGGCCCTGTCCCGATTAGGTGTCCCGGAAAAACGGAGGGATTACCTTGTGGAAATTCTGGAATATTTCCATACCCTTTAATAATAGTTTCATTATAGGCTGCATAAGAATGCATTGAGATCATAACTATTCCACGAAGAGCATCCATACCAGCACCCCACGAACCAAAGTGGATTGTAAGCTCTCCACCAGATTGCAAATCTTCTGTAATTGTTACATTATAAAAAACGGGCCAGCGACCTATCATATTACCTGCACTACCAGATGAGGTACTAGTACCAAATCCTGGATACTCTGCAGGCTTACCCGCAAACGCCGAAACATTCCAACTGGGGGTTGAATAATCTGCCCAATCACCTTGTTCTGACCAAAAAGTATCTCGTCTAGACCCTACATTTGAATCGTATGTTGTTAAAATACCACTGATATTTCCTATAATTGTCATAAGTCTATCAATGTTCCATTTACATACTGTTGCATTCCAATCTGAGCCGTCATGGAACTTAACTCCTGATCGAAGGACTATGTCTACTGATTCAACACCGTTATAGGCCGTCCAATTAAGGGTATTTACCTCATTTGGTCTATAGTTGACTGTCCAGCTTTCTGCAAGCACAGGTTCTAATTCAGTATTATAATCACCAGTCCAAACATCCTCTCGTGCTCGAAATAATGTTTCAAGACAAGAGCCTACATAATAATCACCAGTACTAACCACAACAGTAGTAGTATCCCAGTGGGCTATAGGACGCGGTCCGCAGGCACCCGCAATAAAAGTCTGTGTAACTTGAGCTTTTGCTGCTATCGGGAAGAATGGTATTACCATAGAACTAAGAAAAAGAATAAATACTATTCCTTTTGAATATTTTTTCATATTATTAATTCGCCTTATATTTATTTTGTGGAAACTTTGATTTCGATTTTTTTGTTAAATTTTAAATTTACGAAGTAAATTTATTTATAGGATATGATAATTATATATTTAAAAGTTTCTGAAAATAGTCACCATTAGTTAAAAAATCAATTTTAATTGAACATAAAATACAGAAATATTATTTTCATATCAAAACAAAGACTTTAAGAGAAAATATAAATTCTTTAGAAGATACAAGTCGAGATGAGAAGAAATGGTTAAAAAAAAGACAAATATGATAAAATATATCATCAGACGGATATTAATGATGATCCCAATGTTGATTCTTGTTCTAACGTTTGCCTGGATTTTATCGCATATGATGACAGTAAGCCCCATTACTAATAAATTAAGTGGATTAGTCGATGCTCAGACTATTCAAGCCGAATTAGAGAGAGTTGGCTATTATGATCCATGGTATGTTCAATTGGGGCTGTATTATAAAAATTTTTTTACGGGAGATTGGGGTAAATCTTATGTTATTCGAGAAGAAGTTCCTGTTCTCGATGTTATTTTAGAAATATACCCAAAGACAATAGAATTAATGATAATTCCGATAGTATTAAGTCCTATTCTTGCAGTTAAACTTGGACTATCATCAGCAACCCATAAGGATAAATCAAAAGATATTCTCATTAGAGCTCTAGCAATTTTTGGAGCTGGGTTTCCCATATTTTGGATTGCTACCTTGATTCAGCTCTTTTTTGGGTATTATTTAGGAATATTTACAGATAGGGCTTTAGACTTACCAGTTGTCTTCGCTAATACTCCAGGATTACCATATCCTGCACCAGTTGGTGATTTTAAGACAGGATTTCGTATTATTGATAGCTTTCTTTATAATGATCAACTATATCTATGGGATTCGATATTACATTTATTACTTCCAGCTCTAGTTGTAACTTTCGTTTCATTGGCTGCTGTTACAAGGCAAACTCGATCAAGCATGTTAGACGTTTTAGATCAAGATTATATTAGAACTGCTCGAGCTAAAGGGGTTATAGAAAAAGACGTTATAAATAAACATGCCCTTCGGAATGCTCTATTACCCACTAGCAATCTTATTATCGGGGGGACCGCAACAGCATTGCTAGGATCATTTTTTATTGAAGTAACTTTTGCCTACAGCGGTTTTGGATATTATATGGTGCGGGCGATATTCTTAGGGGATTATTTAGTCATTAATGGACTCGTAGTGTTCTCTACCGTGATTCTTCTTACAGGAACATTAGTTGCGGACGTCATGTATACTATTATTGATCCTAGAATAACATATACTTAACATAAATTCAAAAAAAGTTATTAAAGATGACAGAACAATCTTATAAAAAGGAAATAATTTATAAAGAACCTGAATTTTACCGGAAGAAGCATTTAAAAAGATTATTGAAATTTTATTTAATTCCTGGTTGGCGAGACCCTGAATTCTTATCTCAGGAATATCAAATAGAAAAAATAAAATCCAAAAGAAGAAGGTTTCGACGCCTTCTTAGACCTTTGACATTAACAGGAATGTTAATGATCATATTCGTTCTGATATTGGCAATATATTCTCCTTGGTTAACTTCCTATCCGTTAGAAGAGTTAGTAGTACCTTATATTCCTCCTGGGGGAGATCCTTTTGATGCTCCATCGGCACTTCATCCGCTAGGGACAACAAAGTATGGATATGATGTTTTAGCAAGAATTATTTGGGGAGCTAGAACCACAATTTTAATGGCATTACTCCCTGTAACCATCTCAATTGGAGGAGGGCTTATCTTAGGAACGATATCAGCATACTTTGGTGGCACGGTAGATTATCTAATGATGCGTTTTGTCGATTTAATGTATGGATTTCCAAATTTGGTTCTAGTTATTATACTCGTTCCTATATTAGGACAAGAATTATTAACTAGTCTTATAATATACGGAATTTTATTTATACCATATAGAATCAGGTTTATGCGATCACTTGTTCTCCAAGTAAAACAATTTGAATTTATTCAAGCAGCAAAAACAGGTGGTGCACAAAAATTCAAAGTGATGTTTAAACATATTATTCCAAATGCAATTTCTCCTATGGTAATCGCTTTTTTTGGAGGAGCAGCGGTTGCTGTATTAGGGTTAGCAGGTCTAGCTTTCATCGGACTTGGAGACCCGACTGTTGCTAGTTGGGGAACTGATATTAATTGGGCAAGAGCTACATTTAGCAATGTCAATGCTGCTTTTTGGCCTGGATTGTTAATAGGAATAACATCTATAGGATTCATGCTCGTAGGAGATGGACTGCGAGATGCATTGGATCCACGATTAAGTTTATAAAAGAGGGGATATAACATTTTAAACACAATCTATCAGGCCTATGGCTTTAATTACGGAATGGCTTTTATTGAGGCATTTATTGCAGCTCTTATATTATTATTTTTTTCCCACTTAGTCAATAAGTATACTCCAGAAGATAAACGAATCCCACGAGAAATTTATAGATTAAGTTCATTTCTAATTGTCCTTATAGTTTTTGGTATAATCCTTGGTGTTCGATTCCTTCTTGAAACTCTAGGGGGGTATTTTACCTTGTTTTTACTTATCAGTGATGATGCTTTAATGTTTGCATTGATGGTAACAATTTTCTATTTTATATATATAAAATTGGTATTTAAACAAGAAAGATTTGGATCTATAGAACAGGATATTTCTGGTAGTCCATTTCTCAGAGTATTTAAATATTTTATGATAATATGTTGGATAATTGCTGGTATATTCCTCTTACCTTTATTTCTAGGAGTTAGAATGAATAATCCGGATATCGTTAACCTCGGATTTATATGGGCAATTTTAACTGTTGGATTTGATATGATTATTACAATTTTAATAAATTCTACGCGTTCAATTGAAAAACGTTTTTCTAAAGAGATTTTTAGATATGCTATGTTTACTGGAGGACTTGTTTCATTTGGAATTTGGTCAATACAACTAATAATTTTTGAATTGTATTTAAATAGATTGTTTGGGATAATGCTCTTTGAGCAAGATATTCGGATACTTTTTGGAGTAGTTAGTGCAATCTATGCTTCTGTATTTTATATATCCTTGAAGAAATTCTTTTTACCTAAAGCTGAGAAAAATAGCGAGATAAGAATCGAAGAAGCATTCAAAATGGTTAAAAGACAAGATGAAAAAGTATTTATTTCTGGTGGTAACCATGTAATTCTCGATGTAAAAGATCTGACTACTTACTTTCATACTGAAGAGGGTACTGTTCGTGCGGTAGAAGGCGTATCTTTTAAAATATATGAAGGAGAAGTTCTTGGGCTTGTAGGAGAAACTGGTTGTGGGAAATCTGTAACCGCATTATCTCTTCTTCGTGTAATTCGACCTCCCGGAAAAATTGAGAAAGGCGCTGTTGTTTTTCGAGGGGAAGATCTATTACAAAAACCCGAATCAGAAATGTTAAAGTATCGAGGTAAAGATATTACCATGATTTTTCAAGACCCTCTAAATTCTCTTAATCCCGTTTTTAGAATAGGTAAACAAATCTCTGAGGTATTTTTATTGCATATGGAAAATGAGTTGCTTGTTGAAGCCTCTAAATCTCCCGATAAAACTACATATGGAATTGCTCGACAATGGAGTATAGATCTTTTAAGAGAATTGAATATACCCTTTCCGGATGTAATTATTGATCGATATCCCCATGAGTTAAGTGGTGGTATGCGACAAAGAGTTCAAATTGCCATGGGTCTTGCCTGTAGACCTAAATTACTGATTGCTGACGAACCAACAACCGCTTTAGATGTAACCATTCAAAATCAGATCTTGAAATTGATGAAAGAACTTCGCAAACGATTCAATACGACTATATTATTTATTACCCATGATCTAGGTATTATCTCCAAAATGTGTGATCGTGTTGCAGTAATGTATTGTGGTTCCATTGTTGAATATGGAAGTATAAAAAAATTATTCGTTAAACCCTATCATCCATACACTAAAGGACTCATAGCTTCTGTTCCCGTTGTTGGCAAATCGCAGCAACAACTTGAAGTCATACCTGGAATGGTACCAAATTTAATTTATCCTCCTTTAGGATGCAGATTTCATCCTAGATGTGTATATTGTTTCGAACCTTGTGATTCAGAAATCCCAAAACAAATTGAGGTTGAACCGGGATATTTTGTAGCATGTCATCTTTTTGACCCAGAATATGAAAGTTTAGCTAAAATTTCTATACAACAAGCAGAACAAATATCCAGATTAAATAAAAATTAGAGGTTATCAAGGATTATGGTTGATTTAATAGAAAATATCGTTATTACTGTGATCCTATCTATAATAGGATTTTTTATAATGCGAGGACTTATAAAATTGAAGAAATGGGAGAATTTAATGCCGATTACAGTGGTAACAAATATTGTCTGGTTAGTTTTAAGTATCCTTTTAAATTTTATAATTTTGAATTCATTTGGTGATTCCCCTTTATTTAGAATTATAATACCTGCAATACTCATCCCAGTGGGGATCTTAATTATTTGGGGAATTTATGACAAGAATTTAATTGATTCGATTAAAATAACTAGTATTACTCAAGTTGCTTTGTTTTTCGGATGGTTTTTATTCAGTACTCTTCCAATACTTCTTTCTATTTGGGTAATTGAAGGAAATGATGATTTAGATGGTTCTAAATTTACCTTTTCTTTTGCCCTTCTCTTTATTCTTGGATTATCTATTCTTCTAGCTCATTGGGGAGATAAAATACAAATAGTGCGACAGCGGAAAACTCTTACTCTTATTAGTGTACTGCCTGGAATTTATTATTTGATTCTCTCATTTATTACTCTTCAGGATAACTTTCTAAATGAGGCAGTTGTTAGTATTATAATTAGCTTTGTGATTAATATTATTTTTATTATTGTTCTAAAAAGAATTGCCTATCGTACTATTCAGATCACAGCCCTCAGAGGATTAAATGTTCTTGAGAAGAATAAACCATTATTGAACGTACAAGATCTTAAAGTGCATTATCCACTTTTAAAGGGAACCTTTAAAAGGCAAGTAGGTTCAGTTAAAGCTGTTGATGGTGTCTCATTCAAAATAAAAACTGGTGAAACAGTTGGTTTAGTCGGGGAGAGTGGATGTGGGAAAACAACAATTGCAAAAGCAATTCTTGGTTTAGTAGAAAAAACAGAGGGAGAGATTATTTTCCAAGATAAACCTATCCCTCATGATTATTCCGCTTATTTAAGACATAAAATACAAATGGTTTTCCAAGATCCAGATGCATCCTTAAATCCACGTATGAAAATAGTAGACATAATAGCAGAACCACTTCGGAATTTACTTGCTATCACTGATAAATTAGAAATAAGAAAACGAGTTTTAGCATTATTGGATAAAGTTTCTTTAAAACGAGAGCACATGGATCGCTATCCACATGAATTTTCTGGTGGTCAGAAGCAAAGAATTGTTATCGCAAGAGCCTTAGCTTGTAATCCCGAGTTAATTATATTAGACGAACCTTCTTCTGCTCTTGATGTATCGGTTCAAGCACAAATCCTTAATCTTCTTAGGGAATTACAAGCAGAATTTGGATATGGCTATTTGTTTATAACTCATAATTTAGCCGTTGTAAATTATATTGCTGATCGTATAGCGGTTATGTATCTTGGTAAAATTGTAGAACTTGGAACTAAAAACCAAATTTTTGCAAATCCAGCTCACCCATACACTCAAGCTCTTCTGGCTTCACATCCAGAAATTGATCCCTTTAATCAAGAGATCAGTTTTGTTATCAGAGGTGAAGTTCCAAGTCCTATTGCCCCTCCACCAGGATGCAGTTTTAATCCTCGTTGTTCTTCAGATGCACGTACAAAAGAGTGTGAATTTGAACTTCCTCATAAGATTAAAATTGAAGATGGGCATTATATTTGGTGCAACAACCCTCCCACCTCAATGCAATCAAAAATTCATGAATCTAAAGAAAGCTTGTTAACGGATTAAAATATTTTATTTATTCCTTACAATTTTTCATTTATTCTTTCACAATTTATCTTTGAACCCATTTATATTTATTCAGTTTCAAAATACTTAGATTGTTCACATTTAAATAATAAGATAAAAATAAATTTACATAGTAAATTTAAATAATAAACAATACAATACTTGAATTATGGTAGTTCAAGACTTCAAAATGACTCCTCTTCAAGGGATCCCCTCGGAGAGGGTTCGCAAGATTAGAGATAGAATGCTCTCTATGCCTAGAGAATTTGATATTGAACGAGCTCGGTGTTATACAAGAATATATAAACAAATGGAAGATGCTCCGCCCTGTATGAAGAACGTCAAGGCATTGGAGGAATTCTTACGTTGTCTACCTATTAGGATTGAGGAAGATGAGCTTCTTGTAGGAGTAAAATCTACCAAAGTAAGAGCTGATCCAATGGAAATTGAACGTGGAATGCGTGCTAGCATTTTTGGGTTTATCTTCAATGATTCAATAGATAAAAAAATAAGAGAGGGTTTTGCTAAAAGATATAACAGAGCTCTTATAGATGTTCCCTTACCAAAGGAAGATATGGATGAGTTGAAAAATGAAATCGTCCCCTTCTGGAAAGATAAAACTGTAGCAGCTCGAAAGCGAGAATATTGGAAAAAAGCAGGTTTAATTGAAACAGGGGCTAGATTAAGTCCTAGGGGCAGGGTTCAGAGCGGTACTGATTTATTTGCAGCTGCTGCCGGTCAAGGACATGTTATTCCAGGATATAGACGAGTTCTTAAAATGGGATTTAGAGGCATTGAAAAAATGGCGCAAGAAGGCCTTACTAAACTTAAAGAAACAGACGAAAAATACGACCAACGCAAGGATTTTTATGAATCAGTCATAGTTGCCGCAAAAGCGGTTTGTGATTATTCCAATCGTTATGCAGATCTCGCAATAAAAATGGCAGAAAATGCTTCAGAAACAAGAAACGCTGAACTTTTAGATATTGCTGAACGAACAAGACGAGTACCAGCACTTCCCCCTAGAACATTCAGAGAAGCACTTCAATCAGTATGGATGACTAATGTTGTAATGGAGATGAGCTATGGTGCAGGAAACATTTTTTCTCAGGGAAGGGTAGACGAATATCTTTATCCATATTACGTTGCTGATTTAGCTGAAGAGCGTATTACATATCAAGAAGCTTTGGAACTCGTCGAAGAATATTTAGTTAAACTTGGTTCTGTTGTTATCGCAGGACAGAATAATGTAACCATCGGTGGACTGGATAAAGATGGAAATGATGCTACTAATGATGTTTCATACATGTTTCTCGAGGCTGTTGCAAATGTGAAAAGCTTAATGAATACAATCTCAATACGAATTTCTTCCAAAACACCCCGTGATTTTTTGAAAAGAACTATTGAAGCTTTCAAGTATACAGCTGGAATGGGTATTCATAATGATGAAATTCTGGTCCCACAGCTTCATAATACGGGATATTCATTAGAAGATGCTAGAGATTATTCACTCGTAGGATGTGTAGAACCCCATGGCACTGGGAATGATTTCTCTTATACTGCAGGGAACATTGTTCAGATTGCAACCCTTCTTAACATGGCATTAAATGAAGGACGTACTATTTATTCAGGAAATAAGACTGTTGGAGCGAAAACACCCCCAGCTAAGACTTTTAAATCTTTTGAAGATGTCAAGAAAGCCTATGTAGACCAGCTTAAATTTGCCATAGATCTCACGGTAAAAAAGGCTGAGTTAAAGGATAAAGTATTTGCTGAATATCTTCCTTCCCCCTTACTTTCATCTACCATAGAAGGATGTCTCGAAAGCGGAATGGACGCAACTCGAAACGGAGCCAAATATAACAATAATCCTATGGGCTCACAAGGATTAGCGACTGTTACTGATTCCTTAGCAGCAATACGCTGGGCAGTATTTGAAGAGAAATTAGTGACGATGGAAGAATTAGTTTCCCACATGAATAATAATTTCAAAGGGGCTGAAAAACTTCGAGAAAAATTACGAAATAAAGCTCCTAAATATGGAAATGGTGATGAGCGAACAGACGAACTTGCAAAATGGGTTGCATCTACTCTATGTGACATTACAAGAAAATATAAAGCAAGAGGCGGTGACGGTATATATCACAATTGCATTGTATCTGCTTCTGGATCTCAGGTTAGGGAGGGAAGAGCATTAGGGGCAACTGCAGATGGAAGATTAGCCCATGAAAATGTTGCAAACGGTATTTCTCCTACAAATGGGATGGAAAAGAATGGGCTTACCATGACGCTCCGATCAGTAGCTTATGCAACTGGTGAACCGCATTTAACTAATGGAGCAACAATGAATATAAGAATTAATCCTAGCTTAATAGAGACAGATGAAGGAGTCGATCAATTAGCGTCTATAGTAGAGGCATATTTAGAGTTAGGAGGGCGAGAACTTCAGATAAATCCATTAAGTACAGAAACACTAAGAGATGCACAAGCTCATCCAGAAAAATATCCCGACCTATCAGTTAAGGTTACAGGCTACTCCGCTCGATTTATAGAAATCGGAAGATCACTTCAAGAGGATATTATTGCACGAACAGTATTCAATGAATTATAAAAATAGTTTTAATTTTATTTCTTTTTCTTCATATTTCTATTAAATGATATGATAAAATATATAATATAATTTATAAATAAGTATACATAGTTAATTTAAATAATAAAAGAACCAATAATTGAATTATGGTAGTTCAAGATATCAAATTGACTCCTCTTCAAGGAATTCCTACAGAGAGGGTCCGAAAAATTAGGGATAAAATGTTGTC
>JBHLOF010000133.1:0-9042 GCA_048940805.1 Promethearchaeota archaeon
GAAAAAGATTCAGAGAAAATTGCGCTAGGCAAGAAATGAAGGAATATTATTTTATGGAACTAATTGGATATGGATCGCAAATTTTAATATTTGTTATTGAGGATCGTATACCTAAAAACGTTTCAGAACTTGATGACTAGTTTATTAAATTTTAGATTACTAATTTTCCGAACTCCATGATCTCCAGATGAATATGAACAATTTATCAAACCTGCATCTTCTAACTTTTTAATTTGAGCAGAGATATTAGCTTCTGTCATATCTAAACTCGAAGCAATATTGGAAACATCCATTGGTTCATCTTGAATATATTGCAATATTAGACGTCTGGTCCGCGAAGACAAAGCCTTAACTATCTTTTCTATCTGATCATCTGATTCTACATTTATAGTCTCAGATTTATTTTCCAGATTTACTTCCAATATTCCAGTTTGTGAAACTTCCATGCCTTTTTATTCAACCCTTAATATTTTTTAAGCTATTGTATGCAATAGCATTATGTGTTTTTAAGCTTTTAATATTTGTCTATACAATTTTTTAAATTTGAGCAATTTTGAATGTATTCATATGTAAGGTTTTTATTACAAAAGTTACTTTGATTACATTTGATATTAAAAAAAAGTAAAATTTAATTTTTGAGTCAAAAATGCATTGCATTAATTAACCATTCATTTGATAAAACCACAAAGCAGGGAAAAAGTTTTTTAAATGAAATTGGAGCCTATTTAGTGATATATTCTTTTTATTAAGAAATTCAACAAGAAAGTCAAGTAGAATATTATCAAAATAGTTTTTATTTGAATTAAATTAAAAATGACGAAATTAGATCAAAAATTATTAAAATTATTAGTAATTTCTAACAAAATTATTTTTTCACCCTTCAGTAATTCTTTTAACATTGTTTTAAGACTTATTCTCTAAACAAAAAAAAATTGCAGAATTCCAAATGATATTTATTTATAAAATTAAAAACTATAACTAATTCATAAAAAAGTTAATATTGATTGGAAATATTATGATGATGAGTATTTTCTTCAAACTTTTTTGTTATTTGTAAAAAGTGTTAAGGTTTACAAGCATTTATGATTTATTGATTTTTATATCATAACAAAATTATTAAGAAATTCATTAAACCCCTATATTCCACCAATAATAAATTCTTTAAAAAACTAAAATCACAATCATTAAAATACTAGAGTTACTTATATTACATTAGATATCAATATATTACAAAAATTACTAAAAAAAATGTATGAGGATCTTATAAATGAGTCCTGATTCTGTGCCAAAATCTTCTAATCTAGCAGATAATAAATCGAAGAGATCAAATTCTAACATAGATTCAACAGTAGTTATCACGGTGAGGATCGATGAAGGATTGAATGAAAATTTGGAGGCGATGAAAAGGGATTTGGGCATATCAAAAGCGGATATTATTCGAAACTATCTTGAATTATCCAAATGTCTAATTAAGCAAAAAATTTCTATTAAATCGATAGATGATCAAGATTTCATAATTATATTGAGAAATGATCTGCGTCAATTATTAGAGAATATAACAGAGGAAGAACAAATAAATTTGGGTGATAAATTTGCTCGATTTATTAACGCAATTGCTTTGGTCAAAGATAAAATGGATGATCTCGAATTTAAATTAGATTTATGTAATAATTTAGGTTTTTTCCGAAAATACGTAGATGATCAGAACTATTTATTAATATCCAAGAAATTTGGCCCGAAAAAGTTTGTAGAAGCTTTCACATGGAGGTTTTTCAGTAATAAGCAATTCAATCCACGATATACAGAAGATGAATTGAAAGGAAGTAAAAATTTGACTCAGCAATACAATCGCGAAATCCATCCTTTAGATCGAATTTCATCATATTATTCCTTTGAATTTGCAAAGATCCCCCCAGATTAATTTATCAAAATAAGATTGAAATTACCTACTCTTTTTCAACAATTTCTTTTAATCCTAAAATGGGAACAATGATTTTATTTGGACGGAATAAAATTTCATACTTTAATTCATGAAGCGCACGTTCGATGTAGAAATAGGTAATTAATACATAACTCAGGTTAAGGTCCTTTAGGATTTTTCCCATTAATTTCAATTCCCAAACATTTAGAACATTCTTAATTACATCAAGTACTCTAGAATGCGGTCTAGCAGATCTCCTAAAATAAAGGTTATAAAGTATTTCCTCGGGAACTTCATATTTATCTTTCCTTATAATGTTTTTTTCAATAAATTTGAGGAAATTTGTAAACTTTATATAACTCAGAGCCCTTAGAAACGATGCTAAGTCTTTTTCAACAGGGAATTTCTCTTTTTTATCGTCTAATGGTAGCTGAGGATCTCCTTCAAAATCTATAAAGTAAAAATCATAATTGTTGTCTCTCTTGTTATATAAAATTTGTTCCATATGCAAATCTTGATGAACCGGTTGGATGGTGATCTTATCATCGCCAAATTCTACACGAAATCTTTCAATAATATCCTTAATATCGATCAAAATCGAGCTGATTTTTGGAAGATTGAAAAATGCACTCTCGGGTTGTTGAGTCATATGATCTTGAAGTTCTGAAACCATTGAATTTAGTAGTGTAGTGTAATTTTTAAGATAAAGTTCACTATTTACAGATTCAGAATTATATTGAGCTTCTTGAGGTAATATTAGTGCTTCATGAAGATTTCTAATAAGTTTCCCAATTTCAGATGAAACTTTGATGGTTTCTAGACAATTTTCTTTTATTAGTTGTGACACTTGTGATTTATCACTAAATCTGGAAAAATCTTTATTTACATCCTTAAATGTATTACTGATCATTGCATTTAGTTCATTCCAATAGATGTCACCTAAATTTCCAGTATTTGGAACACTTTCTAATATTCCAATTGTTTCTTTGTCCTGAATTTTTATTGTTCCATATATTTTTGGGGCGTGTGGGAACTTATTTCTTACCAATACAAATAATGTGGAAGGTTCATGGCTCTCTGAATAATCTTTATATGATTTTAAAACATATGAAATAGGTACTTGCTCTGAATTTCTTTTATTATATATATTTAACAAGAACAAGGTATTAGTTGTATTTCCTTTGCCTAGTTGATCTAAACTAAGCTCATATCGATCTGGATATAATCCTGCTTCAATTAGATTTTGCACTTTTCTCATATTAATTTCATCTTCAAATTGTTTTGAATAAAGTGTTAATTCCATACCCATCGATGGAAACACCTCAGAAACCTTAACATCAAAAAGCAATTTTCTCCAGAAAAAAAGACAAAATTCTGCTTCTAATAAATTTAATGTAAAAATTTCTTGCTTATTTTCAAGAGTCAATACTAACTTTTTACTAAATGTATTTTCAGTAAGCTTAATTATGTTCTCTCGATTTTTTTCCGAATCTTCCAAAATCTCCTCAATTTTCTCATAGTAGATTAAGGGAAGAAAATATGTTTTTGAATATTCAGAATTCTTTACTTCAATTATATTCAATAAAATCCTTTCCGAAATTAATTCGAAATAATTAATTAAGACCTTAAATTCTAAACCTGAAAGTGCTGATTTATCTCCGAACCACCTTCTCGAAAGGAGCCATCCTTTAAACTCGTTTGAATTACAGACTCCCTGGACCAAATCTTTATCGAAAGTAGTAATCATAAAAACCACATTTTTCAGTTCTAAATATAATAATTAGTTATCTTTTATAAGTGAAAATCTTTTACTTATATTTAACTACTACAAAATAGTAGGTCATTAAAGTGAGAGAAAAACGAATTCATTTGCCCATAGTCTTTCATTTCCACCAACCTGTTGATAATCTCCCTTGGATCTTTGACGATGTTTATAAAAAATCATATGAACCTTTAATCAATCAGATTTACCAATTTCCTGATGTAAAAATTACTTTACACTTTTCAGGTAATTTACTAGAATGGCTTCTTGAGAATAAACCTGAATTTATAGAAAAACTAAGGAATATGGCTAAAAGGAATCAAATAGAAATAATAGGTGGTGGGTATTATGAACCAATTTTTGCTATTATCCCTTATAGAGATAAAATTGCCCAGATGAATAAATTGTCTGATTTAATTCAAAAAGAATTTGGATTAGAAGTAAAAGGTGCTTGGTTATCAGAAAGAGTTTGGGAACCTGATTACCCTTCTTTTTTAAATGATATGGGTCTAAAATACGTCATCGTTGATGATAATCATTTTAGATCAACAGGAATTACTGAGGAAAATACACTCTATACATATGTAACTGAGGATGAGGGAAAAACCTTAAGAATTTTTCCTATAAATGAAGAGTTACGATATTTAACCCCTTGGAAACCAACTTATATGTCAATTGATTATTTAAGGAAAATCGCTGATGAAAAAGGTGATAGGGTTGCTTTATTAATCTCCGATGCTGAAAAAATGGGTGTATGGGGAACTACTCACGAAATATGTTATGTAGAAGGACAAGGGCATCAAGAAGGCGATAATGGAAAACCATTTATACCTGCTTTCTTCGAGCAAGTAAATAATAATAAGTGGATTATTTCACTAACACTCACTGAGTATATGGAAAATTTCCCTGCAAAAAGTTTAATATATCTTCCTACAGCCAGTTACGACAAGATGGAAGAATGGGTTTTACCTACCCCAATTCGCAAGAACTTTAAAAAAATCAGAAAGAATTTGAAAGAAGATATTACCAAACAAGACATCTATCAGTTTTTGAAGGGAGGATTTTGGAGATATTTCCTTGTGAAATATCCAGAGTCAAATAATATGCATAAAAAAATGTTGTATGTTAGAAATAAGCTTATCTTGACTGAGGAAAGTCTCTTAAAAGTGCAAGAAAATAGTTTAGTATCTATTATATTAAAAAAGATCAATGAAGCTTGGGATGAAATCTATAAAGCTCAATGTAACGATTGCTATTGGCATGGATTATTCGGTGGCGTGTATTTACAATTCCTACGATTTTCTGTGTATACACATCTGATAAATGCAGAAAAAATAATTGATACGATAAATGCACTTCTTAATCCTAATCTCACATCCTACATTTATATCACCCCTATAGATTTTATTAAGGATAGTAAGACAGAAATAATAATTGAATCAGACATCTATAATATATATATAAACCCAAATGACGGGGGTACTATTTTTGAATTAGATTACAAGCCAAAGTCGTACAATTTGCTTAATACACTAACACGATGGCCAGAAGCATACCATGAAAGCAAAAAATTAATCTCTGAAGAAGTATTAGTGGATAGATTTAGAAGGAGTATGCTTCGTTTAAAATTTATTCATGAGGATGTGTCAGTTGAACAGCTCCAATCAGATTCCTACTATGAATTTGGTGATTTTGTGGATGGTGAATTTCGAGTTACAAGCAGTGAAAAAGAGGGAAAAATAGCAATATTAGAAATGGAAAAAATAGGTAGTGTTAAAGATACTAAATCAAATAATAGAAATCCCGTTCGAATTACTAAAGATATCTACATTGAAGATAATGAAATTGAAATTCGAGTTCGAGTTAATTTTGAAGAAATACTTGGAAATGAAGAAATGTTGAACAGGATTATAAATGGCCTGTATATTGCAGTAGATTTACCATTTTTCTTCAATGGGGATACAAATAAATTTCAATGGGAAAGCAACCAAGAAGAGTTAAAAGATAATGAGATCTTTAATCTTTTAGAACCTTCCGAACATAAATGTACCCAATTTAAAGTTTATGATGAATCATATGATTTACGTGTCGAAGTAGATATTATGTATGATTTAAATTCAATAAAAATAGTTAAATTCCCAATTATCGCATATGCTTATACAGAAGAGGGTTATAGGGAGATTTATCAAGGATTTAACGTGACTCCTCTTTTAAATATCGATAGGAGTTTTGAATTTCATTTCAAAATCAAGACTTTTTGATATTAAAACTTTCCTATAAATTACATTTTTATTGATACTCATCAGAAATAACCTTTTACTCAACCATATTTAAATATATTAACAATCTAATAACATTCAGAAACATATAAAATTTTAGATAGAAGTTATTATGCATAATAATCACGATGGAAAACGAAATGGCTGGAGATTTACTAATAATTCAGTGAAGAGTAGTCTCGAAAACAATAATCACATAAAAAATGTTCGGAAAAGACTTATGGAACAAAAATTAAAAAAACGCTTAACTAAGTAGCTCTTTTTAGCTTTCTAGTTGTAATTTATAAAATACAATTTTAAGGTATTTAGAAGTTATTAAATTAATGGGATTTATCTACTTTTATTTTAATTATTAATTCATACTTTCAAATATTTGATCTCTCTAGTTAGCTATAGACTATGTATGAGGGAATCGAAATGAAGCATAAAGAATGTTTAAGTTGGAATTGTTGTGACGAACGGCTCAAAATGTGTATAGAAAGATCTGAGGATGTAAATAATACACGAAGACGTTTGAAAGAGAGAAAACTAAAAAATAAAATGCAATAAACCACAATCATACAATTTCACAGTTCGAATCCATATTTACCTATAAGTGGCACAAAGCGAACCCCTGTTATTTTTTCGGATTTGAAATCATCTCCCTTTTTTCGTACAATATACAAGTCTTGTCCATAACTCAAAGATCCCGCCGGAATACAAAGAATGCCTCCTTCCTTTAATTGTTCTCTCAACGGTGGTGGAATTTTTTTTGGGGAAGCAGCAGTTACTAAAATTTTATCATAAGGTGCTTCTTTTGAATAACCGAGTGTCCCATCACCATGTATTACTGTAACTCTATTAGAATAACCCGTTTTTATCAAACTAATTTTTGCATTTTCAACGAGCTCTTCATGACGTTCTATGGTATACACGTGTCCCGGATTTTTACAGTTTTTGGGGGCTACTAATTCTGCGCATAATGCAGCATGATACCCTGAACCTGTACCAATTTCAAGAACTTTATCCCCTTCTTTTAATTCAAGATATTCACACATCATTGCATTCATATGGGGAGCACTAATTGTTTGATTGCATCCAATAGATAAGGGTGTGTCCATATAAGCTGAGTCTTCGGCATCCTTTGGAATAAAAAGATGTCTAGGAACTTTTAACATGGCATTTATGACTTCTCTATTGTTAAGAACGTCTCTTTTAGCCAGTCTCTCAACTAATTGTTTCCTCTTTTCTTCAAAGTTCATGGTGATCTTATAGTATTGATGGAAATACTCTCAAAAATGGGTTGTTTTGGAAATAATATAAATTTTATCGTTGAGTATACTTCTTCGAATTACTTTAAGTTAGAATAAATAATTTTAATTTAACTATGAGAATAATAATTGGATTATCTTCTTTTTAATTTGAAAAGACAGAATAATTACAGCAATCAGGGTAACTGAAATGAATAGAAATATCATCATGCTAGTGAATCCAAGGGTTTTAGGAGTAGAGCTAGAACTCAAACGTTTACTATAAGATAGATCTTATCACTCGGGTCAACCTTATTTTTTAACCGTAAATTAATTCTTAATGGATTAGTGTTTCTCTTTCTTATAATACTCTTAATTTTCTCTCCTTTGTAAATCATCTTTCTTATCGTTTCAATTTGATAGGTAGATATTCCCTCAATAATAATCTGATCTCCTATTCTTAACGGAAGTTCTAAACTTTCAAGGAGAACATTAGCGGATTTACTAGTTTCATCATATGAGATAATTTTTCCAATGTAATGCTTTTTGTAATGAGAAATATTACCTCTTCTTTCTAATTCAATATCCTTTATGGTTGGTTTATGAAAATAAAAACCAGTATGAAATCCTCTATTATAAACTTGACTAAGTCTATTTAACCAAACAACGACCTTCCTTTCATTATACTTATTGTTATAATATGCATCCAATGCTTCTTTGTAACATTCAGTTGTTGTTTTTATGTACCATGGATCTTTCATTCTCCCTTCAATTTTGAAGGCATCGATTTTTGCTTCAATAAGCTCAGGGATATATTCTATCATACATAAATCCTTTGCATTTAAGAACATTAAACCATCATAAATCAATTCGTTATTCTCATCATCAAATACTCTCCATACTCTTCTACAAGGTTGAGTGCAATTCCCACGATTTGCTGAATCCTGCGCAGAATTAGTTTTTGTTGCTGAAAAATAGCATCTCCCTGATACTGAAGTACACATTGAACCATGAATAAAACACTCTATTTTACTTTTTGATAATTGTTCCTTTATCGATTTTATCTGCCTTAATGATAACTCTCTTGCCAGAATTATTCTCTCAGCACCTAAATCTTCATAAAATTTTGCCGCTTGGATGTTTGAAACATTTGCCTGAGTAGAGATATGAAATTCCATCTTAAACTTTTTAGCTATTTTAATAGCAGCAAGATCATACACGATTATAGCATCAATTCCTGCCTCTTTTGCTTCTGATATTAAATTTTCAAGATCTTGGAGTTCTGAATCGTAGATTAAGATGTTTGTCGTTAAATACGCCCTCATGGGAGGATTTAGGCTATGACAAGTCTCAGCAATCCTCCTTAGATCTTTTCGGTCAAAATTATTTGCTTTCATTCTCATATTATAATTTTCTACGCCGAAATATATTGCATCTGCTAATCCTTTCACCAATTCTAATGATTTCCAATCTTGAGCAGGGCTTAATAATTCTGGTCGATGTTCCATAAATTTATCATTTATTTTAATCATTGTTACCCTAAAAAATTAGCTACGTCCTTTTAAGATTAGAAAAAATTAATATCAAACTCAGAACTAATGAAAGATAAGTAAAAAATTAAAAATTGAGGAATGCAAAAATGAAAGTTGTTCTTTTTAATGGAAGCCCTCGAAAAAAAGGGAATACTTATCATTGCCTTAACTTAGTAATGGAAGAGTTACAAGCAGCTGGAATCGAATGTGATTATGTATGGATTGGTAGGGAGAAATTGCAAGGGTGTATTGCTTGTATGGATTGTGTTGTAAATGATGATCAGAAATGTACCATTGAAGGAGATAATATGAATGAATA
>JBHLOF010000134.1:0-9014 GCA_048940805.1 Promethearchaeota archaeon
ATTGTTTCTGTTAGAGCTCTATTAGATGATGATAAATTCAGGGTGGCTTGTATTGGGAAGGCAGGTGAGAACTTGGTAAAATATGCAGCCATAATTAATGATGAGGGACGAGCAGCAGGTAGGTGTGGATTAGGAGCGGTAATGGGTGCTAAAAAATTGAAAGCAATAGCCATAAAAGGAAATCAATCAATTGATTATTATAATTCAGAAGAATTGAGAAGTGAAGGGAAATCTACACATGAAAAGGTAATGATTCCTTTTGCTACGAATATGTTTTCTCATTACGGAACATTGATATATACTGATATGGGTATGGTAATTGGAGATGTTCCAGCGAAATATTTTACTAGTAGTGAATTTATCGCAGAAAATTTAACCGGAAGGGCCTTAAAAGAACAGTACGTTGTTTTAAAATATGCATGTGCGGGATGTCCTATAGGATGCGGGAGAACAACACTCTTTGAGATTGATGATAAGGAGATCGAGGTTGATGGACCCGAGTATGAAACTACTGCGGCATTTGGACCGATGTGTGGAATCTTAGATTTTAAACCAATAATTAAAGCCAACCACATATGCAATCTTGATGGCATAGATACGATCTCTAGTGGTGTTTCAATATCTTTCTTAATTTATCTTGTTGAAAATAACATAGCTATTGAAGAAATAAAGAAATTTTTATCTGGAATTAAAATAGAAGACATTCGATGGGGGAATGAAGCTATTGTTTTAACGCTACTAAGTTTGACAATTCAGCGAGAGGGTATTGGAGATCTATTAGCAGAGGGTGTAAAAGTGATGGCTGAGAAACTAAAAGTAGATCCTGGTCTAGCAGCTCATGTCAAAGGACTAGAAATGCCGATGCATGATCCTCGCGCGTATCTTGGGCAAGCTCTTTCTTATATGACAAGTTGCACGGGAGCAAATCATAATAAAGGTGATTTCTATAATATTGATGGAGATGCCGCTTCATATACTAAAATTCGAAAGAAAGATAGATTTGTAGTAAATAAAAGAGAGAAGGCAGTTATAGCATATCAAGATTTAACCAATATATATGATTCCGCCGTAATATGCAATTTTACCCATCTCAATGAGACCACACTAACGAGATTGCTCAAGGCATCTACCGGGATTGAATCTTTTAAGAGTAGTGGTAATTTATTTAAAATTGGGGAAAGAGCTTCGAATTTAAAAAGATTAATCTCTTGTATACTAGGATGTAAACGAGAAGATGATTATTTACCAAAAATTGTGTCAATGGCTCTAGAATCAGGTGGAACTGCGGGAATAGCTATAGATTTAGAAGAAAACTTAAAAGTCTATTATGATAAGCGAGGTTGGGAGTGGGATACAGGATTTCCATCTGACCAAACTTTAGAAAAACTTGAGATTACCAAATCTAAAATTTAAAGTAGATCTAATTATACCATATTTTTTTGTATGAAACTAGTTTAAAATTAAATATATATAGTAATTCTAATGTAGTAATAGATGGAATAAGAAATAAAGATTTATGATCAAACATTGAAGGAACTTTACGAGTTAGGTTTTGTATTTCGAGGATTTGTCCTAATTAGTCATAATTTCAAAGATTTACCTGATGAGAAAGAATTGGGTGTAAATAAAGATCTTCGGGGGGCTTTTATATCTGCAATAAATGCTTTTGCTGATACTGCATTTAACAAAAGTTCTATAGAATACCTTGAATCAGGAAATATTCTATTTATTTTTAAGATGGCAGAGATTCAATCTGGTGATAACAATCTTAAGGAATCATTAATTTTATACGGTTTAGTTGATAAATCTAAAAAGAAATCTGATAAACTCGTAAGAAAATTCTTTGAGAGAGTGGATCCAATATTGCAACTATTTATACAAAAATTTAATGGAGCAAACTTCTCAGAATTGAACCAATTTGAAGATTTTGAAGGAATTGTAGAAGAATTTTTTATAAAAAAAGTGGAATAATTTTTATTCAGTTAGACTCCAACCCTTAGGTTTTGCACGAGAATAGGTAATTATTCCTTGCTCTTTCAAATTATCAATTTCCTTTTCAACCTTGTTTTTACTGAATCCTATAGCAATAATATCATCAACGAATTGGGGTTTGGTGGCAATAATTCCTTTAGCCTTTAAGTGTCTGATAATTACATCTTTTAACGATTCGCTAGGAAGCACAACTTCTGGTTGTTTTTCTTCTTGGGTTTCAGTATTAAGAGCGACTCTTAATTTTTCCTTATCTGTTTTAACTGGTTCTTCAATTATCATATGTTTAACCGAGATTTTTTCTTCTTCAATAGCTACTTCACCTTCTTGTTCCCCTTCTCGTTCTTCACTAGGCAAACTCCAAACAGGATACACGATTTTTTCATATATAATTGATTTTTGAGTACTCATTACTTCCAATTGGTTATAGATATCCTCCTCAGAATATCCTAGATCTGTTAATTCTTTTATTAAATCTTTAGTATACCCTTTATCACTCAAAATCTTGAAAACATGTTCTCGTATATTGGTAGGAACCTCTATTATTTCAGCAAAATCTTCGAGTTTTATTTCCTTTTCACTATCACTTATTTCAGCTAACATGATATTCTGAGGAATATTTAATACTTTTTTCTGCCCAAATTCAAAATCAGTCACATTTCTAATAGTACGGTCATATCCCCCAAAAACAATATGCTTTAAGTCTGGTTCTTCCCCCATAAGATAGCATATATCCTTAATCGATGTTTGAACTTTTGTCTTCCATTTCAATTCAATATCTTTTGAATCTAATTCTGGGTTGTGATATACCTTTAAAGAGCCATCGGCACATCCCGCAACAATTTCCTTTGCTTTGTCTCCATCGATATCTTCAACGAGTAAAGATATAGGGCGTCCTTCTTCGGTAGCAATTTCTTTTATAAGTTCTCCCCCGCTATTAAGAATCTTTATTGTTGAATCGTCTGTACCGACTATAATTTCATTCCACCCATCATTAGTGACATCCCCTACTTTAATGGTATTGATCTGAGAGTCCAAATTCTTATTCCATATAACCTCTGGAAAATTGTTTTTAACTTGAATCACCTGAAGTAACCCACTTTTAGTACCAACAAATAATCCATAGAGGGGTTGTTTCTCATTTGGAAGCTGTATTAATCCTAACGTACATGCTGTGACCCAGGAATCGTAATAAAATATGAATAATGGTTCTTTAGAACCGACATTTTCAAATACCTTGATAGTTTTATCTTCGCTTCCGAAAATTAACTCAAGATTCCCGTTTCTGGTTAAATCGCCAGCAATACAGCAATTAACCTTGTTTGTTGATTTGTACCTCATCAAACCAGAAAGTTTTTTCTTTTCGAGGTTTAATTTCATTACCATGAAATTACCATCACCAGCACCAACTAATAACTCATCACAGCCATCTCCATCAAGATCAACGGGATAAGTACATCTAATCCACCCATCAAATTCCCTATCATCAACTATATTCATAGTCTCGTCCATTAAATATAAAGTCTTATCATGACCTCCGAAAACTAAAAAATTTTGTTTGCATTTCATAACGGAACAAGTAAGAACAGCATCCGGGCATTCAAACATCCAATTCGTTTGAAATCGTTTCCTTATCATAAGTTCTACAATGTACTTTTCGATTATGGAATTTTTTACTAATACTTAAAATAACTTTTCTGTTTATTCTTTAAATATTATGCTCAAGAATTATTAAAGTATTATTGTAAATAAAAAAAATAAAAAAATTAAAAAGAATACTTTTGGTGTTATAATGCTAATTGAGCATCAGACGGACTGTATTCACCTTTACCACTAATTTCGTAAGAGATTTCTAGATCTTCTCCCACATCCAATTCATCAATTTCCCATTTTAAGGTGTCTTGTCCTACTTCATCCGTTATCTCTGGCGTGGATGAATATGAACCATATTCGAACGAATCTGGAACTTTATCCATTAAAGTAAGGCCATGTAGCTTTGATTCACCTATGTTTTCAAGAGTTAAAATTATTCTGTAGTTACCAAGATCTCCAATAGGTACAACTTCTTTACTTGTTCTGAATTTCCTTCTGATATGGAGAGCTTCAATAACGGGAACTTCAGGTCTAAATACTAATTCTTGACTTACAGGAAATGTATTGGCATGGTATACAATTTCCGATTCAAACGTTGAATCTCGAACTGGATTCACACAGTGAATAGGATATTGGAATTCTAAGGTTGAATCAGGTTTAAACATTCCAGTGCTAGTATCTTTCAAATCTTTTAATGAGATGGTAAAAACATCCATTTCAAAACTAACCGCTTCAGAAGAGAGTTCTACTTCATCCCTATCCCAAACTAATTTTATTTCATTTGCTTTAGGAGGTTGATATTCCTCTGAAAATGTTTGCTGAATAACTGTAATTTCATTCAATGGTGCAGATCCGTTATTAGCCATTTTAAGTGTAGCCATAACATCTTGAGTTTTATAAGTTGGAGTCTCAACCCTGTCGTAGCTCATATCTCCTGTAATACTTGCTATCTCGAGAATAACATCTGAGATCGCAACTGCGACTGTGACTTGGTATTGATAATCTGGAACAACTCTAAATTCAAGCTTTTTTCTATAGGTTGGGTAATCTTCACTTTCATATTGCCATTTAACTGAGTGCCATTGAGCACCGGAAGGTAACATCGGGACATCATTAGGATCAATATCAACGAATTTCGTACTCTCATCATCAGGGGAATATACATCTGCATTGAAAAGCTGAATAATAAACTCCGATGAGTTATCGAAGATTAATTTATTATCCCAAATGTTTGGTTCTTCGTCTCTTTCAAGAGTGTCAATATAAAATTTGTTTCTTGTATAAGCATCAAATTTATCGATTGCCAAGCCTTCAGCAAAAGAAGAAGCGGCTTTATAGGTTACATCAATTGTACCGGTCCTTCTTCTAGCGATGTCGTTTACTGTAATACTGCAAGTGAATTTAAGCATAACAGTATAATCTGGTCTCAGTTTATCAATTTTCCAAATAATTTTGTCTCCTTCAATTTCTGCCCGCCCTTCAGTTGTATCTCGTATTACGGGATTTATAAAATCTTCAGGAATAGTTTTAATAACTTCAATATCAGAAACTGGTTTATCAAATGTATTTCTTAAAGCAATTGCAAATGTAACTGTATTTTCTATATCGATTGATATACCAAATGTTTCCAAAGTCGTTGCTACTGCAGTTCCACCATCTTCCAATGTCTCTTCATTTTCTTCCTCATCTTCTTCTTCGTCTTCTTCCGTTGTTGGTGGTATAGTCTCGGCGATTCTCTTAGTGGGTTTACCCGATTTAGATTTGATATTTAACAATTCTTTTTCAATATCGTTAATATTTAATACATCATCAGCTTCGGAAAGAGTACTAATAAATTCTTTAACTAAAAAGAGGTTTTGTACATCCTTTTTTAATTCAAACTCTTTTGTTTCAACATTTTCTGGATATTCAGTACCTAGTTCTCTGATGGAAATATCTTTAGATTTTAAATTTGTACTACCTATATTATCAAGTGAAACGTCAATATCCCAGAGTCGATCTACTTTACTTGGATTTTCTATACTAATTTTCCCACCAAAACTAAAAGATCCAACATTAGCATCATGATCTTGTTTTACTTCAACATCTTCAATGATCTTCACTAAGGCTAATAAACCCTCTCGATTCCCATTTTTTAATAAGATACTACCTTCGAGTTTGCCTGTATCCTCATCATATGTCTCAATAACGGGTGTTGCAGAATCTCTATCAACTAACTTTACTTTTCCTTCATCCAATTCTGTTCTTTTTAAGCCTTCTGCTATTAGTTCTTCGTCTGCCTCAGATTCATCCCATCCCATCCGTGATGGTCTTTTTTCCTTTTTCTTATCTTTCTTTCCCATATTTCCTTACCACTTTTAATTTTTTTGTTAGATTGAAAACTTATTTTGGAGTTAATAAAAGTTAACCCGATAAAATAAAATCTACTACACTCTTTAAAAAATTTTTCATACATAAGATATAGGACTCAAAGCAGAATGCTGTCTACTATGTTTTTATGGGAAATTGAGTATTTTTTACCATTTCTAATAAATTTCTTTGTACGATTCTAAGTTCCTTTAATTTTGTGTGAACAGTTTACGCACACAACTATTGACTTTTCTGTGTAAATGATAATAATGATTCTAGATTCGTACCAAGACTAGAAGTAAATCATTCACATTACATCCCGTTGGGTTAGTAACTATATCAGTTTCGAGTATTCTAAATAAACTATTCGAATTGTTATTCTCTAGATAGCTCCTTATGTTAATATCTTCCTTTCTGATTTGATCTAAGATTACATTATCAATTAGAGCACCCATAGCATTACTATTCCCTTCAATACCATCAAGATTGGCACCAATCATCACAAATTCGTAGGAGATTTCTTTTTTTCTTATAGAATCTAAAAATCCTAACAACATTTCTTGATTTCTCCCCCCGATACCTTTACCCTTTATAGTAACGGTTAGTTCCCCAGAACCGATGAGCGCTAGTTTATTAGACAAGTTCTCCATAATAGATTGCCTAATGATGTCAAACAGAGATTCTCCAAATTTTGCGGCTTCACCGATAATTGTATCGGAAAAATAAATCACTTTAAATCCTTCTAACTCTAAGAAGGACATAACTGCTTCTACAGCGAATTTTACACTACCTACTAAATAGTTGTAAACGTTATTGAAACACGCATCATTTATTTTAGGTGTCTCCAAACGATTATCTCGCAATCCTTTTTCTAAGTGAAGAACAACTGATGTTGGAACTTTATTATATATATTATATCTTTTTAGGACTTCTACAGCATCTTGAAATGTGGATGTATCTGGTACAGTAGGTCCAGATGCGATTGAATCTAATTTATTCCCAACAACATCAGAAATTATTAAGGTGATCAGGGTTGCCTTGCTGGCATTATAAACCTTCTTAGCAAGATTGCCTCCTTTAAAATCTGATAAATGTTTACGAATGCTATTTATTTCATGAATAGAAGCACCAGATGCTAATAGAAGTGAATTAACTACTTGTAAATCTTTAAGATTAATCTCAGATTGCGGTAATGGTAATAACGCGGATCCTCCTCCAGAAATTAAACAAAGAATTAAATCATCTTTATTTGAATTCTCAACAATCTCAATCATCAATTTCGTACCTTTCAATCCCTCTTCATCTGGAACTGGATGAGCAGCATAGTTTATCTTTATTTTACTTCTTCTCAATTTATCTGAATTTACGGTACCTTTAGGTACGTTTATTATCCCACTACAGCTGATATTTGAAGCATTTGAGATCATATTCTCAAGTGTAAAACCCATTTCAGCTGTAGCTTTTCCCCCACCAATAATAAATATCCTTTTAAATTTTCGAAGGTCAAACACATCATTTTGAATATACAATCGATAACCTTGGATTTTTATCGCATTTTCAATCAATTTTTGAGGTCTAACGGCTTGAATAGATTTTTCGAGGGCATGCAATGCTAATTCTCTTAATTGAAGCTGATCTTTGCTCAATTCTTTTCGAAGAAGTTTGGTAGCATTTTTAATATACAATAAGAACGCACCCAGATTCTAATAATTCATTATCCTTTTTGAAAACATTATACTAAAAAAGCTTTTAGTGAGTTTTATAATTTTGTATGACTAAATTTATTACCTATTGGACTATATACAAGTTTAACATTGTTAAATATGATACATCTGATAATTGATGAGATTGATGTAGATGTCAAATATAATATATGATATTGCGATTATTGGAGCGGGACCTGGAGGTTATCATGCAGCAATAAGAGCTGCTCAATATGGCGCTAGGATAGCTTTAATTGAGAAGGATAAACTGGGAGGGACTTGTTTAAACCTCGGTTGTATCCCTACTAAAGCATTGTATGCATCTGCAGAATCAATTGAGCGTATGAAAGATTTCAGTGAGCTAGGAATAGAGATTCAAAAATATAAACTTAGTTTTAAAAAAGCTGTTGAAAGAAAAAATCGAGTTGTTAAAGAACTTGTAGATGGAATTGAAGCTCTAGAAAAAGCTTGGAAAAACGATATTTTCTACGGACATGGTAAGATATTGGGAGGAAATAATGAATTTGGATTTACTATCCAAATTAAGGGAGAAGACGAAAAAATTATAAAAGCGAAAAGAGTAATAATAGCAACAGGATCTTCTCCTGCCTTGATTCCCGCGTTTAATATTGATCATGAAAGAATTTTAACAAGTGATGATATATTGCATCCAAATTTTACAACATTACCTGAGAAATTACTTATTATCGGAGCGGGTGTAATTGGATGTGAAATCGCTAATATTTTTGCGACCTTTGGATGTAAAGTTATTATGCTTGAATATTTAGCTTCTCCCATAGCAACCGAGGAACCAATGATCGTGAAAGAATTGATTAAAAAATTTAACAAGTTAGGGATTGAAATAATAACCTCTCAAACAGTCCTTTCTGTGGAAAACCGTGGTTCAAACGTAAGAGTAACTACCACCTCCGCATCTATTCCTCGAGATCAAACTGAAAGTGCTAAAAAATCTATTTTTGAAGCAGATTATTGCTTAGTCTCTATTGGTAGAACAAAGGAATCCAAAGATCTGGGATTAGAAGAGTTGTTTATAAAAACTGAAAGAGGTGCCATAAAATGCAATTCAGCCAGTTTAGAAACCTCCGTCCCTGGTATCTATGCTATTGGAGATGTTACTGGTGGTTTAATGCTAGCTCACGTTGCATATCACGAGGCTGATGTCGCTGTTGCTAATGCTCTTTCAAGTATTGGGGAGTTTCCCATACAGGAAGCGAAAACCGATTATACTGTAGTTCCTGTAACAATTTTTACTTCCCCGAATATTGGGTCTGTAGGATTAAGAAGAAAATCTGCGAAAGATCGTGGAATTGATGTGCTAATGGGGCAATTTCCATATCAATCTCTTGGAAAGGCAAAATG
>JBHLOF010000135.1:0-9012 GCA_048940805.1 Promethearchaeota archaeon
AATAATAGGTATATTGATGATTTAGATGTTAGTTTTTGTTTCAAGGTAGAAGATTTACTGTTTCTTGATATTGAAACACTTGGGTTATATGATAATGCTATGATAATTGTAGGTATTGGATTTTTTGTTAACAACAATTATGAGATTCATTTATTTTTCGCAAGAGAACTAGAAGAAGAAATTGCAATTTGTGAACATCTAAAGTCGAATATCCTTCCATATTTTAAATGCTTTATTACGTATAATGGAAAACGATTCGATATTCCATTTATGGCGAATCGATTCCTATACTATTTCGATAATAATCCAATGATCTCTGAGAAGGAAATTCCATATGAAAATAGTAATACAAGATTTCATCATATAGATCTTTATCAAATTTGCCGTCGAAGGCTTAGGGGTATGTTTGAGAGGTTTACGCTCACGAAAATCGAAGAACAATTATTAAATATGAGAAGGGATAACGAGCTTCCAAGCAGTATGGTCCCCGAATGCTATAAAAAATATCAAAAAAATCCTAAACGATATATAGGACTCATTAAAGAATGTATCGAACATAATTATTTTGATGTTTATTCAATGCCTTTAATCTTACAGAAATTACTAGAACTATAGATAAGATTTAAGAAAGTAAAAATAATAATCAAAATAACTTTAATTACTAAACATTCACTTTTAAAATTTGAGAGCAATGTTAGAACTAGCTGAAAAATTATTCGATCAAAATTGGAATTATAAAAATCGTAGTAATATTATTCAAAGACTTCAAGATAATCATTACGATATCGTTATTATAGGTGCAGGTATTACAGGTGCAGGAATTGCGAGGGAAGCTGCATTGAGGGGATTAAAAGTAGCGTGCATTGATATGCAAGATTTTGCTGCAGGAACTTCCTCAAGAAGTTCGAAACTCGCACATGGTGGTATAAGATATCTAGGAATGGGAGATATGGATTTAGTGCGAGAATCTACAACAGAGAGAAATTGGATGAGAGCACACATACCACATTTAGTAAGACCAATTCCATTTTTATTTGTTGCGCTAGAAGGGGGGAAATATAAAAAACGAGATATAGTTGGTGCTTGCAGAATATATGATTTTCTAGGAGAAGATAAATCAGACTTTAAAAACTATAAAAACCATCAATGGTATCCTCCAGAAGAAGTCCAAAAGCTTGAACCAGAGTTTATACAAGAAGGAAATAAAGGAGGAGCGGTGTACTATGATACCAATGTTGATGACGCTAGATTAACCATTGAAACAATTAAGGAAGCTGTTATCAGAGGTGCTGATGTAATAAACTACTGTAAAGCTATAGGATATATTAAGAAAAACGGGAAGATAGTAGGAATAGCATGCAAGGATTTAGAAAAAAATATTGAATTTGAAATCAAAAGTACATTAGTTATCAACGCCACAGGGATTTGGACTGATGTTCTACTAGAAGAGTATCCTGACGATATTCCGAAGCCACTTATACGTCCTACAAAAGGAGTTCACCTACAATTCAGGAGGGAGCATGTAAAAAATAATATGGCCACAATAATACGTTCTATTTCTGATGATAGAGCTTTCTTTGTATTACCTAGAGATAAAGAATTCACGATGATAGGGACTACTGATACGGATTACTCCGGAGATCTAGCAGCACCCTTCTGTACTAAGGAAGATGCGGATTATTTAATAGAGTCAGTGAAGCATTATTTCCCTAATGCGGAGTTAGGTTATGAAAACATTATCTCCACCTATGCAGGTATAAGACCTTTAGTTATGCAGAAAGGTAAATCTGAGAGTGACATCTCCCGAAAACATATTATCTTTTTCTCGAAAGACGGATTATTAACAATAACTGGGGGGAAATTAACAGCTTTTCGAAGCATGGCAGAAGATTTGTTTAAAAATATAATAGCAAATGAAATATTTTCTAACATAGACAGACCTAGTAATTATTCAAAACAACCTTATATTATAGGATTGGAAAAGCAAGATTGGCTTGAAACATTGGAAAAATCAGAAACATTCCTTGACAAGAATATTTTGGATCATCTTTATCAACAATATGGTAAAGGTGCTTTAAAAATTCTTGAAATTATAAAAGAGGATAATTCGTTAAAAGAAAGAATAGTTGATGATAATAATTTCATCAAAGCAGAAGTAATCTACTGTTTGCGATATGAATTAACCCCCCATCTACTTGATGTTTTCTGCCGTCGAACTGAAATGTCTCTCTGGATAAATCATAAAAAAGTTAGCTTAGCAGCTAAGATAGTAGCTGAATTGATGGCTAATGAATATAATTGGAGTGAAAGTAAAAAAGAAGAAGAAATTGAAGCCTACTTAAAATATGTTGATAGATGTGTTTCGTTCATATAATAAGTAACTAATTTCCGAAAAAGTAATCATTGGACTCCCTTTGAAATATATTTTTAAGTTTGTTAATACAATATATTAACAAATCTAAAATTACATAATAGAGTGAAAATATTTGATTTTTCAATGGGATTTTACAGAAAATTTGTTAAAACCGCTAGGTAAACTTGGGGGTTGGTTTATGCTAATTTTAGGAATTATGTGGCTAGTCTATGCTGTTTACGAAACAAAAAGGAGAAAATCTTTCAAGAAAAGGAAGATTGAGTCATGGGATTTCGACGCAACAAAGTTTCTCAAAGCTTTAACTTACATAGGATTCATTGTAGGATTACTATGTATAGTCTCTGGATTTTCAGGTTTAATGTTTGATATTCCCCCTTCGGTGGCTTATGCAACCCAAACTGAGAATGCTCGTAATCTCTTTACATCAATACTGCTTATTATTTTTGGTATATTGACTTTTGTTAAACCTGCAAATGATCTACCCCTTGCAAGTTTAATCGGTATTTTAGCTGCTTCTTTAGTAGTAATAATTTTAGCTTTTGCAATCCCACAACAACTTGTTGACGTTATTGCAGTTTTTATTAATCCGAAAATATTGTTGGCAATTATTTTTATAATTATTTTTGCAATTGTCGCCCTTACCGCAAAATTCTATACCAAAGTATTCATGACTATTGCCAAAGCTATTTCGTGGCCACCTTTAGCTGTAATATTTGCTGTTTTTTGTTTTATACAAGGATTTCTGTTACTAGCGGTTGGTATTTCCATTTCTGGTTATTTCTAACAACCAAAATTTTTTTTACTTTTTTATAGAATCTAAATAAAACTAAACCTATGAGAAGGGTGCTTATTTATTTCACCGATAATCTCATTGCTTAAATTGTAAGCACAATTAGGACATTTGTGATCCTCTGTCACATCAATTCTTTTGAAACTATATCCTCTTCTTTCCATTAATAGATGATGACAATTGGGGCAATATGTATTCCCTCCTTCCTTATGACTAATATTTCCTACATAAGGGAAATGCAATCCAGCTTCTACTGCAATTTTATATGCCATATCTAAGGTTTCAAAGGGGGTGCGTTTCATTGAGGGCATTTTAAAATCTGGATGATACGCAGAAAAATGAACGGGAGTATCAGGCCCTAACTTTTCTACAATCCATTTGCATAATTTTTGAATTTCTTCTCGATTATCATTTAAGTCAGGTATTACTAGATTGGTAATCTCCACATGTATGCCACTGTCTTTGAATCGTTTCGCGGTGTCCAGGACGGGTTGAACTGATTTAACTCCACAGATTTTTTTATAAAAATCATCTGACATTGCCTTAATATCTATGTTTGCGGCATCAATTCCTACTTCAATTAGCTCTTTAGACGCTTCGGCAGTAGAATATCCATTTGTAACCAGAATTGTCTTAATGTCTTCTTTTTTCAGCAATCGGGTTGTATCTAATATCCATTCATGCCAAATAAGAGGTTCATTATAAGTATAGGCAAGTGTTTTGGCTCCGCTTCTGACAACCTTCTTTACCAATTCTTCTGGTTTCATCTCAACTAACGACATTCTACGATCTTGGTAGCCTTCAAGGTCATAAAAACCATTTTTTCCACTATCCGTTGGATTTGCTTGACTAATAGACCAATTTTGGCAATTCTGGCATTTGAAAGAACAGCCAATTGATGCAATTGAATAAGCAGTAGCCCCTGGCCAGAAATTATAGAGAGGCTTCTTCTCAATAGGATCAAGACTGCCAGAGGATATCATAGATCCGTAAATTAACGTATATAATTCTCCACCAAAATTCTTACGTGTTCTACAGATTCCAATTTTTTCTGGTAAAATGACACATTCATTAGCACAAACGTGGCATTGAACTTTATTATCACTTAATTTTTCAAATAATCTTGCTTTAACTTTCAAAATTATTACCTTCCATTAAATAGAAATTCGTAAATTGATTCTCTAGATATATAATAGATAAGGATTTTTATAATTCTTATAGATTTACTTAATAATTTAAAAAATGGGATTAGTTTTTAAAATGTCAAGAATAGAGAAAGCAAATTCTTATTTTGCTGATGGATTTTCTTGTAGCCAAGCAATTCTTGCTACATACGCTACAGATTATGGATTGGACAAAAAATTAGCGTTAAAAATGGCTACGGGGTTTGGAGGTGGTATGGGACGACTAGGAAAGACTTGTGGAGCCGTATCCGGAGCAATAATGGTTATTGGATTGAAGTATGGAAGTTCTAAAATTGATGAGGTTGAATCGAAAGATAAAACATACGAGCTAGTGCAAGTATTTATGGAAAAGTTTACAAAAATTAATGGCTCAACTGCGTGTAGTAAATTACTTAATTGTGATATCAACACTATGGAAGGAATAAGGTATGCGCAAGAAAATAATTTATTCAAAACTCTATGCCCCGATTTCGTCAAATCTTCGGCCGAAATTCTAGAAGAAATTTTATAAAATAGTAATTAAATTATAAAAAACTAATATTTTTTTTAATGACAGAAAACAATAGAGAAATAACCGAAGAAGAATTAAACCAGATTTTAAACGAGAAATTAAAAAATTTAGAAGCTTTAGAGCAAATCGGAAAAGATTCGAATTACATTAAGCAATTAAGTGATATTGCTCTACTCCAATTACAATTAAAACGATATGAAGAGTCCGAAAATAATTATATGATATGCTTAGAACATTTTAAAAAACAAAAAGATAGATTAGGACAGGCAGCGGTTTATGGAATTCTAGGAGTTATATTTTTTGAAAAAGTTGATTATAAAAAGTCAATTGAATCCTATGAAAAGGCATTTAATATATATAAAGAATTGAATCAAGTTCAAGAACAAATCACTTGCTTAAAAGGAATTGGAAACTGTTACATTAAGCTAAACAAGCTAGATGAAGCCTGCGATACATTTTTAAGTTGTAGTGCGATTTGTTCAGATAATAATGATGTTTATAGCTTATTAGACTGTTTAGGAAATTTAATTTATATCCATGAGGTTACTGAACAATGGGATGTCGTTTTTGAACTTTACAAAAAGTCTCTGAAAGCTTTTAAAGAAATCAATGATATTAAAGGAGTGATCATTTCATACTTTAACTTAGGAATTCTTCAAAAGAAAACTAATAATTTTGAAGAAGCTATAAGATACTTTAAAAAAGGAACAAATAAGGCTATTGATTCTAATTATACAGAACTGATCTTAAAAGGTTTGAGTTATGTGGGAGAAACTCTTTTTTATTTAGGAAAAAATAAGGAAGCTATGAACCAATTTATAAAAGCATTAGATCTAGCAAAAAAAATAAAGGCAGAAAACGCGATAATACAATTACGGATCTTACTAAAATCGCTTGGTTTACAAGAAAACCATATCAATGAAGAATTAAGGAAGTATAAAGAATTACATGATTAATTTAATCATGTAAATTTTGAAAAATCAGGTTTTCGACGTTCAAAAAATGCTTTAAAAGCTTCTTGAGCTTCAGGGGATTGCTGACTTCTCACAAATTCTGCTCCTTCTTCAGGCATTAATTTTCCGAGGTTACTTAAATAGTATTTTTTAATTAACTCCTTAGTCTTTCTTAATGCTCTTGGTGGTTTTTCAGCCAAATTCTCAGCTAATTTGATCGCCTCTTCTTTCCATTTACTTTCTGAGAAAATCTTATTTATCATTCCCATTTTCTCAGCTTCTTCTGCTGTAAACCAATCCCCGAAAAAAAACAACTCTGCTGCACGCTGATACCCTATTAATGCAGGTAAATTAAATGTTGAACCAAATTCAGGTACCAAACCTAAATTAACAAAGGGGAATTGAAATCGACAATTTTCACTCGCATAGACTAAATCGAAATGCAATAACATAGTTACTCCAACACCAATTGCATATCCATGAACCACAGCGATTATAGGTTTCTTTGCTGAAAGGATCATATCAGTCCAGCTTAACGCGGGTCTAGTAGAACGAGAACTCCATTCTAGATCCTGAAAATCCTTCAAATCATTACCCGCACAGAAACATTTACCATTACCGTAAATTAGTATAACTCGGGCGTTTGGATCCTTTTCCGCATCATCTATTCCTTCAGCTATCCCCGCATACATTGCTCTCGTAAGAGCATTCCTTTTTTCTTCTCGGTTAAAGATAATATGAAAAACACCATTTTTTAATTCAGTAATTATGTGTTCACTCATAATATTCAATCTCATTGTATAGTTTTTTTATATTATAGTGTATGTTTCATTCTTTTAATAATATCAATAATTAATTCGTTAAAAAGGAGATACGTAAAACTGGGAATTATGAAACGATTGAAATATAATATTAGATTTCAAGTTGAAATATATTATTTTTTTCGCTTTTTATAATCCGCTTTCTCAGCTTTTCGTAAAGAATCCTCAGCTCCACATTTGTCACAAAATTTCTGCTCTGTGTGTGCGAATTCTCCACAAGATGCACAGATGAAAGGATATGTTTTTTTAAAAAGTTTAATGTCCAAAAATTTTCACGTCTTATAGGTGTTTTTATTAAAGAAAATATCGTTCTTTTTTAATTCTTTTTATATTATTTTGAATTATTCACAGAATCTTGAATGATATGTCGGATTTAAAGACCTTCAAATAACTATAAATAATGTAATTTTCTCTTTTAAATAAATGAATTTCATAAGTAATCATACCAATTTTTAACGCATATGAAAAATTGTCCTTATTGTAATGCCATACTTGAAGAAGAATATCCCTATTGCCCCAATTGTAATAAACCTCTAATATCAAACCTTAGAACTATAGTAAATGGGAGTTTAAGAATGCAATATGGACAAGATGAGCTTATTCTTCCTGCATTAGAAGAGGGAGATGAAAGCTATGAAGATATTATTATTAGGGATGAAAAAATTGAGCAAAAAATTCAAGAGATTAATGAATTGTTAGAGAGAAAACAAATTTTAGGAGATCCAATTCCTGGTTCTTTATTTCTGGAAAAATCAAGCTTATATTATAAGTTAAGAGATTTGCCTAATGCCTTGAAAAATCTTGAACTTGCCCTAAAAAATTATGAAGATGAAAATGATTTATTTAATATGGCAATATGTCATAATGAAATTGGTTTAATTCAAGAAGATATGGGCTTTTTCGATCAATCAATTTACCACTTCAATCAATCGCTTGAAGTTCTTAAAGATATGAATGACATTTTTAGAGTTATCAAGGTATTGAATAATCTTGGAAATCTTTACTTTCTCATAAAAGATTTGGAACATTCTTATGAGTATTATCAAGAAGCACTTGATTTATCCAAGCAAGAGAACTTAGTTTTTGAAGAAGTCAAGACATCTAGTAATTTAGTTGAAGTCCTTTTCATATTAAGAGATTTTGATAGAGTTAGAAGGATTTTAACAAGTAATGCAGAATTCTTTAAACAAAATGAGGATCTTTATGGAGTTATAACGAATGAAATTAAGTTTGGAAAACTATATTTTTTGGAAGAGTTAGATTATGATCTTGCTTATCAACATTTAAATAATGCTTATGAGTTAATCGAAAGTATAAAAAACAACACAACTATCTATATCAAATCAACATTAGAATGGGAATGTTTACTTTATCTAGGGAAATTATATTTGATATGGGGAAAATTGTTTGAAGCAGAGAATTGTTTAGTTAAAAGCCTAAATGCTATTAGAATATTCAGCGTTAATGATAATATTTATGAAGGAGAGGTTTTAGAAACTTTAGCAGAATTATACAAGACAAAAGAAAATATTAATAAATCAATTGAATATTTGAATTTAGCTTTCGAAATTTATTCTAAATTTGGGGATAAAAATAAATGTGCTGATATAAAATTCTCCATTGGTTCAATCTTATTAAATTCTAAATTAGAAACATCTAATTCAATTACCTATTTCGAGGATTCACTAGAAATCTATGAAGACTTAAATTACACGAAAGAGGCTGCAGATATTTTGACGACTCTCGGAGATCTTTATATCGATAGGGGATCAAAAGATGTAGCATTGCTTAACCTGGAAAGGGCAGGAAAATATTATCAAGAAATACAGGACAATGATAGGGCTAAAATAGTTTTTGATAAAATAAGGGCTTTGAAGGAGGAAAATAATTTAAATGAACATTAAATTTCTATAACCTTTCAATATCAATTTCAAAATCTTCCTTTCGATATATCCTTCTTTCATATTCCTTAAAACCAATGCCCGTCATGAACGCATGGGAAACCTTATTGCCTTTATACACTTCAGCTCTAATTTCCTTAATATTATGATAATTTTGTTTTATATAATTCCAGATATACATTCCTAAAATTTTTCCTAGTCCTCTTCTTTGGAATCTTGGAAGTACTGCCAATGCCGCAATAACCGCATATTCTTTATCTTCTCCTTCAAAATCAAGGAGAACAAAAGCAGCATCGATTCCATAAACTTTTGCAATTAGAAAAACAGTATCTGGGGCTCCAAGTATCCTTGATAGGTCCGTTTTTGTAATGGGTCGAAATGGAGTATTACTTGTTAACCATGCTCGATTGTAAATGTTTTTTAAAGAGTCTAGATCCTCTTGTTTAGCTTCTCGAATTATTGCTTTAATAATACTTTG
>JBHLOF010000029.1:0-37964 GCA_048940805.1 Promethearchaeota archaeon
TACTCATTATGCTTCACTTTTAGTGGTAGTTTCTTTTGGTTTTGATAAGGGGCTTTTTGGGGTAAAATCAATAAAATCTTCTTCTTTTATTTTAACAAGATATGAGGGGGAGTCTATTTTTTTTCCTGCGACTTGAATATGACCATGAACAATATATTGTCTCGCTTGGTAGACAGTACTTGCAAGCCCTTTTTCATATACGAGTGTTTGTAATCTTCTTTTTAGAACATCCTCTACTGTAAGTAGCAGTACATCTTCAAATTCTGCTTCTGCGCCGATAACTCCTAATCTATTTAATTTCTTGATTAATTCTTGCTGAACTTCAACAGCGTGTTCTCTTGTTAATCTTCTAGATTGTCTGGCAATATTACGCCAATCAGCTAGCTTAGTTCTAGCTTTCCAGTATTCTCGTTTATTTCTTAGACCATACTTGCCTAAAAATTCAAGTTCTTCCATAATCCTTTCTTTTTGAAATGGATGTTTAGGTTTTCTAAATTTTTTCTTTAGACGTCTTGGATCTCCCATATTATCACCTTATTTAGCTTGTGGTTGTCCTTTTTTCCTTCTCGTAACTCCAACTACTAATCCATGACGTCCAGTGCTTCGGGTTCTTTGACCTCGAACTTTTAATCTAAGGTGGTGGCGAACTCCTTTATAAGACTTGATTTTCTTCATTTGGTCAATATCACGTTTGAGAGTAATATCTAATCTATTTCCAATTATATGAAGATCCTCCCCAGTACGTAGATCTTTTTTCCTGTTAACCATCCAATTTGGAATACCGTTTTGAACAGGATTTAGAATTATTTCTTCAATTCTTGCTAGGTCTTTTTCTGGAATCGCACCGATCCGAAGATTTGGATTAATTTTTGCTACTTGTACTATTGCCTGAGCAAATCTTCGTCCAATGCCTCTAATTTGTGTTAAACCATATTCTACTTTTGCATTTCCATCCACTTGTGCACGAAGCTCACGGAAAAACACTTTTTCTCGAAAATTTTTTGGTCTAAGCGGAGATAATGAACTCATTCGTACTCAATCATTAAATAGTGTGTTTAATTTTTTGATTTAATGTAAGTAAATACAGTGCCTAATATTAAATTTTTGGTTTTTTCATGGAATAAGCAACTAAGGGAACCCAGCAATGGTAAAAAATGAGTTAATTAATAATTGGGTACTCTCTTGTTTTCTTCCAATCTTTCGTTGATATGTTTTTTACTTTTTCTTTTTTTTGATCCTGCAGTTCTTTGGAGTAGAGATAATCCTGGTTTTACTTCTTCCAATGGTTTTGATTCAATCAAATTGTTGGATATTAGTTTTTCATAAAGAATTTTGCCTTTCTTGGTTCTAATTAGTACGGTATTCCAACCAGAGGGAGATCCTATCGATCCAATTGAAATATCTGCAGATTCTGAAGTTAAATCATAACACATTTCACAATCCTCGCGAGCTAGATGAGAAATTTCTTTAATAGGCACGTTTAACTCTTCATCTTTATTCGTATAAACAAAGAATTTACCTTTATTGATATTCATTTTTTTAGCATTTTTAATATCAACGTTTAATTTCTCACAAATTTTTACAAGAGATTCATAAGAAAATGATTCCATACAGAATATTCCAATCCTATATTCAACATTGTTTAAAGAAGGAAATCCAATGTTATAAATTGTAGATTTAAGAAGAGCTTGAATTTGACAAGGGACACCCACTACAGCTATTTTCTTGTTGTGTAATTCATTCTGATTTAAGATTTGCAGATTTGGGTTATTGACGTATTTAGTTCCTGCTGTAGTGAGAATGTCTTCCTTATTATTAAGCAATACAGGTTCAGGTCGCCACAGTGTATTACTCATTTTTGCCCCGATTGCAACATCTATTTCTTTTTTATCTAAAAGATAATGAAGGCAGGTACTTGAAATACCACCATCTTGGCAAATTTCTGCAATTTCTTTTATCTTGGTACGAGCAGAATACGCTTCAAGAAAGAAGCCTACTTTTTCATATTCTTTAATTTCGGAAGTACCCTCTTGAGTCATATTCAGAACCCTAACGGGAAGATAAGTTCTGGGACATACAAAATAACACAATCCACAACGAATACACTTATTTTCATCTATTTTTCCGAAACCATTATATATTTGAAGACAATTAACTGGACAAATTCCAGCACAGAGGCCACAACCAGAACAGTTTTTTGTTTCAAAAATTATTTTGACTGGTTCATATATGGGTTTTATCTTTAAAACTTCGACATTATTAGGTTTAATAATAAAATCTTTGAAGATGAGTTGTTCAGGATTATTCTCATCTCCATCTATTTTATCATAAAGTTCTTCTGAACTGATAAGGTTTTCATTTTTGAGAAGCTCAAGATAACTTAGAGTTTTATTTATATTGAGAGAGTTTTTTTCAGAAAATCGTTCTAGGGTTTGTAAATTACTCTCGGAATTTTGGTTTAAAAAGTTATACAGAGAATATTTTAATTTTTCCTCATCGAGCATTTTGAAAAGAATAGATTCATATTGAGATTCATCATAGATTCCAGCTTCTAATATATCTCGTTTTGCATCTATTAATGCTCGAATCCTATATGAATCTAAAGCATCTGCTACATTTTTTAAATAATCCCATGAAAAATTTTCTTTAATACTCATAATGGTTCTTAAATTACTTTTCTATTTATTATTCCGAAAACCCTTGCTGTGGGTTAGTTCCTCCCCAACTATAATTTTTTTGAGAAGATCATTCTAATTCGGATTTTTTTTTGGTAGAGGAGGCAAAGCGTTTATTTTATTAGTTATATCTTCTACAGAATTTATGAATTTTTCAACTTCTGCTGCTGAACAAAAATATTGTTGGACTCGATCTTCCGCAATACCCTCATATTTCAGTAACTTTTTCAACATAAGGACATGCTCAAAAGTATTTGTATTCCCGTTTCCAAATTCACATTCACCTTCTTTTCAGGAAATAATTGCAACTCCATCCGCACCGTTCAAGAAAGCTTCCATGATAAGATGAATTCCTATTCTTCCAGTACATCTCACTCGAATGAGATGAAAATCTGTAGAGTACGATTTTCTTGTTACACCGGTTAAATCTGCCGCTGAATATCCTCACTTATCACAGCCAAAAGCTACAACCTTTCTAGTTTCTACACTTTTTACTTCCGACATTGATTTCACCTTTTAAGCTATTTATTCCTCAGCGCTTTCAATTATTTTATCTTCAATTAATATTTCTGCGTCGCCAATTCCCTTTAATTCTTCGACAAATTGCTTATCGCGATAGTATTTCAGGTCGATTGCTCTTGCTGGACAAGAGGAAATACAAACTCCACATCCTTTGCATTTTAACTCATCAACCTTTGCAATCTCAGTTTCATCGACTTTGATAGCTTCGTAATTGCATAATTTTTCACATCTATGGCATCCCATGCATAGCTCTTCATTCACTTCAGCGATGATTAATTCTTGTTTGATTGTATCATGAGATAGAAGAGTAGATGCTTTACTAGCAGCAGCTAAAGCAGAAGATACTGAATAAGGAATGTTTTTAGGCCCTGTCGCACATCCTGCAATATATATTCCTATATCTTTTGTTTCTTGAGGACTCAAACATCCATGAACTTCAGAAAGAAATCCTCCTGGACCTTTACTTAAGCCCATTACTTCAATCATTTCTTCAGTTCCTTTAGAGGGATTCATCCCTGTTGAAAGTACTACTAAATCAGCATCAATCTTTACGATTTCACCAGTTAAGGATGAATATGCTCTAACATTTAACTTACCAGTTTCTTTATCTTCAATTATTTCGCCTACTTTTCCCCTAATCAATCTTACTCCGGATTCTCTTATTTTTCGATAATATTCTTCATTTCCTTTGTCTGTGGTTCGTATGTCAATATAAAACATAATTACATCCATATCAGGATATTCTTGTTTCAACAGTTGCGCGTTTTTAAGAGCAACGCTACAACAAACAAAGGAACAATAGGGGTTTGCGTTTACATCCCTTGAACCAACACATTGAATCATTACGATTGTATTTGGAGATTCTCCGTTGGAGATTCTATAGACATGTCCCCCCGTTGGTCCTATAGGACTAAGCATTCGTTCTAACTCAATCTGAGTAATTACGTCAGGATAATAACCGTAATTATATTCGTTCGTTTCCCAAATCGGGTATTCATCCCAACCAGTTGCAACAATAGTAGCTCCGACTTTAATCTCTATATACTCATCCTCTTGTTCAAATTGAATAGCTTCTGCCGGACAAATTCTTTCACAATTTTTACAATCTATACACACACTTCTATCCATAACCGCTAATTTTGGTACGGCTTGGGGAAACGGTATATAAATAGCAGTTCGTTCACCAATACCTCGATCAAACTCACTGGGGACTTTAACTGGGCACTTAGTGGTACATAATCCACATCCAGTGCATTTTTTTTCATCGATATAACGAGCATTTTTTCTTATTTTAACCTTATAATCTCCAGGGATTCCACTAAACTCGACAACATCACTATATGTATAGAGGTTTATATTTGGATGTTTTGATGCATTAACCATAATTGGGGCTAGAACTCATATTCCACAATCATCAGTTGGGTATATTCGATCTAGTTGCGCCATTTTCCCACCAATTGTTGGTTCTTTTTCAACTAAATGCACAGGGATTCCTTGATTTGCTAGATCCAAAGCAGCATTCATTCCTGCAATCCCCGCTCCTATAACTAGTACAGCTCTTTCTGCAGGAATTTCTTTACGAGGGATGTTTTCTAATTCTCTTGCACGATTAATACCTGCTTTAACTAAGCGTATAGCCTTTTCTGTAGCTTTTTCCTTATCATCTCTGTGGACAAAAGAACACTGTTCTCTTAGGTTAACCATTTGGAAATAATAAGGACTTAAACCTGCTTCAACTAAAACAGCTCTATACGTGGGTTCATGGATTTTTGGTGTACATGCTGCAACAACAACTCTATTTAGATCTTGTTCTAAAATATCGTTCTTTATTGTATTTTGGCCAGGATCGGAACATGTGAAAGCACTCACCCTACTTATAACAACATTAGGGAGATGTTCGATAGCATTTCTCACAGCATCACAATCAACAGAAGCTTTAATATTTACGCCTCACTCGCATATATAGACTCCTATTCTAACCATGGTCTGACTCTCAGACAAATAATCCACCTTTTTGTAAAACTTCACCGTTGATTTTTAGGTTAATTGAAATATTACAATAAATCTTATTGGTTTATGAAATTATTGAAAGAATTTATTTTTTCTGATTAGACTTCATAATACTGATAATGATAACGAAATAGAGTAAAAATAATTATTTTCCAACATTTTTTTCTCAAGAAGATCTTTATAATAAGTTGTTCCTAATTTAGATTAATGATTTTATGCATTCTTGGTTATAAAGAAGGTAGTCCTAATTATGAATGAAAATGATGATGAGTATTACTATATTAATGGGCAACATTATGATGCAATGATTAAGAGTAGAAATTTATATCTATCAGTTCCATTTTATATAAAGCAAGCAAAAAAATATGGCGGACCAATTCTCGAATTAGCATGCGGTACTGGCAGAATTACCATTCCCATTGCGAAAGAAGGAATAGAAATTGTGGGACTAGATTTCTCACTAAAAATGTTAGCCCAAGCAAGAAAAAATTCAAGAAAACATAACTTAGAAATCAAATGGATAGAAGCAGATATGACAAATTTTAGCTTGCAGCAGAAGTTCTCCTTAATAATAATGCCCGCTAGGGCTATGAATTGGATAATAGAGAATAGAGACATAGAACATTGCTTATCTTGCGTCAAAAATCACCTTAGAAGAAATGGCAGGTTTATTTTTAACGTTTTCAATCCCGATTTGGAAATACTTCAAAGGGATCCCTCAAAAAAATATCACGTGTTTGATTATCCAAATCCAGACGGTACTGGAATTGTAGAGGTGTTTCAATCTAATACTTACGATAAAGCAACCCAAATTAATTATCTAAATACTTGTCACAGGATTAAAAATGAGGAAATCGTTAAAAAACTTAAGTTAAGGATGTTTTTTCCCAAAGAATTAGATGGGTTGCTTTATTACAATGGTTTCATACTCGAAGAAAAATTTGGTACATTTGATGAAGAACCATTTACATCTGAATCAAACGATCAAATCGTTATATGTCATAAAAATTGAAAAATTAACTCGTGAAATTTTTTATGAAAAGTTCATTTTTATCTTACATGGCACAAACGGAAGAATCAAAGCGCGAAGAATTTGCAAAGGAATTTATGGCAGAAGAAGGTTTAAAAGGCAAGGCGAGACGTATTAAGATAATGAAGATAATCGAGACAATTGGTTATGACAAAAGAAAAATTAAAACAGCCTTAGCTCGATCGACATTAGCCGATAGGATCCAACATGAGTAAATAATGATTATTATTTGTGTCCTCTATTAATAAAAAAAGGATTCTGAAAATGATTGATATTGAATTATTCAGAAACAATTTAGAGAAAATTATTGAATCTGAAAAAAATAGATTTAAAGATCCCTCAAATGTAGAAAAGGTATTAGATTATGATAGAAAGTGGAGAGGGGTTTTAAAAGAATCACAAGATAAAAGACGTCAACAGAAAACCACATCTCAAAAAATTGGGGACTATTTAAAGGTTGGGGATAAAGATAAAGCTGGAGAGGCTAAAAGAGAAGCAAAAAAATTAAAAGAAGATATAGAGGAATTAGAGAGCCTTGAGAGAGAATATAAAGAACAAAGAGACAAATATCTCTATGTTGTCGGCAACATACTTCATGAATCAGTACCTATTGGGGAAACGGAAGAATATAACGAAATCGTGAGAACAGTTGGAGAATTACCAAATTTTAAGTTTGCTCCACTAAATCATGTCAAATTAATTGAAACTATAGATGGTGCAGATACTAAAAAGGCTTCTGAAGTGGTTGGTTCACGTTTTTATTATTTAAAGGGGGATTTAGTACTCTTGAATTTAGCTTTAATGAAATTTGCCTTAGATTTTTTGGCAGATAAGGGCTATACTCCAATGTGGACACCATTCTTTGTTAAGCATGAAGCTATTAAAGCTGCTGCGGAATTGGCAGATTTTGAAGAACAATTATATAAAATCTATGATGAAGATTTGTATATGATAGCTACTTCAGAGCAAACTTTAGCAGCTTATCATTTTGATGAAATAATAGAGCCTGATAGATTACCTATTAAATACGCGGGAATCTCATCATGTTTTAGAAGAGAAGCAGGCTCTCATGGAAAAGATACTCTAGGTATATTTAGGGTCCACCAATTTGAAAAAGTGGAGCAGTATGTTTTTTGTAAACCTGAGCAATCCTGGGAAATTCATGAAGAATTAATAAATAATGCTGAAGAGATTTACAATCGGTTAGAATTACCATATAGAATTGTCAATATCGCATCTGGAGAAATGAACGATAATGCTGCGAAGAAATATGATTTAGAAGCATGGTTTCCTGCATCAGAAACTTATCGAGAGTTAGTTAGCTGTAGTAATTGCACAGATTATCAAGCTAGGAAGCTAAAGATTAGAATGGGAAAAGTAGGTCAACTTGGAGAGAAAAAGATCTTACACACTCTTAATTCAACTGCAATAGCAACTGAAAGAACAATATGCTGTATCTTAGAAAATTATCAGAATGAGGATCATTCCGTACGAATACCCACTGTCTTACAAGAATACATGAATGGGAAAAAAGTTATAAAAGCGGTAAAATAAATCTAAATAGATTTGGATATGATCGAAAAAGACCTAGATGAGTTTGAAAAATTTTATCTTGAAAAAATTGACTCGATTTTTTCAAAAGTAAAAAGAGCTTCGAAAAAGATAATTTTAGAGATCAGAGACAATTTAATAGAAATTAAAGTATGTCTTGATCACTTTCTCGAAGCAGGTAAGGATAAAATTGATCAGAAGGCTCAAAAATCACTTAATTTCTTCTCTGATAGAATTAGAAGGGAGATCGATGAGATTGAAATCCCAGATGAGGAGATAACCTATGATAATATACTAGATTTATTAAATTCAATAAAGAAACTCTTTACAAATATTAATGAAATAGCTAGAAAATCACTCCCTAAATTTCAAAAAGAAGTTCAACCTCAAATAAAAGAATTAAATTATATTACTCGTAAATTAGGTAAAAAGCAAGCTGTTTTAGACGAATTTCTCAGGAAAAAGTATACCGATCTTAAAAATGCTGAGTATCTTTTGAAAAAATTGCCTAAAATGTTTACTTTAAAGGATAATATTGAGCATTCAAAAACAGATATGGAACAATTTGAACTTGAACTAGAAGAAAGAAAAAAGACAGAAGAAGAATTAAATACTAAATTAATAGAACTTGAAAAAAATGATTTATTTAAGGAATTAGATAAAGCAAAAAACAATCTTTTTCAATTACAAATAGAGATCAATGATGAAATTGGTTTTAAAAAAGCATTAAAGAAATTCAAGTTTGAATTGGAAAGAAATACAATTCATCCCTCCAACGTGGATTTGAATTATTTAAAAGATTTTTTAAAAAACCCAATTGGTGTTCTTGTTTCTGAGAGGAAGGATTTGCCTAAATTCACTAGTCTAATGGTTCAATTAAGACATACTTTGGAGGAAAGCAGATTAAATCTTAAAACTGATACCAAACAAAGAACGATTGAGCAAATTAACGCAATATTTGAAGAGAAACTTTTGCAGGAAAATATTGAGAAATATCTTCAATTCAAGGATGAAATAACTAAGATCGAGCAAAAAATTGAAGTAGAAGGTTTAGCAAAGCAATTAGACGAATTGAAAACTCAGATTTCTTCAAATGCTGTAAAACTTGAGCATATTGAAAGTGATTATAATCGAAAAAATAAAGATTATTTACGTTATTTAAACGCTTTAAAAGTTGAAAGGGAAGAATTTCAATCTTTAGCAGAGGAAATATTAAATGAGAGTGTAAAGATAAATATAGTTTTTGCTTTTTAATATCACTTTCTTTCTAACACTTCAAAATTACGATTATCATTCGCATTTTTTTTCTTGAATGAATATTTTAGATTTTCTTTTAAGAATTTAAAGATATGCGTAGTTTGTAAATTAAAAATTTTCAAATATTCGTAGGCTAATATAAGATCCTGTTTCACATCGATATCAAATCCCGCTCGAAAAGAATCATAAATATATATGTTATTTATAGCGTTCTTCGAGGCATTGTTAAGTAGTGCAAATAGGGAGGGGATCTCTGGATCAGAAAAAGATGATCTTATAATATCAGAAGGATTTCTACTTAAAATTGAAATACCTGCTGAATGAATAGCGGGACAAACAACTAATTGATGTTTTTGTATAAGATTATTAATTTCATAAAAGTTCTTATCTGTAATTAAAATCAAATCTAAAAAAGCAATGGTTGTTTGTTTGGAATTAAATTTTTCTATTGCTAAATTATTGAATTCAGTTATCACATCATCAAAAGATTTTGGAGTTTCTAAAATGTCTTCTTTAATTCCAATTAGTCCATTTTCTTCTGCGAGTTCTAATATAATAGAATCATTACAATAGACTAAAATATTGTTAAAACAATTTACCTTAGATAACGTGTTAATGAGATCCTTAAACATAGCAATGGTGATATCTTTAAGTTGATTAGCAGAAAAGCAGTTCCTAAGACGCGTTTTTGTTGTTGAAAGAGGGGCTACAGGAATTAATAATGAGCTCATAATCTTATAGAATTCAATCTCACTAATAATATTAGATCAAGTCGTTAAAGTCAAAAATAGCCTTTGATATTTAAGATTATTTTAGGCTTATTTATAACTATTCAGTATTTGGATGGATAATGATTCAAAGGCTTTATCGATGTTTTCATTTGATAGTGCTGAAGTTTCAATATATTCTACACCATAAAAATCTGATTTTTCTTTAGCCTCCTCGAATGCAACCGTACGTTCATCTTTTCTATCAATCTTATTACCAATAATCATAAATGGAATCTCCCCACTTAATTCCTTTAATTTAGAGATCCAAAAGTCGATATTATCAAATGATTCTCGATTTATCACGTCGTAAACAACAAAAGCACCAACAGCTTGAACAAAATAATATTCATTACTAAATAATTTATCATGTTGGCCCCCTAAATCCCAAAAATATAGCTTAAATTCTTTAATATCATTTTTCAATTTGGGGTTTTTGATATCTAATTTATCAATAACTTTACTTAGCTCAAATTCCTTTATCAAAAAATTAGCACCGATGGTTTGATGATATATATCACTAAACTGGCCATCTACATAACGCGTTAAAATGCTAGTTTTACCTACAGAAGGATCCCCACAGAGAATTACTTTTCCCCGGTATGACACACAACCTTACTCCTTATTATTCATATTCCAACAGTTTATTACTAACTAATACCTAATTTTTGACTTATAATATGTAATGGTTTTAATTTGCATATATATTTTGTTGTAAATTTGGCCTAGTATTCCATAAAGGATTTTAATTTGAAATTGATTTTTTAGCTGTCAATTGGATTAAATTACATTGGTTAGTAATAAAATACTTGAATAAATGCTCATATCCTACAATCTGTTTTGGCATTCCATTCTCCAGCCATAATCCTGAAGTGTATTCTGGTGCCTCTTTTACTTGATCTAAAGTAGTTAGAAGAAACTGATTATCAGAAATTAATAAACCGAACGGGATAACGTTATCACCTTCTATTGAGTGAACAATAACATTGATTTTGAGGAGTTTTATTATTTCCTCTTTTAGAATTTCATTATATTTTAATGCGATAACAACTTGGATATCTGAGGAAAATCTTTTGTTCCACAATTCTTTTAAAACCCACTCATACCCTCCTAGTTCATTCATTAGCAAATCAGGTGTTAAAATGAAAAAAATACGCTCCTTAGCAGAGCTTATTAGCTCTCTAATCTTTTTTCGAATTTTTGATCTAGAATTAATAGCCCAGACTCGAGGTTCTGTCTCTTCTTTCGTGACCTCTAGTTCGCCAATAATTTTTTCTAAGACTAAGGTATCATCAATTCTTTGCTTATATTCTTCTCGTATTACCTTAAAAATTCTATCAATAGGGATGACTTGATAATTTGCTCCTCTTTTGATAGGTTCCTTTTGAATATAACCTTTATCTATCAATCTGTTTAAAGAATCATAGACACGGGCTCTGTCTACTCCGGAATGTTTGGCAATATCGGCAGGGCTCAATATCTTATACTTACATAGAGTAAGTAATACTTTGGAATCATTTTTCGTGAATCCCAATGATTGAAGCGCTTCTTCTATTTCAGATTCTTCTAGATCATTCATGTTCAGTTTTCAAGAATTTAAGACTACATCTATGTCTATTTTTTTCAATTTACTTTATAATACAATAGTTAAAGAGCTTATATTTTAATTTTTATTTTTCATAAAATTTTTGGTATTTATCTAGTATTTTTTCATTTTTTAGTAGAAACATAATTAAAAATCTGCAATCAGTAAATATTTTCCAATGCTTAATAATGGGTTAATTTAGTTTCAAAAATTTTTATTGAAACATTAATAAAAGGGAAAATTCAATAATTTAAAAGAATAAACTTTTATTTCCGACAAAATCAAAAAATAATTTTTATTAGAAATTAATATCATATTAATAAAACGATCTAATTTTCGAATTGAGCGAATCGAATTAAAAGATTACCTAAAATTATTGATTCGAATCATAACATTTATATAATAGAAATGTGTAGTAATAATTAATTAACATCTAAATTACAATCTTATAAATTTAAGTCGGAGGAATAAAAATGGCTAAAAAGAAAGCTCCCGCTAAGAAATCTGAAGGATATATAGCTAAGGCTCCCATTAGACGGTTGATGAAGAAAGAAGGAGCGGATTTAGTAGCTGCTGAGGCTCTTGATAAGCTTATTGGCTACTTGGAGAATTCCGCAGCTGATGCTACTAAAGAGGCTATAAAAATCTGTAAAGCGGATAAACGTAAACGAGTAACTGCGGCAGATATTCGCGCTGCAACTCGATAAAACACTTTAGATTTTAAATTTTAATGAAATTTTTTTTTATTTCTTTTTTCTTGATGAATTTCAGAAATTTCCAAAAAAATCTTTAGTTAGGTATTTATGGATATTCTCCTCCAGTTTCTTCTTAACAGCATTTAAACCTTCAGGAAGCACTCGAGTTTTACCAATAATATCAATAAAACCGAGTTCAGACCCATATCTAGGAATTATATGAAAATGTAGATGTTCAATACTACCACCTGCATCTCTTCCTTGATTGATTCCAATGTTATATCCTTTAGGACTATATAAATCATCCAAAAGCATTTGAATTCCTTGTATTGCTCTATTGATATGAATAATTTCTTTTTTAGTGAGTTCGAGGAACTTGGTTAAATGTTTTTGAGTAACAATCATTAAATGTGCTGGATTATATGGATATAGATTTAAAATAATAAAACTTATATCATCTTCATATATTTTTAGAATTTCTACACGCTCATCGTTATCCCTTACAGCACATAGTATGCAATCTACATTAGGTCTTGCTTTTCCTTGTACATAATCAAGTTTCCCTAACGCTTGTAGCCAATCTTTAAAAATAAAAATTCACCAATTAGGTTATTAATAAACTATGAATATAGTGAAAAATCAGAACCACCAATAAAATCCTTCATTTTAGTAAGATCATCTAGTTTTAATTTTCCAGAACAATACTCTCCTAATAAAATGTTACTATAAGCTGCACCATCAAATATTCGTCTAATAGATTTGAAAAAAGTATTTTTTGATATTGTACCATCATTTTTGAGAAATATCTGATCACTAATTTCATATCGGTAATTATTAACATCGATACGGTAAAATAAATCTTTAACAAGAAAGAATTTTCTTAAATCCCAGAAAAATTGCATTTTTCGATTATCTTTTAGTGAATTCAGTGCTTCAATTTGCGGTTTTGAAATTTGAGTTCCTAGTATAATGCTTATTAAAGTTTTATTTTTAGGTTTAATGACAACCATTACTCTACCAATCGGACGTCCCTCAGGATTATTTCCAGGTGGGAAGATAAATTGGAACCCAAAATCAAGATTAGGATCAGTAATTTTCTCTCTTAATAATCCCTCATCTAAAAGGTATTCTTGAATCAAATTCTTTATTAAATTTACTTTATCAGACATGATTAACCGGTGATATAAAGAATGAAGTAATGAATATAATTATATATAAGGTATTTATTATGATTTAATACTTACCTTTAGGTCGACTTTGAGGTTGTATTCCCGCATCCTTTAATTTCTGAACATTCTTTTCTAATTCTTTTAGTGGGGTGCAATATATTACTTTAAGTGTTTCATAGTCAATATATATCTTTCCAACAATTCCCAAACCCATTAATTGATTATTATTATCAATAAAAGTATGATCTAGATCCATTTTTATCGCCTTTTTTCCACCCTCAAGTTCAGTTAAAGAGGGTTGGCAAGCTGTATATCCTGGTCCTCGATTTTGGATTAAATAGTTCATTATAGCATAATCTAATTCGTCATTAATTTCTCCTTTTTCTTGAAGGGTTTTTACGATCAGTGGATCTTCCATGGTATGAAAAATAGTTTTTTAAATAAGAATGAGAAGAACTAGCTTTTATTTTTTGGGATGTTGGATCAACAGATCATAATAAGTAGATAATATTGGTTTTGTGTATCAACATTAAGGTAATAAAATATAAAAGAAAATAAAAGAAAGAAATGGAATTAATATTAAACCTCTTCTTTTTCATAGAGCACTTCGTCAATGCTGTGTACAGCACAGTTTAAAGAGGATAATTTTTCGGTTATCTCTTCTAAGGAAACGTCATTACCTATTATATTTATATGAAGTGAGGCTGTTTTTTGATCCAATTCGTCTAATTTCACATGAACTTTGGATATTCCTGTAAGATCCATTAAGGCTCCTGCTACGTAATCAATAGACGGAGAATGAGGTTTAAGGACATCCAAAAAGAATTCTACTTTCATATTTTTTTAAACTTTAAAATTTAATTGAATAAATATAGTTTAATTGACTATTTTAAATTTTTTTTTATTTCTTTATAAAAATTCCTTAATTTCTTGTATTAATTTTTGAGGAATTTCCTTTTCTTTTATTATCTTATCTGCTTTTTGAAGAGTTTCAATAACAGCTAACTTTGTATGAACCGCAATAGAATACGCTCCAACATTAATAGCTGCTTCAATATCTCTGTAGTTATCTCCAATTACTAATATTTCATTAGGTTTTATACCAAGATTCTTACATATTACTAGAAGATGATCTGGATGAGGTTTAGGATTACTCACATTATCTCTACCAATTATTATCTCGAAAAATTTCAATAGGTTTACTTTTTCAAGAGATAATTTAGCATGTTCATACTTATTAAAAGTAAAAATTGCTTGTTTAAGATTTTTATTTTTGGCAAAGATAAGGACATCTTCGATACCTTGTATCATTTTAGCATTAAGTGCTGCTTCATACTCAATTTTACTTATTTCCTTATCAACTTCTTGCAATATTTTGCTTATTTGGTTTAAACCCTTCCCGTGTTGTTGAAAGATTTCTTTAGATCTATTTAAATTATCTAATATGCTTTTTTGAACTGAGAGTTCTTTTTTATCTATTCCATGCGACACAAGAATGTTAATTGCAGACTTACGGGCTTTAAGTGAATTTATTTTAAAATGAATTAAAGTCCCATCCAAATCCCAAACAATTGCTTTAATAGGTTTCTTATGATTCACTATGCCCATTGTTTAATATTTAGTTTAGCTGTTTTTGCTCCTTGACTCTCCCCACAGTCTTATTATGAATTTTAAAAGTCCAAGTCAAAATACTGAGGCCCTTGGGGAGATAACACAGACTTTTTAAATTTAATTTGGCTGATATTAAAGATCCCAAATTCCTCGCTTTTATTCTCATTTATGAGCTTTTTGAAAATATCAAATGTCCTATAATTTATTTTTTGTCTTTTTAATCTTCCGATGGTTAGATGAGGTTTAAATTGTGTTCTTTTATCCCTGTCTATATTTAATCTCAAATTGAGTAAATCTTCAACAGAGTCTTTTAACTGTTGTAAAAAAGGAATATCTCCCACCAGCTTTATCCATATAACTGAAAACCTATTAAATTGCCCAACACCTTTTAAAAAATATTTAAATTCTTTACCTTGGAAATGTTTTTCATTTATGTCTTTTTTCAATATTTCATATATTTTTGGTGCTAAAGACTCAGAAATATTCCCTAAGAATTTAACAGTCATATGTAGATTTTCAGGTTTTACTAACTTCAGGTTTGGTTGATTCTTCTTTAATCGTGAAGCGAAAGAACTGATATTTTCAATTGTTTCTTGTTCTTTTAATTCAAGAGCGATGAAAGTTCTAATCATTTTTTCTCCCAATAGCGAAAAATCCTCCACTCTTTATTTCTTAATTGTATTTTATGCTCCGGGATCAAGTGAATTTTATCCAAATCATCTAATGAAGATGATTTAATAATCTTTATTATATCCTTTAGGAATAGTATGTCCATCTGACCTCTAGTATCAGCATCAGCGGATGCATTATGAGGAATAAGAATCATTCTTATTTCAGGTCTTGCTCGTTTAATTTTCTTAAATCTTTCAAGAGAATTAGTGTCAAGTGGCTCAATTGGGAAGACATCCAAAGCAATATTTATTTGAATTTCATTCGACTCAAGTAAATTAAGAAGATCTTCCAGATCCAGAACTGGACCTCGTGCAGTATTTACTAAAAGGGCATTTTTCTTCATAATTTTAAGCAAGTTTCTATTGATCATTTTCTCAGTGTGCTGGTTTAAGGGTACATGTATACTGACGATATCCGATTCTTTGAAGACATCCTCTATATTCTCTTTAAACTCTATAGAGGGAAATTCCTGCTCGAAATCATTCATCCTATTGATATCGTAATAGAGGATTTTAATATCCCAGGGATATAATCTCCTGATTAACTGTTTACCAATCTCACCTAAACCAACAATACCAACTACTTTATTAGTAATTACGGAAGAAAGAGATTGATCTAAATCCCACTTTTCATCAGCGGTCCAATTGTTATTCCAAACATAATTATGAAGATCAATTAGGTTCCTTAAATTAGCCATAATTACTGATATCGTATAGTCGGCAACTGTTTCATGAAGCACTCCAGGAGTGTGAGTTATCAAAATATCATCTTTAGGAGGTTTCTGAATATGATTATATCCCGCAGTTGATGTAGAAATGGCAATAACATTAGAATTTCCCAAAAGTTCTGAGTTTAGTGAATGACTCAAATGACAACCAATAATATCTGGGTTGAATTCCCTTATATCCCTATAAATTTGATTTTCAGAGGGAAATCTACCGTTAAAGACTTTAAGCTCAGAGATTTCGTTTAATTGTTTCCATAAAGTTTTAATCTCATATCGAATGTTTTCAGAAATTGTTTCATTTGATCCTATCTCTAAATCTGAGAAAACGTTTGAAGCAAGATATACCTTAGGTTTAAAGACCATAACAATAACCAGTATTTTTGAACTTTTGAATTTTTTGATTAAGAATTTTGATATACACTTTTATCTAATTCTCAAGATTTATTAAAACAAACTCTAATTTATAATTAAAATTATTAGACAAGTGGTATAAGATGGCAAAAGTAAAGTGTCAACAATGTGAGAAAGAAATAATTGGAGGAGCTAAAATCCAGGAATTTGATCTGATCGAGCCTACAACAATGCACGTATTCTGTTCTGAGGAATGCAGGGATCAATGGCTTGCTTCGGTAAGTGAAAAGTAATAAGTTTATTTCTTTATTTCCTATATTTTAGATCATAAATTTTTCTTCAAGACTGAAGAAATTCCTAACATTATTTGATGTTGAATTTTTTCCTATTAGCTTCGGTATCCTCGTAAATCTGCCAATTAAGCAGAAGATCGTCTTCTATTGTTGCTGTCCATATACAATGATCTTCTTCTTTAGAATCCTTAGACCATAAAGCATACCCAATCATAATTACAAAGTTCTCTTGAGATTCGATTCTGGTAAAAATATTTTTATAAGTGGGATTCAAGTTGAAAAATCTTTTCCATCCATTAAAAAAATCACTAGTCCAAGGTTCTTCTTCCTTAACTTTAACCCAAAAGCCTTCTGCCATTAATTCAATAAGTCCCTTGACATTTTGATTGTTAATATACTCATTATATTGAAGAGCGGTCAATTTTGGATCTCTTCTATTCATATTAATATCCCAAAATATAATGTGGTAAATATTTTCAATTTTTTAATCTTTCTTACCTTTTGATCTTCTCTGGCAGATAGAAATCATATGTTTTCTTTAACAGTTTAGTCTTGATGTACCTGTCAATTCTTCGAGCATTTTGAAAGATGACCCATATTAGTTTATCACTTTTATAATACTTTTGCACTTCAACATAAGAAATAGGTTCTAATCCAAATTGGCTTACTTCTTCTTCTAAGAATCTATTGGCTCTCTTGATTAGTCGAGGAATAATCTCTGGCAATTGTTCTTTAAAAAAGTTAGCAATTAAGTCAATAATTACCAACCTTAGGTCATAATAACGGTCTAACACATCTTGGACAAAAAATGCTTTTATTAAGAAACGTAAGAATGATGGTGTACTATTTAATAATAATTCTGCCTCCATTGCTTCTACACCATTTTTTCGAAACAGCGGTGTACTTGTATCGAGATATAATAATTTTGAGTCTTCTTCTACTTTAGGGCTCTTTGGATCATAATCTAATAAGACAAAATTTGAAATTTGACCATCTAATCCTACTTGAATATCTGATCTTTGCTTATTTAAAGTCCAAACTTTCTTTAATTCCCTTAAAACTAGGAGAACAAGAATTTCTACTTCATCTGCATTCACTTGATGAATAACTTTATTTCCAACAGACTCAGGATCAATTTTTGCTTGAACGCTATAAAACTGGATTTTTCCCTTATCATCTATGAACCATATTACTTTATGGTCTGGAAGATTAAAGCCAATATCGTCTTCTAAAATTCTACAATATTCATTGTATGCCCAAATGTGCCGTTGAACCTGTTTTTCTTTCTCGAATATTGGAATTCTTTTGTATGCTAATTTTTCTGCATCCCCAATGATTTCAAATACCAGACTCATTTCTCCAAATCCAAGTATTTTAATAGGAATTTTTCCGGTTTCCGGATGGATCGTATCAATTGATTTTTCAAAATTTTTCAAAAGTTCAATATCGATTTTCATAACTGATCTTAAATTGGTAGATAATCTTTCTCAGAGTTAGTTTATCATTATATTCTGAAGTTAATAAATGTTAATCAATTATTTAGGCATTTTATATATATTTATTTAGGTTAGATCATTGTAATATTAAGATATTCGAATATGATGAGAAATGTGGCATGAGGAAAAAGAACTTTTCTATGATCATGGAGCAGAGATCTGAATTCGAATATCTATTTAGTTTTTATTGAATAGGATTCACCGCGATCAAGAATAACTTTAACCAAGTTTCCTCTTTCAGATTCTTGAAGTCGTTTGATGTATCTTTCTAATTGATCTCTTGTATGGTATGGTCCCCCTTCTCTTAACACGACGTTCATCGGGTCTTCACTTAAAGGATCTTTCTCTTGCATTTCTTTAAACCAAATATCAAGAAATTCTAATCCTCTTTTGACAACATCTGGGTTTTCCTCTGCCACATTTTTCACCATGTGAAAATCAGTTTCATAATCAAAAAGCATTAACTCGGGGAAATTTTTTAATCCCGTATGGTATGTTTTTATTAGCGTCCAATTATCAAATCTTACTGTACGTTGACAGCTCCATGCATTCTGACTAATTACAAGGAAGTTTCTACCAAATTCTTCATTATATTCTAAATTCTTAAAGAAGCTTTTCCCATCCCAAAATTCAGGGGTATTAACACCCAAACCTTCTAAAATCGTTGCTGCTATATCTGTTTGGTAAATCAATGACTCATATTTTTTTCCCCATTTTTGGTCTGGCCATTTTATTATCATTGGAACACGATTAATAATATGACAAGCAGTAAGATGATCTCCATAGATATTCAATTCCCCTTGACTTTCTCCGTGATCAGAACTTATCATAATTATAGTGTCATCGTAGATTCCTTGTTCCTTTAGTAATTCTGTTATCCTACCGATATATTCATCTACATAATTTATACCGACATCATACCCATCAATCCATTGTTTGAAGTCATTTAAATCTGTAATTTCTACGATATCTTTTATCCTGGGAAACAATTGAACAAAAGGCTCAGCTGAGAAACCTGAAGGTTCGCACGCAGAATGCGGCCCATAACTTTTTCTATGTTCATCTATGATTTCTTGTGTCAACCAGGAGGGTATCGAATCATTTTCAAATGGATTTCCAAATTCAAGTGGTGTGCGGTAGGGAGTGTGAGGATCCCAAAAATTCACATGTAAAAACCAATTATCACTTTGTTCATTATCTTTTAACCATTTCTCTACATATGGGTAAACCTGATCAGCTCTTTCCATACCCCTAAAACCAGGATTATACATTTCTTTCCATCCAGAATAGAACCAAAAAGCAGAATGTCTTTCTGCAAATGGGGAAACAGAAACAGGATATAATTTTGCTCTTCTTAACATACTAATCCAGTTAAAACGTAAATATTGATCTTGGAATCCTCGTGTTTTTCCCGTAAGTCTTAAATCTGCAGCCGTTCCCCCATGTCCTACAATTCCGGAATGTATACCAAATCGACCCGTAAAAAGAGACGCTCTAGAAGGTAAACAAGGGGCATCTGAGACACAGCATTCTGAAAAAATTGTCCCTTCTGAAGCTATTTTATCTATATTTGGAGAAGTATTTCGATGGTATCCATAACATCCAAGATGATCGGCTCTTAATGTATCAATATCAAAATAAATAATTCTCATATTTCTAAGATAAATCAAATTGTTTTTTAAGGTTTTTAGATTTATAAATCCACTTATATTATATTAAACTGAGATCGATAATGCAAGAAAGATTAGATTGGGAAAATACGGAGATGTTTGGGCAGAATAAGGAGCCTGCGCATAACACTAATATTCCATACCACGATATTAAAACATCTTTGCATGGCAATCGTGAAGAATCAAAATTTTATAAATCTCTTAATGGAATTTGGAAATTCCATTGGGTGATGAAACCAGCAGATAGACCTATTGATTTTTATAAAATTCAATATAATGTTGATAATTGGAATGAAATTCCTGTACCAAGTAACTGGCAAATGCACGGTTATGGTATTCCAATTTATTTAAACATTAGATATCCTCCAAGTATAAATACCAAAGAGATACCAAAAATAGACCATGAATATAATCCTGTCGGATCTTATCGTGCAGAATTTACAATACCCAAAAATTGGGAAAATAGAGAGATAATAATACATTTTGATGGAGTTAAATCTGCATTTTACATATGGATAAATGAAGAGAAAGTAGGATATAGTCAAGGTTCAATGACACCTGCAGAATTTAATATTACATCATATATACAAAAAGGAAAGAATGTTTTAGCGGTGGAGGTTTATCGATGGAGTGATGGTTCATATCTTGAAGACCAAGATATGTGGAGGTTAAGTGGTATTTACCGAGATGTATACCTCTTCTCAATTCCAAAAGTACACATAAGAGATTTCTATGCTTATTGTCAGTTTGATGAGGATTATAAGAATACACTCTTAAAAGTACGAATAAAAACCCGAAACTATAACCCACATAATGTAAATGACTATTTAGTTGAAGTATCATTATTAGATGAGGATAAAAATTATATCGGGTCAGAAATTTTGATGTCAGAAATTATTAGTATTGAAGAACAGACGGAAAACATCATTGAGATGCAGGCTACTATCGAAAATCCAAAAAAATGGTCTGCAGAGATACCGAGTCTTTATGATTTGATTTTAGAGTTAAAAAATTCTAATGATGAAATTATAGAAATAGAACATTGTAAATTTGGATTTCGAGATATAAAACTGGGGAAAGATGGGGGCTTTTACATCAATGGACAATCTATTAAATTTAAGGGAGTAAACAGACATGAACATGATCCTGATCATGGACGGGCAATCCCTTATGAGAGAATGGTACAAGATATTAAATTATTGAAGCAAAATAATATCAATGCAGTGAGGACAAGTCATTATCCCGATCATCCAAAATGGTATGATTTATGTGACCAGTATGGGATATATATTATTGATGAATGTAATTTAGAATCACATGGTATACGAGATATTCTACCGAAAAGTGATCCTCAATGGACAGCTGCTTGTGTTGATAGAATGATAAGTATGGTTGAAAGAGATAAAAATCATCCCTGTATTATTATGTGGTCATTAGGAAACGAAGCTGGCATGGGAGATAATTTTATAAAAATGAAACAAGAGGCATTCAAGACAGATTCCACTAGACCTATTCATTACGAACAAGATTATGACCATGAAGTTTCTGATGTTATTAGTTATATGTATATCCCTACTTTTTCATTAAAAAGAATGCTAGAAAATAGGGTATATGGACAAAGGGAAAAAATGCATAAGCTACAAGATGGAATTGAATTACCATATATGCTTTGTGAATATGTTCATGCTATGGGAAATAGTGTAGGAAACCTTCAAGATTATTGGGATATTTTTGAGGAATTTCCTTATGCTATTGGGGGTTTTATCTGGGATTTTGTAGATCAAGGGATACGTAAAACCTCTGAGGATGGAAAAGAATTTTGGGGATACGGGGGAGATTTTGGTGATAAACAAAATGATTTCAATTTTTGTATTAATGGGATTGTTCTACCCGACCGAAAACCACATCCCGCGTTATTTGAAGTTAGGAAAGTATACCAAAATATTAAAGTAATTCCCGTCGATTTGATAAATGGGAAAATAAAGATCTTAAATAAATATGATTTTAAATCACTTGATTTCGTGAATATAAGATGGGAACTTATTGCAAACGGTATAAAAATACAAGAAGGCAAATTAGAGAGATTAAATATAAAACCTAAAGATTTCATGGATATTTTTATACCTCTAGCGCATCCAACTCTCTCGAGTAACACAGAATATTATCTTAAAATTAGTTTTTTTCTCAGGGAAGATACGATCTGGGCAACCAAAGGGCATCTTTTAGCATGGGATCAATTTAAAATACCGTATGATGTGCCTGTTGAACCAGAATTAAAAATCAGTGATTTTGAAAATATCAAAATTGAAGATTTAGAGAATACTTTTGCGATAAAGGGATCACAGTTCAAGGTGATTATTGGTAAAAATTCAGGTGTAATCGAATCTTATACTTTCCAAAATAAGGAATTATTATCTAGTTCTTTAATTCCTAACTTTTGGCGTGCACCAACAGATAATGATACTTTTTTCTTTCGACGAACCCAAAAAGAGCGAATTGATATAAGCTGGAAAGAAGCAAGTAAAAAACGGGTAATAAAAAGTATTGATTATGATCAGATTAAATCTCAAGTTATTCGCATTCATGTGAAATTTGATGTAGTTAACTCAGATGAACCTCTTAGTATAACTTATACTATATATGGTAATGGAAATATCATTATAAATAATGAATTTAAACCAACTAGGCGTTTAATACGATTTGGAATGCAAACTACAATTCCTAAAGAATTTAATAAAATGATGTGGTTTGGAAAAGGACCTCATGAAACAATGTTTGATCGAAATACAGGAGCAGCTATAGGTTTATACTCTGAAATGATTGAAAATTTAATACACCCATATATTAAACCTCAGGAAAATGGTAACAGAATGGATGTTAGATGGGCAATGATGACAAATGAAGAAGGAAATGGAATTTTAGTATCCGACATAGAAGGCAATTATCTTAATGTTAGTGCTTGGCCTTATTCTATGGAGGATCTGGAATCAGCAACCCATAATCACCAATTACCCAAACGAGATTTTATTACTTTTAATATTGATTATAAACAACGCGGTGCTGGAGGTTTCTGGCTCCATAGGAAATATGAATTAGAAGCAAATAAGAAATATTGTTATTCCTTTCTTTTAAGAGGTTATAAAAAAGATATGGGAGATGTAGATACTATCTATCGAAAAAAATCTCCAATAATATAATTTTTATGTTGAGAAGTGATTATATTAAATATAAAAGCTAGAAATATTTTAAGAAAATTGGTATTTCTATGGCACGACCCCTATGGTTTGTAAAATTATTAATGAAGGTATTTCCAAATGTTAAATTCATTGCGAAATTAACTAATTTACCAATTTTAGATACTCTCTTTGATCGTCTTCTTTTTAAGGGTGATAACATCATTTATCTCCCCCAAGATAAAGTCATTAACATCAATAAACCTTTAGGAGAATATAATGAATATGTGTTACCATCTCAGGTATTGGAATATTTCATTAATAGATCAAAGAACCGCTGGATTATGAATTTCTGTATTTGTCGCTCAAGTATGGATTGCAAAGATTATCCTCAGGATTTAGGTTGTCTTTTTCTGGGGGATGCTGTTTTGGACATAAATCCACAACTAGGAAGGCAAGTAAGTAAAGAGGAAGCTTTGGAGCATTTAAACAAATGTAGAGATGCAGGACTAATTCAGATGATTGGGAGAAATAGGTTAGATGCTCAATGGCTTGGTGTTAGTCAAGGAGAGAAGTTATTAAGCATTTGTAATTGTGATCCATGTTGCTGTCTTTGGCGCGTATCCTCGATATTGAATCCAAAAATCGGTGCGAAAATTAAAAGAATGCCGGGAGTAGAGATAAATATAAGTGATAATTGTAAGGGATGTGGAACCTGTACTACAGGAATTTGTTTTGTTAATGCTATACAAATCATTAAAAAAAGAGCTATTATAAATGAAAATTGTAGAGGATGTGGTCGATGTGTTGCTATATGCCCCCATAATGTAATTGAACTGACAATTAACGATAAGAATTATATTGAAAGTTCTATTTCAGAATTAGATAAAATAATTGATGTATCCTAAGTAAAAATTAGGAAATTTTTTTTTTCTAAAAAAGAATACCCTTTTTAAGGTTATTAACTCTTGTTCGATGTTTTAATGCTGAAACCGCTTGAACACTTTCTTTAATGGAATGAAATACAGGAATATTAACAAGTTCTAAAGATTCTATTATCAATGAATATTTTGCTATATATGGGATAAAACAAACCATTGGTTTTTTTTTGGTTGCAACAACATTCGCTATCCTACTCCCTATTTGAAAAGATATATTTGGAGGATATGGTAAGAGTAATAAAATAATGCATTCAATTCTATCAATATCAGACAAGTATCGAATTACATCTACGATATCAGTATCTAAAACAGAACCAGTAAGATCAATTGGGTTGTTATAGGACGCAATCTCTTTAGCGGAGGGATTGATAAGACTTTTTAATTCTCTTTTTTCCTTAGGTGTTAAATGAACAGCATTAAGTCCATACTTCTTAAGCATATCAGAAGCAAGTACAGCATGTCCTCCAGAAACAGATACAATAACCACATTACCATGAGTTACAACATTGTCCCCAAAAGGATTTCTTCTCTGGGACAATACATCAAATACTTTTAAGCTAGTTAACAGCTCTCTTTCTGAATGAGGTTGTATTACAAGGTATTGCCGTAGAGCATTATAAATTATATTATAATTACCTGCTAAACTAGCAGTATGAGATTGAGTAGCAATTTTTCCCTCTCTTGTTTTTCCTCCAAAATATACTATCACAGTATCTTCTGATTCTTTTGCTAATTGTAGAAAATTTCTTGCCTTTCCCTCTTTGAATCCTTCTAAATAAAATGCAATATTTGAAGTTTCTTCATCTACTTGACTGAAATATTTCAATAACATTACTTCATCTACAACCGCTCTATTACCAATCGATACTGCTGTTGAAACTCCGACATTTCTTTCATTAAACTTAACAAAGAATTGATCAACTAACACGCCCCCAGATTGGCTTATTAGCGCTACTGAACCTTTGGGAGGTCGTGTGATACGCTCTGTAGGTAAAAAGATAGTATCAACTATCGGAGGAGCATATACACCAAGACAATTGGGGCCAAGAACAGCAATATTATTATCAAATGATATTTTTTCAAGTAGTTCTTGTCTTTTCTTACCTTTTCCACCGATCTCTGCAAATCCCCCTCCTATTATCACACTAGCAGGGATTCCTAATTCACCACATTCTTTTATATATTCTAAAGTATCATCTGGACTAACAGCGATGACGAGAAGATCGGGAATAGTTGGCAATTGATCAAGACGATCAAATAATTGGATTCCTTCGATTTCACCTCCGTTGGGATAAATTCCGTATACTTTCACATCCATTTCAAACTCATTTTTTAATAAAACGATCCTTCCAGGACTCAATGGGTTTTTTTTTGAAATCCCCACCACAGCCATAGTTTTAGGCTTAAATAATTTTTCTAGATTCATTTTATGTAACTATAATAATGGTTAATATTGAGATATATTAGTTAAAGAGAATAATATTTTTATTTTTGCCTTAATTTGAGCCAAAAGGTAAATGGCGTAAGCAAAAAAATGGGAAATGGGGAAAGAATACCTTTACAATCTAATTCCTTAAATCAGCTTCTAATAATATCCTTAAAAATATTTACGAATGTATTGAAATCCTTACCGATAAACTGGGTTTCAAACGGCTCCTGCTTTTTCAGTCCAAGTAAATAATAAGGGAGTTTAGTTTCTTTTATAGTAATTGGTTTAAACATAAAATAATTTCCTGATTTTTTCAAAATGATTTGATCTTCCTGTTTTTCTAATTCCATTTCTTCAAAGACGTCATTTAGAGAAAGAAAATAAGCAATAGTACCACTCAACATTTTTTTTGAATCATCATCCTCAAAAGAGGAACCCAGAATAATTGAATTCTTATCAACAACAATCAAACCTTCACATTCTAATTTTTTGGCATACTCTTCAATAGTTTTTTGAATCAATTCTGATTTTGGATATAGTTCTAATAAAATCTCTGACATAGACTTCATGATGGAAAAAGGATCGTAAATTGAAGTCCTATAAAATTTTATCATTCTATAATTTGCAGTCTCAATTATTTCATGTTGTATTTTCTGGATGTCTTTTTCTATTTCAGATTTCACACTTTGGATTAATTTCGGATCATATTTATGAAAGAAAATATTAATAGGGGGATTAATTTTTAATTCTTTAAACTTTTCAATTACATCATAAAAATAGCTTAATGATTCAAGCACACGAGAAGTATCTAATATATCAATAACATAAATTGCGATTTCTGTATCCTCAAAATATTTAGTTGGATTTTTTAAGTAAGATATACGATAACTTTTTTGACCTCCTAAATCCCATTCACTTATTTCTTTACCTAATAACTTAAAATTGTTTCTTTGAGCACCTCTAGTAGGTTCAATTAATGCAATTTTTGAAAACTCTCTCTGTAAGGCTAAAATTATGCTTGTCTTGCCAGCAGCATCCAATCCTGTAAACAATATCTTGTATGTCTTTTCTTTAGACTGATCCTCGTCCTGGAAAAATAATAAAGAATCCTCCAAATTAACTCCACCACTGTAAAAATATAAGATTAATTACGCCAAGAAATATACAGTTACATGTTTATTTAAATTTATTGCAAGAAGAAAAACGATGAATCTTTTATGTATTTGGAAACAAAATCAGATATTTTCCCCTAAAGATATATAATATCTATTACGATATGTTTTATTAACCGGTTTATAATCTCGATATTTACAAAAGGGTAGTTAAAAATTTTATACTTCGTCAAATCTTCACTTCTTGATACTTGTTATAATATTATATTATGTTTTTTTAAACCAACAATCTTTCAAAATTAAAGATTTAACATCTTATCTAATTTTTCTAAATCTATAAAATATTTATTAGCAAAGAAAGCGAAATACATTTAATCTAAATTTTTAAAAAAGCTTCAAATGCAAGTTTAAGTGAGAAAAAATTGGAGAAAAGAGAAAGTTATTCTTTTAGGAAAGCTGCTAGCTTTGCTACAGGACAAATTGCTGATCAGGGGGCCTATCAAACATTTACATTTTTAGTATTCACGTTCTATTACGCTGTGGTTCAACTCAATATTGTCTTAATTACAATTGGATTTATAATATGGGCATTTTGGAATAGTTTGAATGATCCAATGTTAGGATATTTATCGGATAGAACACATACGAGATTTGGGCGCCGTTTACCATATATTACAGTTGCGCTAATACCCTTAGGGCTTATTTTATTTTTCCTTTTTACACCGCCCCTACCTGTCGGAGTCACTTATCAAATTGGAAATTTTATCTATTTCATGGTTATCATAATTTTATTTGAATTTTTTTATACAATGTACAGTCTTAATACCACATCATTATTTCCAGAAACCTTTATTTCTAAGGATGAAAGAACTAGAGCTAATAATGTCAGACAAGGATTTCTCATTTTAGGATTAATTGTAGCATTTGTATTACCTGGTTTATTCATTAGCGATTATACACCAAATCCTGGAGATGATGCCGCAATTAACACTGCTCTAGGAGAATATCAGTTGTTTGGGATGATAGTAGCAATAATAGTAATCATCATCGGTGGAATTTTCATAGCTTTTACCCCTAGAGAAAAGAAAGAATTTAAAGATGATTATAAAAACGCACCAAGTTTTTTTAACTCGATTAAGATGTGTGTGAAAAGTAAATCTTTTAGGTGGTATATTCCCGCTGAAATCGCCAATTGGTTTGTTTATGGAATTTTGCCTACATTAATCCCAATTTATGCAAAAGTAGTTTTAGGCATTTCAAATACTCTTATAATTTCACTCCTTATGGGTGCTGCATTTATTTCTTCAGTGATTTTTATAACGTTCGTATGGAAGCCTATTGTTAGGAAAATTGGTAATCGAAAAGCCTGGATGATTTCAATGTCATCTTGGATCATAACATTATTTCCATTGATGTTTCTCGGACCAGGTATGGAAATTCTGGCGATTGTGGTTTTCTTTTTTATTGGTTTAGGATTATCCGGTTCATTTTATATAATTGATCTAGTAGTGAGTGATATAATTGACGAGGATGAAGTTAATACAGGAACACGTAGAGAGGCAGGATATTATGGTGTGAATGCATTTTTCTTACGATTAGCAATTATTGTTGTTTTTCTATGTATTGGTCCAATGTTTATTATTGCAGATTTTATAGAATTCGTTCCACCTTTTACGCCAGAATTCCAGTTGACGCTACGAATTTTAATGTTTGTCTATCCAGCAATCGCACTCATAATTGCTATTATATCTATCTATTTTTACCCCTTACATGGAGAAAAGTTAGTAAAAATTAAGGAAGATTTAGCCAAAATTCATGAGGAGAAAAAATCAAAAATATAATTACTTCATTTTTTAATTTTTTTTAATTGTTCAATTCCAATCTGAATTCTGTTTAAGATTTCTTTAAGTTCATATCGTTCAACAACTAGGGGTGGTAAAATTTTAAGAGTGTCTTTTTTGTTATTACAGTAATCAAGCAAAACTCCATTTTTTATAATTGAAAGCATAGCTAATTGACTATCACTTTCATTGTGAAATTCGATTCCCCACATAAGACCTCTTCCTCTCACAGCTTTAATGAATTCCGGAAAGGTTTCTTTGATTTTCATTAATCCTTCCTGAAAAAATTTCCCCATCTCTTTCACGTGGTTTAAAAACTTTGGATTAGATTGGATATTCAACATTTCCAAAGCTATAGCACATCCAATATCAGAACCCCCTGTAGTAGATATGTGAATAAAAGGATCATCTTTGTAGACAGCTTTTTCGATAATCGGTTTATAACTACAAGTGGATAAGGGATAAATCCCTGAAGTCATACCTTTTCCTAATACCATAAAATCTGGGACGACCTTCTCATTTGGATATAAACCTCCGTAGATTGCCCATAATTCTCCGGTTCTCCCAAGACCTGCCTGAACTTCATCTATAATCATCATCGTACCCTTTTCATCACATATTTCTCTTACTGTTGTAAAATATCCTTCATCGGCAATGAGTATACCTGCAGTGGCGGGAATTGTTTCTAATATTACGCAAGCTATATCATCTGTTACTGCTTTTCTCATTGCATCAATATCACCAAAAGGAATTTGTTTAAATCCTGGAAGACTCCAGAGAAATTTGTCTTTAAATACTGGATCTCCCGTTGCTAATGCAAATCCCGTATGACCATGATAACCACCTATCGCAGAAACACACCCTTTACGGTTAGTATAGGCTCGTGAAAATTTAATTGCACAATCTACTGCTTCTCCCCCAGCCACCCCATAAGTAGTTTTAGTTATACCCTCAGGCATTATTTCTGCTAATTTTTTACCTAATAAGGCTCTTTGCTCAGATAAAAGAATATGATCCCCAATATCTAATCCTTCCTCTAAAGCATCTCTAACTACCTGAAGGATTCTTGGATTTTTATGTCCTAAATTATACACTCCTCCTGAAGTTCGACAATTATACAATTCTAATTGGGGTTCATTTGGTCGAGGACCTTCTAATGTTTTTAACAATACTCCGTTTCTGTCCCCAGGAATTACCCCTAATCCAAGTGATTTAAAAAACCTTACTTTTGGACCATTTACATACTTAGCATATAGAGAAAGCAATTGTTTTTGAGGCAAAGTGCCTATGAATTTCTTCTTATGATTGTGGTTCATAATTTTAATTAAAATAAGAAGAATATTTTAAAATTATGAATCTGGCATAGTGAATTATTCAAAAATTTTAAAATAATAGAAAAGAAAAAAGAAATAATGAAAAGATCAGTTAATAAACTTTATCAGAATAGCGATTAGGTCAATTTAAAATTCATAACCACATTTTTTGCAGACTTGTTTTTTTGCATACATCGGGATATGTCCCACATATGAGAGTACCTTACTTTTATCTTCAACAGTTTTTATATCATGACCAACCGCCCCACACATTGGACAAGTAATACGCTCTTCGGAAGCAAACCCACCTCCTCCAATATCTGGTGGCTTTAATTCTTCCAGTTCAGTTTCTACTTCACTAAGGTGAGCTGTTGTTGTTTCAATTTCATGGTCTTTTTCTTCCACGGCTTCAGATAGTTCTTGGATTTTAGTATCCCTTTGTAGTAATGCGTTATTGAGTTCACTTAATTGTGAGTTTAATTTCGTAAGTTCCTCTTCAGAACCGGAAACATTCGATGTTAAATCATCAATAGTAGAATTTGCAGTGTTTAATTCCGTCTCTAATTCAGTAATTCTTTGCTTAGAAGTTTCTAATTCTGATGTTAAATTGGCTATGTTTTCATCAGTTGAGCTTAATTTCGAATCTTTCATGGAGAGATCATTTTCGAGATCACTTATTTTTGCTTTCGATTCATCTAATTCAGTTTTTAAAGACATATTTTCAGTGGTTAAATTCGCAATTGTCTGATCCTTTTCTTTAATGTCAGCAAGAGTTTTTTCAAGAGTATTTTTAGAGTCCCCAAGTGAACTTTTGGTCCCGTTAAGACTGTTTTGGGTATCAGAAAGTTCAGTTTCGGTTCTTTCGAGTTGTTCTTTTGTTTGAGTTAGCTCTGTTTTAGTCTCAGATAATTGTTTTTCAAGATCATTAACCTTAGCTCTAAGGTCTAATAGAAATCTACCCTCAATTGAGACCTTTTTATCTGGTTTTGATTCTGCTTTTTCCCAATCAATACTAATATTGATTCACCTTTGAGTAATTCAAATATCGAAATTAGTTTATTGAATGAATTGATTATTAATATATATATCATATTGAATTAAGCTTTTAATTTTTTTTGACTTTAAAGTTTGAAAAATGTGTGAGAAGTATTATGATTTAATTATTTTTGTGATCATAATATATTATAATGAAATACTTAGGAGATCACAATAAAATAAATGGAAGCTAAAGATATCACGGAATTTAAAATCGAATATATCTCAACATCAGGAGTGTATAAAACACCTTTTACTTTAATTATTCTTTTACAGTTGTTTATTGGGTTTACAATCGCAATTTTGGTGAATATATGGTTTTATAATGATCTTTATTTTCTAATAACGAGTCAAAAATTCTTATCATTTGTCTTAATTGGACAATGGTGGGAATGGTTATTATTACCGCTGAATTTGTATGGAAATATTTATCTCGTTAGCTTTTCAATCATCTTATTTTCAGCAGGAATTAACAAGATTTTGAATAAATTGCAACCTCCTAAGGAAGGTTTATACATGAAAGGAAGTAAAGAATGGATATACACTCATCGAAGATTTTGGAACGCTTATTTTCCAATCTGGTTGGCTAGGGCAATTCCTATACCATGGTCTGATATCTTTGTTTATAGATTATTTGGGGTTCCAATTGGAAAAAATGTAGTGGCATATGAAGGTTATATCGACCCAGAATTAGTCGAAATTGGAGATTTCACTATGACATCATTAAATATCTGCGTCTTCTCGCATTTGATATATCATGATCGAATTCTGATTAAAAAAGTTAAAATCGGTAAAGCATGTGTTGTTGGTCCTCAAACAATAGTAAGTCCCGGAACAGTTATGCAAGATGGGGCAATTTTAGGGGCAAATAGCTATACATGGATAGATCAAGAATTAGAGAAAGATCTTATTCATGTTGGGACTCCTGTGAGTATAAGTTTGCCAATTCAGACAGTGGGAGAATCCTTAGAAAAGGCAGAGCGAATAAAAACTGGTAGCTCTGAAAGTAAAGAAGGAGGTGAATTGTAAATAGTGTTCCAACCAGCAAGCTTAAAGGGGGATTCTCCCTCACCAATTGATGAGAGAATCCGAAAGAAATATTTGATATTATATATCATAATTATTATATTGAGCAGTATCCCCTGCTCGATCTTTGAATATGGATATTTTTTTATTTTTTGGACAGAAAGCCTTGTTTTATTGTTCTTCTTTCTACTTCCATTTAATTTCTTTTTATTAATTTATATCCTTCAGCTAAGTGCTATATTGTTTTCATTGTTAGCATTAACAATTGTTAAATTAATATTTCCCCCAAAGCAAGGTGCTTTTTCTAGAGATATTCATGATAAAAACTATTTTTATTGGAATATTAGAAATATAACAAAAAAATGGGCACTATTTGTCACAGCGTCAAATCCTTTTCCCTGGTTAAAAAATCGATTTACTCTTCGATTCTTTGGTGTAAAGATTGGGAAGAATGCTCTTTGTGATACATGTTGGATTTTTTCAGAGTTTATTGAAGTTGGGGCTAATGTCATTATTGGGATGGGAAGCAATCTTTTAAGTTTTGGAATAGAGCAAGATAATTTTTTTTTAAAACAAATAAAAGTAGGGGATAATGTGATTATTGGAGCTAAATGTGTTTTGTTACCAGGCACGATCATTAAAAAAGGGGCTAAATTGTCAGCCCATTCTTATACTACATATGATCATATTCTAGAGGAAGACTCAATCTATTCAGGACATCCAGCAAAATTAAAAGAAGTATAAATAAACATGATATCAGAGAAAAGTGGAAAATTAGATCCAAAAAAAAAGGTCGAGGTTAAAAAAAGGCTCGTTATTATTTCTGATACCCATATTAGTCGATCAGGAGGTGCTTTCAACCTTCATACCTACAACTTAGGTATTGAGCAGATAAACAAAATCAAAGATGTTGATTTATTTTTACATTTAGGTGATATCACCCAAAATGGTACTTTATTAGAGTATGAGTATGCCTTAGAACAATTGAATAAATTTCAACCTGTTTCCGATTGCCCACTTATATATCTTATTGGGAATCATGATGCTATGAATGTAGGGTATCTGCTTTTTGAAGAAATGATTGGGGAAAGACACCTTGAATATGAGGATGATGATATCTTTGTTATAGGAATTGATAGTACTAAACCTGATCTACCAGGAGGAATCATCCATTATAATAATATTGAATTGGTAAGAAGAGAATTAACGAAAAGAGAGAGAGAAAACAAATTTAAAGTAGTTTGTTTTCATCATCAGCTCATCCCTATTCCGAATACTGGAAAGGAAAGATCTGCGATAGATGATTCAGGGGATATGCTTCAAATGCTTTTGGAAGCAAAAGCAGATTTGGTTTTAAATGGACATAGACATACTTCAAACCTGTACACTTTAAGTAATAGTGAGAAGGATCTCTATATTTTTAATGCAGGTACATTCTGTTGTAATAAGACCAGATATCGCGATTTGTTTACTTACGCCATTATTGATATTGAGGGGTGTAATCTCTCTTTTAAAATCATTCCTGTATTAGATTCCACATCTTCACAAGAAATTTATCGTGAAGTTAACTACTATCTTCCATTAGAAATTGCCAATAATAAAAAACCACTATGTAGATTTATACAACTTTCTCATTCATTAATAAATGAAGAAATGGAAAATAAAAAAACAAATATCGATCGAGCAATTGAGCAGATAAATGATATTAAAGACATAGATTTAATTATACATACGGGGAATGTTACTAAAAATGGTTATAAAGAAGAATTTCGAATAGCAAAGGAGAAATTGGACAAATTAATGTACCCATATTTGGTAGTTCCTGGCTTTTCAGATTCTAAACCACCTTTTTGGGAATACTGGAAACGATATATGGGGGAATTTGATCCATTTTTTGAAAATAATAAATTCTATTTCCAAGGATTAAACTCGACTACTTGGGATTCGAATGAGGGTTTTATTGGACGAAATAGGATGAATAAATTCATAGATAAAGTAGTATCTATTAGCCATCAGAAGATATTAGGAGTATGTTGTTTTCATAGTCTAATTCCTACTCCCCTAAGTGTTTGGAGAACAGAATTAATTGATTCTGGAGATGTGCTCTCTCAGTTTGCTCGCTCTCAAGTTGATCTTTGTTTAAATAGTTCCCCTAGTATAGCATTCAATGTAAAGATAGATAATACAATTTTTTCAAATGGGGGGAATCTTAACGGTGAACGATTTAAAAATGCTTTTATTGAGATAGAAATCTATAAAAAAGGATTTGTTGTCTTGAAAGAGCATGATTTAAAAACGGGTCAAATAAAAACGGTGGGAACATATACAATAACTATTTTTATTTAGTCCTAAAATAAACTTAAAAAGTGTTATTTGATTAGTAAGATAAAGGAAATAACATCAAACATAATAATTTTTTGAAGTTTTTTGCAATAAATCATTAAAACTGGGCACTTCTATGGTCAAAGTAAAACTGAATTTATTGAATATTTTCCAATTAAAAACCGACAAGAAATCTGTTGAATATGAAGGTAAGACAGTTGGAGATGTTATCACACAGTTTATAAATGAGCATATGAACGAATTGGGTGATGAGATGCTAAGTAAAAACAAAAAAAAGTTTAATTCCCAGATACTTATATTATTAAACGGTAGAAACATAAAATATCTAAAAGATTACAAGACAAAACTTGAGGATTCAGATGAATTATATCTTAGTTTTGCTTTAGCAGGAGGATAAGGTAATCGTTAACCTTAAATATTAAAACAATCATATTCTTTGTACTAAAAGCGATTATTTATTAGTAGTATAGTATTTTGAATAAATTAGGAAGGCGCCATAATAGATACTAGAGATTAATTTGTTTGGTGAAAAAATATATTGAAGAAAATTGCTTTTCTTGGCTTGGATAATGCAGGTAAAACTAGTATAATAACAGCTATTTCACAACGATTTGGATTTGAGGAAACTGTTGCGAGGTTAATGCCAACAAGAAGAATTGCTCGAGATACATTCAAATTTTTGGGATTAGAGTTTTCTAGGCTGGATTTTGGGGGTCAGAGAATATATAGAGATGATTATTTAAAACATCCTGAAAAATTTTTAAGTGGGATAGATTTAATTTTTTATGTCATTGATGCTCAAGATTTTAATCGTTATATTGAATCGATAGATTATTTAGAAGAGGTATTATTATTCTTTAAAGAATATCAAGAAGATGTCACGATTTCTATTCTTTTTCATAAGTTTGATCCTCAGCTTGTTGATAATGTTGAAATAAACAAGAGAATTCTTACCTTAAAGCAAGCTTTAACGAGATATTCGAATCATTTTGATATATTTTTCTTCGAAACAACGATTTTTGATATTAAATCGATAATGGATGCTTTTTCTAGCGGTTTATCAATGCTTTTTGAAAAAATGGAAATGGTTTCAAATCTATTTGCTGAAATTAGTAAAAATTATAACGCTATACTAATATCCTTATTCGATCAAAAGGGAATAACTTTAGGAGAATATTATCGCCCACACTTACAATTAACACAGAAACTGAAAATATACGAGATATATTTAGAATTACAAAAACGCATTATTACTGAAAATAGAATGGTATATGAATTTTCAGATAAGTTTGATAATGGAGAACGCTTTTCCGGTATTATTGAAGTGCTCAAATTTGGTAATTTGGATTTTTATCTATTATTCATTATAGAAGAAGATGAAAAGGATCTAGCCAAGACAGTATCATTAATAGATAAGATTGAGGCTGCGAAACCTCAAATGGAAAATCTGATTTTACAGATAATTCAATAAAAAAATTCTTTTAAAGCTAATTCACATTGGTTACTATTTTTTTTGAGCGCAGATGGAGGGATTCGAACCCCCGAGCGCTTCAGCGCACCAGCTCTCTTGAATAATTGGAATCATACTCGAGGCTGGCGTCTTACCAGCTAGGCTACATCTGCTTAATGTTAAGTATGGTTAAAATGGTACAAAACATACCATTCCTTATTAATTTTAATACATATCGGATTTAAATTTCTTACTTTTTAAAATAAGAACTTATAAGAGGATAAGCAAATTCTAAAAAGTACAAATTAGAAGCTATTGAGTAATAGGCACATAAATCTTAAGCTTTAATTTGGGATCAAGAAGTTTTATTAATCCTTCTTCCTCATATTGCTTTAATAATAGCTTTACAGTCGAGACTCTCAAATCGAATTTTAATGCAAGTTCTGTTGCTAAAATCGACTTTCTTTTTGCTATGGAATCTCTGATATCTTTTTCCAATTTTTTCGGAATAAAAGCATCTCTTTCAACAATATTGATTTGCTTAGTTCTTCCGTATTTTCTTCTAAGATTTATTGTTGCCTTTCTAATTAAGACTTTTTCTTCTTTCTCAGACATAATAGGTCAATAATAACGAAAAACTGAATCAAAAATTAAACTAGAACTATTTTATTAATATTTAGAATTAAATAAAATTTTTGGTTTATGATATTATATATAAAATGTTGTTCAATAAAATTGAATTAATTTCAGGTATGAAAGATCTTGAATAAAGAATTTGATTTTAATGTAAAGAAACCTCGTCCCGAAGAGGAATATGAAAAAGTCACAGATTATTTTAAAGATGATATCCTCAACCAATATGCAACCTCTAAAAGTATGGCAAGAATACAACAAAAAATTACTAAAAGGGCTTTAGAATTATTAAACTTGAAGAAAAACAAAAACTTAATCTTAGATGCTGGTTGTGGACCAGGATTCGCTGCTTTCTATTTAAAAGAAATGGGATATAAGATAGTTGCCCTTGATTTAATATCAGAATTCTTAACTTTTTATGAAATTAATGATATTAATCCTATTAATGCAGATATGTGTTTTCCTCCTTTTAAACAAAATATTTTTGATGCCATCATTTCTATTTCGGCGTTACAATGGATTTATCGCGATATTAATGACGATTTGATGTCTTCTATGATAAAAAGTCTATTCAAAGCCTTTTTTCAAATATTAAGACCCAATAGTAAAGCTCTATTACAATTTTATCCAAGGAATAAGGAAATAATTGAAGAGATTGGTAAAATAATTACCATTCACACAGATTTTAAAGGGGAGTTTATAATAGACAATCCTAATAATAAGAAAAAAAGAAAAATTTTTCTCTTACTAAAAAAAAATTTGTAATTGTATAAAATCTTTCTCTTATAATTATTGGATTTGGATTGAATTTTACTTCTAGATATTATCTTTATACATAATATTTTATTTAACTTCTGTTATAATATTGTTAAAAATTTATCACAAAATTTTTAAAATTTCAAATTAAATAGATGATTTTATGAATTTACATAATTTACATAAAATTCGATTAAAACGATTTTCATTTGTCTTGATATTGATATTAGCGATCATTTTTCCAGCATATTTGATTAATTTATCAAATTTTCTAGGGCATTCCAATAATTATATTGGAGATTCTGTAATTAATGATGATCTGAATGAAAAGAATATTTTGAAATCCAGCGTATTAGGCAATGATACATGGTGGGATACTTCATACGGGTATAGAAAACTATTGAAGATCACTAATACAAATGATTATAATTTTACTGATTATGGCGTTTCTGTAAATTTTAATTATCTGGAATTAGCTGGGAAAATTCAATCGAGTTTAGACGATATAAGAATTGTAGAAAATGGAATTGAGCGTAAATATTATGTTGTAAAAGATTATCCCGCAACGGGTTTTGCGACGGTATATTTTGATACTAATATTTCACAAAACTCTGTTGAATATGATACTTATATGTACTTTAATAAATCTGTGGGAAGTAACGAAGCTTCTGGAGTGTTAGATAGCTTTGGTTGGGTAAAAAATGGGGATTTTGAATTAGATAATAGTACTGCTCAATACTTTGAACCATATGGATGGACTTTTTCTCATGATCAAGTCGATCAAATTAAAGATGTATACAATCCAAGAGAAGCCTTAAATAACTCAGAAAC
>JBHLOF010000136.1:0-8718 GCA_048940805.1 Promethearchaeota archaeon
ATTCAGAAGAAAAATATCGAAATCTTGTAATGAATATTCAGGATATTATAGCAGAAGTAGATTCAGAAAATAAAATTCTATATTTAAATCCTCAAATTTTAGAGTGCCTCGGTTATTCACCAGAGGATCTAATTGGTCTAAATTTTTTAAAATATATTCACCCTGATGATAGAAATTTAGTAAAAATGGCTATGATTAATTCGCAAGAATCTTTTGGTTTATCATCTATTGAGTTTCGATTAAAACATAATAGTGGGAAATACCTATCTTTTTCGGCAAATGGCAGAATAATTAAGGAGCATGGAAAAGCGAAATATCTTGCGGTGTTAAGAGATATAACCGAAAAGAAAGAGGCAGAAAGGCTTATCATCGAAGAGAATAAAAAATTATTAGAATTAAGTCATCTTCGGCGAGATATAGTCTCAAAAATATCACATGAGTTAAAAACTCCTTTAAGTTCAATCTATGCCGCATCTCAATTTTTACTTCAGGAATTTCGTGAGCAATTAGAAGGGAGGCCTTTGAAATTCATTGAGATGATCTACAAGAGTGGTCAGAAATTAAAGCAATTAATTGAGAATTTACTTGATATGTCAAGAGTAGAATCCGGAAAGTTAAATTTGGACATCCAAAATGAGAACATTGTTGAATTAATTAAAGAATGTATAAATGAAATAGAATATCAAGCTCATAATAGAAACATTGAGATAAATTTTGATTATCTTGGTTCATTACATGTGAAAATTGATAAATTAAGAATTGAACAAGTCATCATAAATTTACTTACTAATTCAATAAAATTTACTCCACCAAATGGAAAAGTATACGTTAATTTAGCTGAAGATAACGAATGGATTGAAATTTCAGTACAAGATAGAGGAGTAGGGCTAACTAAAAAAGAAAGAGACATGTTATTTCAAAAATTCAGTAAGATTAAACGAAAGAATAATAAATTTGATATAAACAACGAGGGTTCCGGACTAGGACTCTACATTTCTAAGGAAATTGTCGATCTTCATAATGGCTTAATCTCAGTAGATTCTAAAGGAAGGAATAAGGGATCTACATTTAGAGTAAAATTACCAAAAACTTAGATTTTAATACCGAAATCTTTATTTTCGCTTGTTTTTTTCAAAAGATGTAATTTTTTGTATTTGAATTATTGTCTAAAATATAAATTCAAAAACCAAAAATGGAAAAATTAGAGCACCTTAGTGAAAAAATTAACCGTTATGTTCCTTTAAGTATATTTGGTTTATTTTCTGTCTTATTTGGTAGTATTGGTGATTTAATTTCTTTTTTGATGTTCCCAGGGTATAATATCACACGAAATCCAGTCAGTACATTATGTGAGGGTCCAGGGGGACTATTTTTTCAATTAGGAACAATTCTATCTGGAATATTTGCATTTTTCTTTTTAATACACTTAGGGAATGTTTTCAATAGTAAAGAAGTAGGAGAAAAAACCCAAAAGTTCGCATTAGGAGCGGCAATTATTTCATGCATATTTTTTATCATATTAGGGATTTTTTGTGGTTCAAATATTATCATAGCTTATATTCATGGTACTTCAGCTATAATTAGTTGGATTTTTGGATTTTCCTATATTACTCTTTATAATATTTTGATAATAAGAGACTCAAGATTCTCAAAAAATCTAGGTTATTTTGGGTTCATTACGTCTTTTATATTAGCTCTATTAATAACTCTTTTTCTATTACATCTTCTCCCAATCTTTAGAATATTTTTAATTATTCTCCCTACCTTAGAATGGATTAATACTTTTGCCGTTATCATGTGGTATTTGACAATTCCGATTTATATGATAAAAAAGAAGATTTAAAATATCAAAACGAAAAATTTCTTTATATTAGTATTTTATGAATTGCATACGAATTTTTATTACGAATATAATGTACTGTTAGAATTATGATAAAAAACTATCAAATAGTCGATCGTCTTTTCAACACAATCCCAGGGTATATCTTTGGAATTTTAACATTTACTATTGGACTTTTAGGTGATGTACTAGCGTTAATCTTTTCACCAGAATATCATATGTGGACATCTTCTATTAGTTGGCTAGGCATTCAAACGGGGGGTGTGTTTTTAAGATTAGGATTCATTTTTTCTAATATATTTGCAATTCTACATATAATTTATCTTGGAAGATCAGTGAAGGATGAAAATGTAAATGACTTAGTGCGAAAAATAGCAATAGGATGCGGTATCATTACTTCCATAAATTTCCTCTTGACTGGTGTATTTTCTGGTACAGATCCACTTAATAGTTATTTACACGGTGTATTTGCTCTTTTTAGCTTCATAGGGGGAGCATTAACATGCTCGATTTATTCTTTTCTATTTGCCAAAAATCCAAAATTTTCGAAGTCTATTACTTATTTCAATATCATTATTAGTGGAATAGTAGTATCTTATTTAATACCATTCTTTATTACAAATTTTTGCAATCTATATCAAAGTATTTGTTTTTCTTTTGGAGCTGCAGTATATATAATCATGCCAATTTACGAGTGGACAATGATTTTTGGAATTTTACTGTGGTATTTAATAAATTCAATTTACATAGCTAAGAAAAAGCTATAATTTTAACTATTCATAATTTATTAGTAATAATAATAATAAAAGGGATGATTCAATGGAGTCTATAGAATATGAAAAAGATATAAAAATTAATAATAGCGATGCACTGATAATTGTAGATATACAAAATGATTTTATTCCTGGAGGTGCATTACCTGTGGAAGAGGGAGATTTAATTATCGAAGGAATAAATAGGGTTGCGGAAATTTTTAAGAGATATAGTACAAATATTATACTAACTCAAGATTGGCATCCACAGGGACATTCATCTTTTGCGAGTAGTCATCCAGGGAAGAATCCAGGCGATGAATATCAATCTGAGGATGGGGCGATAGGTCCTGTTCTTTGGCCAGATCATTGTGTACAAGGAACTCAAGGTGCTGAATTTCATAAAGATTTAAATTTAAACCTAGCTAGTCTTATTTTAAGGAAAGGAAGAAATCCTGAGGTGGATAGCTATTCAGCATTTCTTGAAAATGATAAAAAGACTGAAACTGGATTAGCAGGATATTTAAAATCTAACAATATAACCCGAGTTTTTATTTGTGGTTTAGCTCTAGATTATTGCTGCTATTATTCTGCAATTGATGCTGTTGATTTCGGATTTAGAGCATTGATTATTTTAGATCTTACAAAAGGAATTGATTTACCTCCTGGTAATATTTCTAATTCAATAGAAAATATGAAGAAAAAAGATATCAAATTCGTAAAATATCAAATTTTCAATTCATAAAAGTTATTTTATATTTTTCTTTTCAATCAAATAATGGAAAAAAAGTTTCCCTATAAATCGATTTTGGTAGTTTGTAGCGTTAATACTGCTAGATCAAGAATTCTTGAAGGTTTCTTGAAGGATTTTTTTCAAAAGAATAATTTAAATATTACAGTTAAGTCCGCGGGAATTTCTTCGCATGCTAGAGATGGAATGTTAATTTCAATGGATGCGAAACTTGTAATGAAGGAAGTGGGAATAAAACTACCAGAAGAATCCTTATCTAAAGATTTAAAAAAGTACCCTGAATTGATAGAGGAAGCAGATTTAATTCTGACGTTAACTAGTAAACATAAAAAGGAGATCAGGGCTATTTATGATATCAATAGCAAAAAAATGTTAACCCTAAAAGAATTTGCTGGAGAAGAAGGAGATATCGCTGATCCTAGCATGAAAGAAATCGAAGGATTTCGAAAGACACGCAATGAGATATATGAGTGTTTGATGAAAGGATTACAAAAATACACTTTTTGAATTATGATCGAGTATATTATTATTGCGATTCTTCAAGGGTTATTTGAATGGCTCCCCATTTCATCCTCGGGCCAGACTATGATTGTATCTATAAACTTATTTGGAATTTCACCAGAGAATGCCTTCAGTCTCGCTATATGGTTACATTTAGGAACGACAATAGCGGTTTTACTAAAATTTAGAGGAGATTACATTGGAGTAATAAAATCACTAATCCCCCATAGATTTGGAGTGGGAGATTTTGATATCAAAAAAAGGAATTGGATAATATATGCGACAATTGGAACAGCAATAACAGCATTACCACTTTATTTCATATTCAAAATTCTGTTTTTAAATGTATTTACCGCCCTTCAAGGAGATATAATCACTCTTTTTATTTCTGGATTATTAATAATAACTGGTCTTATTATTATATGGACAAGAAAGATGTATGGTAATTTAATTTTAGAGGAGATATCTGATAGGAAATTACGATTGGATAGTTTACTATCAGGGCTTGTTCAAGGAATTTCTATATTACCTGGAATATCCCGTTCAGGTATTACTGTTTCATCGATATTGTTGGAAAAGTATGATCAAGAAAATGCTCTTAAACTAAGCTTTTTGATGTCTGCCCCTGTTGCCATTGCTTCAATTTTTGTTGATATCGTTTTTGGGCAAGGTTCAATATTTGGAACATTAGATTTAATAACAATTTTAATCATTACTTTAACTAGTTTTTTAATAGGCTATTTAACGATAGGGCTATTACTTTTAATAGCGAAAAAAATTAATTTTGGTTATTTTTGTGTAATATACGGTGTGATTGCGTATCTGGTTATCATCCCCTTCTTAGGAGTCTCTTAAAGGGTTAACATATAGTTTCTTATAAATTCACATAATATGTTTTCAATATTCTCTATCCCTTTAAAACTGGGAAAATCATTTAAGTCAATAAAGTAAAACTTTTCTTGATTTACTGGCTTAACCAAGTCAAATCCAAAAATTTTAAGCTTCAATTCCATTGCTAAAATCTTGGATAATTTTCTAATATTTTCTGAAATTTCAAATTTTTCTCTTTTAATTAAGCTAACATCTATTTTATCTGGTTTTTCTCTTAAGTATAAATAAATAGGATTTTCTCTCTTTATACCAAATACTTCATTACCAATTACATATACTTTTCTTTCAATCCCATCACATGGGATGAATTCTTGAATATAAACGTCGTAAATTAAGAATTCTTTATACAATTTACAAAATTTATCGATTTCATCAATTTTTTGAACTAGAAAGTTAAATCGATTATACTTATCATGTTGATAATGACTTTTTATTACTATTGGTAATTTTGGTAATGCCCATTTCTTAAATCTGCCAATATTTAATAGAGAATGATTCCATGAATTAGGCATTAAAAAATTTTGTAAATCTTCTTTATGCTTCTTAAATATTGCTCTTAAAGTATGATCAAGAGCAACTTTATTGGTACATAACAAAACTGTGTCAATGTCATGCAGAGTTGGGATATTATTTAGTTTTGCATAATGGAGTAAGTCAATTGAACATTCATTTCTTACCTTTACTATGACTAAATCGGCGTCACTGAAAGATTCAGGCATTTTCGAAAGACAGAAAAAATCATTTTGAGGATCATGTAATATTAATTCAATTTCTTCTATTTCCTCTAAATTAGATATAAGGTGTGAAATTACCTCATGATCTTGTCTTGCTGATAAAACAAGTTTTCTCTTCACCATAGTCTTGAAATTTTTTGATTGATGTTTGTTATTTAATATATATATCTATATTCTAATAGAATTAACTGTAGATTAGACTTTTTTAAAAATTCAAAATGCATTTTTCTTAATTTTCATTATGAAAGAGAACTCACCATAGTATTGAGTATTTTTCGTGATAAATTTATGAAATATTGAAAATTTTAATAAATTTTATCAAACTTTTTGATTAGTAATCAAATTTGGCTTTAATATGAATATTATTTATATAGGATAATTTTATATAAACAATAATATGGCTAATAAAATCAATGTCGCATTAATCGGAATTGGGGATGTAGCTTGTGCCTTAGTGCAAGGTACAGAGAATTATAAGAAAAATCCCGATAAAATTCTTGGCCTATTATCAGAAATTACCCAATATAGCATTAATGATATTAATTTTACAGTTGGTTTTGATGTTAATGCGAATAAGATTGGGAAAGATTTAAGTGAAGCAATTTTTATTGAACCAAATTGCAACATGAGACTTTATAAACCGGATTTTTTGGATGCGCCAGTATTGAAAGGTCCAGTACTAGATGGATTAGATAGTAATATTAAAAATATTGTCCCTCTGTCTGAGAATCAAATTCCTGTTGATGTTTCAGAAGAATTGAAAAGTCGGAAAGTTGATGTAGCTGTAATATTACTTCCTACGGGAAGTCATGAAGCCGTAAAATTCTATGTGTTAGCAGCTCTTGAAGCGGGAGCTTGTGTGGTTAATGGAATGCCCTCTCCAGTGGTTAATGATCAAGAAATAGTAAATAAAGCAGAAACTCAAAATCTTTCATTAATAGGAGATGATGTTAAATCTCAAGTTGGAGCTACAATTATTCATCGTTCTTTAGCCAATCTTTTTCCTATGAGAGGTGCAATCTTGGATAAAACAATCCAATTGGACTGGGGAGGATGTAGCGATTTCTACAACCTATTGACACCTATGCCTAATGGGGAGTTAAGATACGAACAAGGAAAGCGTCAATCAAAAACCGAATCTGTTATTGCTAATCTTCAAAATAAGGATACGGTGGACTGTCAAATTTCTGCAGTAGATTATATCCCCTTTTTGAAGAATCAAAAAGAAGCTTATATGAGACTTGAAGGAAGAATTTTTGGAGGAGCCCCAGTTCGAGTTGATATAACTATGTTCGTAGAAGATGGTAATAATTCTGCAGGGATTATTGCAGATTGTATCAGAGTATCAAAAATTGCTAAAGATAGAAATATTGGGGGTGTAATACAGCCTGCTTCCTCATTTTTTATGAAGCATCCCCTTCAGCAAATGGACGATTATATTGCAAAAAAATCTCTTATAGAATTTATTGAAGAGAAATAAAAAATTGACATTTTTTACCCTTACACTGTAATTGGAGTTTTAACTCTTACCTGTTGCATAATGGTTAGATTATATATATAATCAGAGATTAAACTCACTGCTTCAGGAATGCTCCTAAAACTTGGGAAATCATTAACGTCAATAATATAGGGAGTTTTATCATTTGTTAAAATATAATCCACTCCAAAAATAGCCATCCCCATTCTCCGTCCGAGCCTTAATATTCTTCTTTTTAGTTTCTTCTCAATCGGTACACGAATATGGATCAAATCTAAAGGAGATAAATTTTGGTTTTCTTGAAGTCGATCATGCGAGGTAATAGAGACAATCCATCTATCTATTACATACACTTTATAAATCACATCAAATTCTCCTAAATACTTCTGAAAGAAAAGCGAATTATTTTGATTATCACTAACAAGCTCTTTTAATTCTTCAGTAGAATTAGCAATTCCAATAATTCTTTCGCTCTTAGGAAAGTTTGAAATATTGTGTGTATCATGTTTAACAATGATTACTGCTCCATTAGCGCAAGCATTGAATGCATCATCTAAAGAGGAATAAGTTTTTGGTATTTGGAGTTTATTATATTTTTGCTCAATTAATTTAAAAGTATCTAATCTACTTTCACATAAACTAACTGATTCAAAACTATTTAACCAGGGTATATTAGGTGCAACCTTTCTAAGGATATTATAGATATTCTGATTTGCTTTTTCTGAATACAACTTGACAATAAATAACGAAATTGGGTACTTCTTTAATTTTTTTTTTAAATATTTTGCATTAAAGGATTTTGATCCTTTTTTTAAAAGGTTGATTATTGAGATGTTATAGTTTTTGCTGCAGAAATTTTTGATTTCTCTAAATATTTCGAGATCTCGGTTGCATATAGCGCCAACATAAATCCTATTGAGTTTACTTGACACGCTAAAAACCCTATTATTTTGATATTGTATGAGTAAATTAAGTTATATAAATATATTGATTATTTGTGAAGAATTTGTTTATTATCTCCTAAAATTATGATGGTTTTTAGTTTATCAAAAATTATCTTCTATCATCAGAGTTTTATCTTTATTAAATTCAACAAATTTTAGATTTTATTTAATAATTTAAATGGAATGAGTTTTATGTGTTGTATATTAATATAAAAAAATTTATCTTAATTTAAGGCACTTAAGGGAAGGTTTTTGAAGAAAAAAATTGGGATCATAATTGATGAATATCATCTGAATTATAAAGTGACTGATTTTCTAAATTATCTAAGAAAAATAGCGGAAGTTAAGCTATACATAGAAGAAAAATATTGCTTAATTAGTAATAAGGATAATTTTAATGAAGATATATTTTTTGTTAAGGGAAAGGGTGATATAATTCTAGGTTTAGTGAAATTAATTGAAGAACAAACAGATATACCCGTAATTAACTCTTTTAGAGCAACTTGGTTAGCGATTAACAGATTCTTAAACAGTACGTTTTTACGAAAAGCTGGAATCCCTGTTCCTGATTTCTCATTAAACCCACCAGGGACTCCTCCTCCATTTAAAGATTATATTATTAAGAATATTGTTGATCAAGGAAATTATAAATTTACTCCCCAAATAATTGACGAAGACGAAAGCATGAGAGTAGCAGATAAAAGAGCATTAGATGAAGTGGATGGGGAAATATTTCAATATAATTTTCTTTATTATCAAAAATTCATAAAGAGTAAATGGGAATATAAAGTTTATGGAATTGGTGATAATATATATTTCTATAAACAA
>JBHLOF010000137.1:0-8668 GCA_048940805.1 Promethearchaeota archaeon
ACATCGATTAGGAATTAAATCATTCGCAATGCACGATGGACCTCATGGCGTTAGAGTAGGTAGAGAAGGAAAAATAAAATCTACATATTTTCCCTCAGCAATCTGCAGAGCCGCGACTTGGAATGTCGAATTATCAAATAAGTTTGGTATTGCGATTGCAGAAGAAGTACGCGATGTTGGAGCCCATATGTTGCTTGCTCCAGGTATAAATATTCAAAGAACTCCCATGTGTGGACGAACATTTGAATATCAATCAGAAGATCCACATCTAAATAAAGAGTTAGCTGTAGCTGTTGTAAAAGGAGTTCAAAGTCAGAAAGTGGCTGCATGTATTAAACATTTTATCTGTAATAATCAAGAAACTAATCGTTTTACTTCTAGTTCTGAGGTTAGTGAAAGAACATTGCAAGAAATTTATTATCCCGCGTTCAAAGCAGCTGTTCAAGAAGCAGATGCATGGTCTATTATGAGTTGTTATAATAAGGTAAATGGTGTCTATGGCTCTGAAAATGAACACCTAGTTAGAGAAGTATTGATGAATGAATGGGGATTCCGGGGATTTGTAGTGACTGATTGGGGTGCCACAAGATATATTACACGTACAGAAAACTGCGTCAAAGCAGGTTTAACTCTTGAGATGCCGGTAGCTTATATGTATAACATATTCCGGTTAGGACAAGCTTATAAGGAAGGTAAATTTTCTGAAGAAACCCTTAATGATAATATCCGACGCCTACTACGAGTTATGTTCTTAGTAGGGCTTTTTGATGAGGAGAGCACATTGCCAAAGGGGAATAGAAATACTCTTGAACATCAAACTTTAGCTCGTGAAATTGCTGAAGAAGGAATTGTATTATTGAAAAATGAGAGAGAAGTACTTCCTATTGATGTAAATAAAGTCAAAAGAATCGCGGTAATTGGACCGAATGCTATGAAAAAAACCTCTTTAGGAGGAGGTAGCTCAAGCAATTTCCCACCTTACGAAATCAAACCAATTGAAGGAATTGAATTAAAATGTTCTGGAAAAGTTGAAATTACCAATTCTACATCAAAAGCCGATATTTCCATAATTTTTGCGGGTTTAAGTCATCAGGAGGGAATGGATCGAGAAGGTGAGGATAAGCTTTCATTTAATTTACCAGAAGATCAAATAAACTTAATCAATAGTACTGCAAAAGAAAACCCTAATACGGTAGTGGTTCTTACTGGAGGTAGCCCAGTGTCAATGATTGAATGGATTGATGATGTTCCTGCAGTGTTACAAGCATGGTTTTGTGGAATGGAAGCTGGAAATGCAATAGCTAATATTCTTTTTGGTGATACTAACCCATCTGGAAAGCTTCCAATAACTTTTCCGAGGTATCTTTCAGATTCACCGGCTCACGCTTCTGATAGAACTTTTCCAGGTGGTGAGGATTTAAAGGTATTTTATGATGAAGGGATTTTTGTAGGATATCGTCATTTCGATACAAAAGGCATTGAACCCAGTTTTCCTTTTGGTCATGGGTTATCTTACACTCAATTCATGTATGAAAATCTTGAGTTAAGTAAAGAAAAATTAGGTAAGGATGACAAACTCACGGTAAGTTTGGATATTGTAAACTCTGGAAATAGGGTTGGAATGGAAATAATACAGCTATATATACGAGATATTGAGTCTAGTGTAGAAAGACCTTTTAAAGAACTTAAGAAATTTAAAAAAATTAAATTGGAAGCAAGTGAAAAATCAACTATTACATTCGAGATTAATAAAGTCGATCTCTCTTATTTTGATGAAACAGTCGAAAAATGGATTGTAGAAAAAGGAGAATTCGAAATCTTAATTGGTAGTTCCTCAAGAGATATTCGATTAAGAAGAAGATTTGAATATGTTGGATAAAACTACACCATAACTTCTAAATATGATTCTCATTTTGTATTGAAAGAATTATGGCACCAGATAAAATGGTTTTCTTCAATTTTTATTTTTTTAGGTGCCTTAAATTCACATTCTTTTGTTCTTATTTCTGAGGTACATCGAGGATTGAAAGGGCATCCTGACGGTGGATTTATTGGGCTTGGAACTTCCCCTTTTATTACAAACTTAATTTCTTGATCAAATGGATCAATTTCTGACCGCGAAGAAAGAAGGGCAATAGTATACGGATGGGAAGGATTTGAAAAGATTTGATTTGTAGTACCTTCTTCAACAATCTTTCCCAAGTACATTACTGCTACCCTATTAGCGATGTGGTTAACAACTGCTAAGTTATGAGTAATAAATAAATATCCATACCCATATGTATTTTGTAATTCCTTCAACAAATTTAGAATTTGAGCTTGAACAGATACATCAAGTGCAGATGTAGGTTCATCCAAGATAATAAGTTCAGGGTTGCAAGCTAATGCTCTGGCAATAATAATCCTTTGTTTTTGACCTCCCGAAAATTCATGGGGGAAACGATCCATGTGTTCTCGTTTCAAAGAAACAGCATTCATTAGTTCTAGTACTTGACGTCTTAGTTCGGTTTTTTTTGTAATTCCAAGTAAATTTTTAAGAGGTTCAGCAATAATATCAACTACCTTCATACGAGGATTAAGAGAAGCATCGGGGTCTTGGAAGACTATTTGAATTTTTTGACGTAAATAAGAAGAGTATGATTTCGGGATAAGATTCTCATGAAAATAAATTTCTCCTTCTTCTTTATCTATAAAACCTAATATTGCCTTAGCAACTGTGGTTTTACCACATCCGCTTTCTCCAACCAAACCAAATGTTTCACCTGTTTTTATATCAAATGAGATCCCATCTACTGCTTTAACAGTACCTATTTGTCTTTTAATGAATCCTCCCATCAGAGGATAATACACTTTAAGATTTTTAGCCATTAATAAAAGTTTTCCCTTTTCAAGAATAGTAAGTTCTCGTAATTTTTGGTATGATATAGTACTAAATGTTATGACCTTTAGGATGTAACCACCCAAAATTGAATATCCTATTCCAATTGTTAAATTCGGAAGAAAATATATTATAAAATCACTGAGTTGAGTGAAAAAAGAATTGATAATATAAATTAATCCCGAGAAGGTTGTATATAGAACCATAACGACTACAGATCTAACCAATTGTATTCTATCGCCCCAATATATTAATACACCACTTAAACTGACGATAGCTACAACCGATATGAAAAATGTTAGAAAAGATCCTCCTATTGCTTCAAAATTGAGAAGAATTATACTAAAAACAAATATTATTATAGTGCTTTGAAAAATTATCGAAATAATTAATTGAATAAGGCTAATATATTTTAAAGAATCATTGAAGCTATCATAAAAAACAGTTTTAAGGATAATTGTTCCGATAAATATATTCAATAAACCGATAATAAGGATAATCGTAAAAATATTTGCTTGGGGTATTAAGAGCTGTATAATTATCAAAGGTATATCCATTAATATCCATAATCCATTTATAATGATGATTGCTAAGAAGTTAATGTTTTTACTTTCTTTTTTTGCAATTAAATTCATAACTATACACCCTACTATTAATGAAATTATCGGAAAAATTATTAGAAGTGCTAGATCTCTTAAGGTTAACAACATTAATCCACTAAGAATAGAACTAATAGTTCCTCCTATTCCAAATAATATACCGAAATTTAATCTTATAACAAAGAGGAAGGCTTGAAGCGGGATAATGAAATTTAAGGACTCTACAAATTTAATATCTTTAATTTTTGCGATAATAACTAGCGATCCACTCAAAATATTCATTACAACCACTAGTAAATTAAAAATAATATTAGTTGCGAAAATTTCTGTAAATGTTAACCCTAGTAATATACTAAGAGTTAACCAAACCAGGTTAATGGATATTATTAACTTAAGGGATATCTCGATTTTCTTATTATTAGCATACCACTTCATTAGAGATATCCCTATTAGGAAAACTGTGAAGGAAATTAATGATGTTATAAAAATCAAACTCAAGGTGTCCAGATTTGATAAATTACTTGCTAATACCATATGATCTCACACATCTTTTCCGATTTCTTTTAATTATCAACTTCTTTCATCACTCTCTCCGCTAAATCCTTATACTGAGGATTGTAAAGATGGCATTTGACATAGTAATTGTTTTCCACTTCAATGTTGAGTGGTGTATCTGAATTACATGGTTCAAAACAATACTCACAACGAGGATGAAATTTACATCCTGAAGGGGGATATATTAGATTAGGAACCATTCCGGGTATGATATCTAAAGTTTCTTTCTTTATTCCCACGACAGGGACCGAGTTAACGAGTCCTCGAGTATATGGATGATATGGTTGAATGAACAACTTTTTTATCTCTCCATATTCAACTATTGATCCACTATACATTACTGCAACCCTATCACACATTTTAGATATGATTCCCAAATCATGAGTGATAAATAAAATCGAAGTATTGAACCTAGTTTTTAAATCTTTCATCAATTTGAGTATTTGATTTTGAACTGTAACATCTAAAGCAGTTGTAGGTTCATCTGCTATTAGAAGTTTTGGATTACACGCAAGAGCCATTGCAATCTGGATCCTCTGCCGCATACCTCCACTTAGTTCATGTGGATATCTATCAATTATCAATTGGGGAACAGGAATATTTAATTCTCTTAATAAATCCTGACTCCATTCTCGAGCAACACTATAGATGCTTTTACCCGGACTGTTTGAAGATTCTATCAATAATTTATTTTTCTGGTGCAATAAATATACTTCAGAAATTTGATCTCCTACTTTAAAAACAGGATTAAGAGAATTCAATGGATCTTGAAATATTATACTGATCTCTTTCCCTCGATATGGCAATATTTCAAGTTCAGATTTTCCAAGTAAATTAACATTTCCAAAAAAAACACTTCCAGACTCAATTTTACCAGGTGGATAAATTAATTGAAGTATCGATAGAGCGGTTACTGATTTTCCACAACCTGTTTCACCCACAAGTCCAAGAACTTCACCTTCATATATTTGAAAAGAAACTTTTTCGACTGCATGAACAATACCTTCTTCAGTATGAAAGTAAGTTGAGAGATCCCGTACATCTAGAATTGATTTTCTAGTTTTAGAAGATAGTCCTTGTATATCCTTAATTTTTTCTGATTGAATCGCCAACTGAAGTTCTTTCTTGCTATTTTCAGAGGCTTCAGGCATAAATTTCAATTTAAAAACAGCAAAGAAAGATCCAAGATAAATACCTGTAGTTACTATTATTAAAACTCTAATATCTTGTTCATAAAGGTTTATTCCAATCAATCTTTTTATATATAATTCAACAACTATAAGTTGGATGGACCAAATAGTAAAAGAAATAATTCCTGCTACGATCATGGAATTGTTTAGTATTTCCTTTGGAATTCGCTTCTCAACAGTTCGTAATTTATTGATTAAAATTGTCAATGATATATCTATTAATATTGCAAAGAAAGCCCATTCAAAACCCATTAAAAATACGTCATAAGTTGGATTTAATAGATCTGGTGGTATTAAATGTCCAAGAGGTAAGTCTAAGAGATCTATAGATAGAAAGATAATTGCAATAATCCATCCTACAGAAATGATTAAGATGCTTCTTTTAGTAAATATCTTATCTGGTAAGAAGTTTCCGTTCGTTTTTTCAAAATTTGTGGTTTTACTATATTTTTTAATGAAAAGGTTAAAAATAGGAAAAAATAAGGTAAGCATAATAGCAAAAAAGGAGAATTCAATGTGATCTAATGATACAGGCAATCCAGATCCAAACATTTGAAAGAAAGGAATGATATATCCCATAATTCCAAAAATATATTGAAGAGCTAAACTGGTTAAGAAAACTATTAAGCAACTTAAGTTTATACTTAAAGACTTCTTGCTATTTATAATTTGATTCTCTTCTATCATTGGTCTACTCACAATTTTTGCGATGAAGAATATAAACAATATTGAAATAATTGTATTTATTAAAATCATCAAATAATTCACGTAATAACCAAATTGATAAAGTATACCTATAATATTATATTCCCTCCTGCTGTTAGATTCTTAATCTTGGATCAAGAGCATCTCTTAATCCATCACCAATCAACATAAATCCTAAAACCGCAATCAAAATGAAAAGTCCTGGCCAAAAAGCAGGTAAAATATTTGAAAATTGTGTTCGCGCATAATTTATATCTGTACCCCAATCAGGTAAAGAATTATCTCCGAAACCTAAAAAAGCGATTGCAGTAAACCCTAAAATAGCCGCTCCGATTCCCCCAAAAAAGTTTATTATGATTGGAGATATTGCATTTGGTATTATGTGTTTGACCATAACCTTAAAATTCTTTGCACCTGAAGCTAAAGCTGCCTCAATGTAAGGATTTTGCTTAACTTGTAAAACTGAAGAGCGCATGAGTCTAGCAAAACCCGGTATGGCGAGCATCCCAAAGAGTGCTAACATAATGATTAATTGCTCTCCTATCATTTCGGTAAAAATTATAAGGAGTATTAGAGATGGAAAAATCATAATTAAATCGGCAATACGCATTATAATCGCATCGATTCTACCTCCAAAATATGCCGATATCGTTCCTATTATAATTCCACCCCCTACCGCGATTATAATGGTATTCATCCCAAATAAGAGGGCCGTTCTACAACCCCACAACAATCTAGCTAGTATATCATAACCATATCTAGTCGTTCCTAAGGGGTGATCATGAGAGGGTAATGCAAAAGATTCACCTCCTGAAAGTCCGAAATCTGTTATTGAAAGCGGATGTGATGGATTAATAGTATACCTAGAAAGCCATGGGGCATACACACCACAAAATACTATGAATAAAACTAATAATATTCCCAAAATCGTTAGGGGTTTTAACATGCGCCTAAAAATTCTCCGCTTAGATTTTATTTTCCCGATTTCAAATTCAATCTTAGAGAATTCTGGGTCACGCCACGCCGGGACTAAATAAAACTTCAGATAGTTTAACATTGTTCTCTTTTTCTCAAGGTCTGTTTTCTTATACCTTGCTTCTTTCAGTTCAGTCTGAGTCATGAGAATCTTAATTATAAGTTATTCTTGGATCTATCATTGTGTATAAAACATCGGCAATTAAATTACCACTCAAAATAATAAGGGAAGTAAATACTAAAATACCATTAATTACAACATAATCACCGAATAGGATAGCCCGATACATATAAAATCCCATACCAGTGTAATTAAAAGCATATTCAAGGAATAGAGCACCAGTTAATCTTGCAGCAGTTCCACCTATAATGAGATTACTTGTTGGAATTAAAGCATTTCGAAGTGCATGCTTATTTATAACCTCTGTTTCTATGCAACCTTTTGCTCGAGCTGTTCGGATAAAATCTTGTTCTATTACATCTAGCATACTTGCTCTTGTTTGTCTTGTAATACCTGCTAATGATACAAAGATCATACAGATCATAGGAAGAATTAAGTGTAAAAGTGTATCTTGTATAAGAGCTTGATTATTAAAAAAAATCCCGTCAATTATTCGAAATCCTGTACTATAGGGCCATCCAGGTTCAGGATATTGAAAAGTAACGGAATTTGGATTCATAATTTCTAGATTAAGTTCTCCATATGTATAGAGAGACAGATAATGACCAATAACGTATTGTAACATTGTTGCGAGCCAAAAAACTGGAATGCAAGTTCCTAATATTCCAATTCCTCTTATGAAAGAATCTTTTTTTTTATCCTTATATTTTGCAGAAACGACTCCTAGTTTAACTCCGATAATCGGGATTATTAAAATAGGTATTATAACCAATTCTATCGTTTTAGGATAAATTTTTCCAATTATTTGAAGCACAGGTTCTCCTTCAGATATAATATAAGAGTTTCCCCAATCACCTGTGAAAAAATTTTTTAAGTAGATTAATAATTGAACTAATATCGGTTGATCATATCCCATCCTTCTTCTTTCTGCTTCGAGGATGTGAGGATCCGGGAGCAATCCCAGTTTATTTAAAACAGGATCCCCAAACATCATTCGTGATAAAATAAATGTGATTACTAAAATTAAAAAAAGCATTGGAATCATAAATAAGACACGCTTGACAATATACACAGCCATATTCTTAACTTGAGCCATTTATGTACTCCATGACAACTAATATCCATTATACAATAATTAATAGTAAAACTTAGACATTATATTAACTTACCCAATATTTTTAGTTGATTGTAAATTATAATTTGAAAGGTTTAAATATTTACTAAGCGTAACCATAATAAACAAAATTTGGACATTCCACAATAATTAAAAAGTGAACAAAGATGGGAAAAGTTTCAAAAAATTTGATTCTAATTATATTGATTATTCTATGCTCCACTCCCATTATATCGGTTATTGCTATAACAGGTGAACTCAAAACAGCTCAAAGCGCTTCAAAAAATTTTGTATGTGGGACAGTTACTGGAGCAGGGGATTGGGATCCACCAGTGTATATTTCTACACCAAATAATTATTATATTTGGGCTTGCCTTGAAGGATTAGTATGGACAGATTTTGATGGTGTATCTCACCCGGTCCTTGCTACAAATTGGACAATCTATCCTCGCCTTTCAGAAAGTGGACACACCGGAGGAGTTAAAGCAATAGCATTTTCATTAAGAGAAGGAGTTCAATTCCATGATGGGT
>JBHLOF010000138.1:0-8668 GCA_048940805.1 Promethearchaeota archaeon
TTCTTCATAAAGTATCTAAAATCTTGCCTGACATTCTGTCGTAGATATTTTTGAATTTTATGGTCTGTAAATCCTCTATTTTTTCCAATCAACTTCCCTAAAAAATCTGCAAATCGTTCTAAAATAAATATTTCTACTTCCATAAGATTATATCCACGTCCAATTTAAGAAAACCTTATCAATTCTTAAGAAGATTAAACGCAAATAAAAATATTGGTATTTTTACAAGATAAACCACAATTATTCTTATATTATATACATTTATTTACTTAATAGAACTATCTTATATCTAAAAAAGAACGTTATGTAAAGGAAATGCAAAAATCGAGGTATCCCCCAAATTTAAGATCAATATTCTTACTAATTATTATAGGAATAGTAACACTAATTTTTTTAATCATTTATGTATCAGTGAGTTCATTTCCGCTGGTAAATGCGTTCTTTTATTTTCTAATTACTGTTTTAAGTATATGTCTCCCAATACTTATCATTTTCTTAATATATTTAAATAAAGTAGGCAAAAAAATGTAAGGTCTTTACCCTATTTCCAGTATCTATGAATTTCATCAAAGCTATTAAATATTAACCGTACTTCTTTTATGAGAACTCTTCAATTTGATATAAAATCTCCACTACTTTTGAATAAGATAATAGCTCTTGTATTTAAATTGATTGTGTCAAATAATTATTAAATTTTTATATATAACTAATGTAATTATTTTTTATCCATCTCTGTAAAATAATGCTTTCATTGAGTAAACAGGTACGGTTATGGATGACAATTTCCTCGACTCTTCCCGTCATGAATAGCTCATCAATTACTTGTATATTTCGAAACAGGGGGTCACCCATATTCTTAATTACTGGATTAGTGGAGAATACAGCTTTAGCGACCGACTCAAAGTTATTCTTTTAAAGATTGACGATAAGAGTTGAGCTGATAACTTCATACTGAGAAAGGTCGTAGCTTTGTTCAGCAAAAGAGGTATAAATTCGTAGCAGTTCTTGCCTTTCATAGAAAGAAGTAATAGTAATCGGAATAAGCCCAAGTTCATTAAAGATCCCCGTTCATATCGCTTATGGGTTTGGATATGAATATTTTACTTAAAAGGACATCGTAAAATTGAAAAATAGTGCTAAAAAGTTCTGGAATATGCTCAATTATCTGTATGAAAATTAATTAGATAAAGTGAAGATAACATGAGATTTTCTGTTCTTTTAGTACATAAAATATCAGAAAAAAATAAGTATAAAATAACAAGATTTTTTTCATCTTATTGTTAAAATAACTCGTCAGGCGTTTTTAAAAATCAAATCTTTCCTAAATTCCTTTAAAATAAGCTTCAATAATAGTAAAAAAAAAGGGGATAACATATCACTAATAATAAAGAATTATTTGAATTGTTTTTCGAGTTATCATCAAAAAAAGGATCTAAATACGCGAAAGAAGTTAGTATTACGCGTAATAATAAGATAATTTCAGAAAAGTTCGAAAATTCTTTAGACATTTTATTTATAATGCTATGCAATATGATACAACTAAAAACCGGTGCTAGAATGGGGATGACTGTTTCCATGGATTTGACTCGAGAAACTTCCAAATTGTTTACAGTGAGAATCAATAAATTGCATCATATTCTAGACGAACATCGAGACATTTTAACTGAGAAATTAGTAGAGAAAATTGGAAAATATTTTGATATTATTGCTCCTTCTGGACTTCTGGATTCTGAAGAGTTCTTAAAGTCAGATATCGCTTTAAATATATTAAAAGAATTTATACACAAATATAATAGAGCCTCAAGCTGTTTTACTCATATTTCTCTCACCATAAAGCAATTAATAAATATTCTCACGCTTGAGGGAGATTATAAGAATCCTCAAGTTGTGCAAGATATGAAGTACTTAGAAGCCCTTTTAAAATTGATGATTTTAATTTCAAAACCACAAAAAGGGATTTATGATTTCTTTTCTTAATATCTCATAATGTATCTTAATTAAGGTAAATGAAAAATTCTTTTTTTATATTTTTTCAATTTATTGATTGCCCTGAGAAATTACCTCTCAGTGAGACCACTAAAAAATTAGTGGTCTCATACTATAGGAGATCTTATAACTTTAAGGATATTAGAAAAAGCAGTGGGAGATATTGTCTCATTCTGTTCAATAAAGCAATCACCCTGAATGAGAACCTTTCAAGCATCCAAATGTAACTAATTTACCCTTTATTATTTTTATTTATTTTTACTCTGCCGAGAAATAGTATTAAATATCACCCTATCTAACTGTACCATAAATCATTTACGACAAAAATTCAAGAAGTGAAGTAAACTGAAAAGTAAAAAAGTATATATCAATCTCTCCCTTCTTCTTTTGATTCTTTCCCTTATTGTAGTTAACACCAGTTATCAATGGTCTAATCCTCAAAAAACTTTTGAAAATCCAAAACTGAACGCGGGGGAAATCACCATCATCACTCCAGAGAATAAAACCTATACAACCCCGGACAGTGGATACTATCCTGCGACTTATGGGTTTGAAAATGAACTTGATGGAACTAGTGGAACTGCGATTGACTTTATCGATGCTAAGAGTGCCCCTGCTTACTGTCTGATCCTCTCAAATTATGATCCCCTCGGTATTGATAATCATAATAAAATTCTCGAGTTTCAGAGCACTGGAGACCCTCATTTTGCGTACCATCGTTTATCATCTCAAAAGACTACTGGAGCTGTAGAATTTTATGTCAATTTTGATGAAACAAACGAGAATCATATCTTTGGACTATATGAAACCACGAACTATTTAGACGGGGCTATTCAGCTTAACTGGCGAGACAATGGGTACTTATCCTATAATGATGGTTCTTGGAATGATATTGAGCCATATTCATCAAATACTTGGTATCATATAAAAATCGAATTTAATATAACTGAGGATTGGCATCTGTGGATAGATGAAGCACAAAAGGATTCTTCTGGTTACTCTTATCTTAGTACTATTTCATATTTTGAATACCTTTGGATTGAAGGATCTAGTACTGCTGATATTAAGTTTGACGCCTTCGGATATTCTTGGGACCCATTCTACTCTATAGGTGATAATCTTCAAGAAGGGTTGCTCTTATCATATCAGAATCTGACTATATTAGATTGGCAAGGTTATTCATTGGATGCTCAAGCAAATAAGACAATTATAGGAAATTCTTCTATACCAATTCCCTCTGATGGAACCCATTCTATTCAACTATTTGGTAATAATTCTTCTGGAAATATGTTTAATTCTACTATTCGGCATTTCTCAGTAGATACAACCTCGCCGGAGATTTTAATAACCTATCCCTCTCCTGACCAAGAATTTACCGATCCGCCAGGATATATTCTCTCAATTACAGAGCCAAACATAGCTGAAATGTGGTATACGCTTAATGGAGGGTTTAATACCACTATTACGAGCGAAATTGGCACTATCGCATCATCCGCGTGGAATTCCTTAGCAAACGGACCTGTGACCATCCGATTTTATGTCCGCGATATTGCAGATCGAGAAGCCTTTGGAGAAGTTATAGTAGTTAAAATAGTAGGAGCATCAACACCCCCAGGAATCCCTGGATACGATCTCATCGTCCTCTTCGGTGTATCCTGCGTGCTAATCCTCATTATCCTGAAAAAAAGATCTAAATAATCCTTTTATTTCTAAAATTGAAAAAATTAATTAATAATGGGATGTTCGATGAAGAGATTAAAGCAAATATGTCCCAATTTTTTGGTTAACAATCCAAATCCTATTCATTCTATGTGGTTAAAAAATTGTTCAATAAATATTTCGAAAAGAAACGTGTGACTAAAGTTTTTGCTTTAACTTCAATATCTTTATTGATCATCCTATTAATATTCGTACCAAATGCTTTTTGGACCCCATTATGTGGTCAAGGAAGCCATGGTGCAGGCAGAATTTTTGACCATGCAGAAATGGATATTTCTTCAGAGAATACAGGGCATTCTATTATCTGGGCATATAATACTCATCAAGAAGAATATGGAATTTTAGCCCTAGTAATGAATAACTCAAATAAACTCATCTTCATGGATAGTTACAATACTCTTATTCCGATCTTTAACCGAACCCTGTTGACCTTTTACCTTGCCCTCTCAAATGCATCCTATTATGCTTTATCAGTTGGTATTACCCCCAAAGATTCCGGAAAATGGTTTGTCCCATATAACGATACATGGCATTTTGTTCTCGTTAATAATCACCCCTCAAACTCCACACTCCTCAATTTGTCATATAACATATATTTCGATATTATGGATTTCCCAAACCATAGATTATATACAATTATCATACTTGTTTTAATAATTGCAGGGCTTGTTAGTGTAACTATTGATCACATAAAAGAAAAAAAAGGGCAAAAGAAAGGGAAATTTATTGCTCTTCTAATTACCTCATTCATAATAAATATCATTTTACTGATGATAATTAGTGTATTTATTACAATCTATGAATTTTCCTTAGTAGGTTATGGCCCTCAATAAAATTTGATAAGAATTTAAATAATATGATCTTTAAAGACATTTGTTGATAATTTTGTCGATTCATAGGAGGATATTCGATTATGAGAATTTTAAATTTGAGGGTATTGGATCTTCCAAAAAGATTAAATTGGAGAAAAATAACAAAAATATAGGGCATCAATGAAATATTTTGAATTTACTGAAGAAGGACTACCAATCGATTCTGAAGATGATTTTGATAAGAGGATTGCTGCTATAGGTGCGACTCTTCTGAACAACTCGAAAAAATTTACAGTGGAATGTGCTTGTGGAAATCTAAAGCAAATTCAAATCCATACGGAAGATGAGATTCTCTTATTGTCAAAAAAAGGAGAGAATGGTCTTTTAACCACAAGAACAAGTAAAGATCGTACGATTAATTAGATCAACTGTAATTTAAAAAATATCTCTACCTTATATTATTCACTTCTCTTTAAATTTTTTTAAATAAATAAAATTGGACGATGTTAACTAATATTTAACAGCGGGATTTTTCAATAAAACGTATCTTATAATAAATTTAATAAGATTGTTCTAATTCATTATAACATCATGCAAAATATAGCAACATCAGATATTATTTCTCTTTTAAATTCAGAAGGTATTGAGATTGTTGGAGTGTCTCCAATTAAACCCCTTCTCACAGAGAGTAGATATGAAGAGAATGTCAGCAGAATTTGTCCAAACGCTAAATATGTAATCGTTTTTGGGAATATCTTTCCTCAATCTATACTAGATGCTTGTCCTGATAATGCTCGACCCGCACGTTTCGCTTTAGAAGCTTTATATTCAGAAGGAGCAGAAATTTGCTTAAAAGTATCAAGATACTTAGAAAAAAAAGGGTATCGTGGAGTAATAATACCTAACTATTTACCAGTTGAAATGAGTTATACAACATTTGGACTAAAAGGAGACTTAAATTTAAAGAAAGCTGCTGCAGAGGCGGGTTTGGGAAGTAGAGGAAAAAGCGATTTGTTAATAACCCCTAATTATGGGCCAAGAGTTCGACTTTTTGGAATTATTACCGACGCTGATTTAACACCAACTCCAAAGGATGAGAAAAATTATTGCACCAATTGTAACATATGTATAAAATCCTGTCCCTCTGGGGCATTATCAGAGTCAGGTTGTGATCCAAGATTATGTGGTCCTTATGCTATGAAATGGGGATTGCCAGGAATACTTCAATTTATCTCAGAATTGGAAAATGAGACATCTAAAGAGGAATTGTTTAAAAAATTACGGGGATTAGAAGTCTGGAACTTCTGGCAAGCGTTATCCACGGGTGCCTATTACGAATGTTTCATGTGCATACAATCATGCCCAGTGGGAAAAATAAAATTCAATAAGGGAATTAATTTGCTTAAAAGTGATGCAATTGATCACGACCATAGTTAATATCATTCTATTTTTGATATTTCGAGAGGTGAACGGGACGGAAACCTATAGTATTTAATAGCTGGATATCCTAAGGTTATAACACCACCTACCATTCCGTCGATATTAAGCATATTCCTTAGATCCTCATTAGCAGCCAGTAATCTATGAGCCACACCTACCCAGCAGCTTCCGACACCTATACTTTCAGCTGCTAGCATACCATAAGTCAAGGCAATCCCCGAATTTATTCCACTTGATAGTGAATTAGGTGGATAATAAAGAATCAACAGATGAGGTGCATCGAAAAATATCGGATCCATCCCTAGCTTTTTTTTGACCCTATAACCTTTCGCATACCTTGGATTTACCTTCGATACTTCCTCTATAATCCTTTCACGGAGGATTGCTATCTTTTTCTGATTGGAAACAAGCACGAATTTCCACATTCTGCTGTTGCCTCCAGAAGGAGCGTATCGAATAGCCTTAAAAATCTTATTCAATGATTCATCGTCAACTTTATCCTTTTTATATCTTCTTAACGAGCGTTTTGCCCGAAAGAGATTCATTAAATCCCCATATTCCACGAAGTCGTCTGCTTTTTTTCCTATGGGGAAATCTTCAATGTCATCCATTTCACTTCTTATAATCGCGTCTTCTGGACACGTACTTACACAATGCCCACATTTAATGCAAAACTGATTAGTAAGGAACTTCACGCTCCCATCTTCCATTTTTTTGTAGAGCGTAGCTGGACAAACTTGGATGCATGAATAACAATTAGAACATATTTCTTGATCAATTCCATCTATAGTCATAATTACTGGAGTTTTCCTGTAGTTAAAATGTTTTTGTAGAAAAGGTGAATCTTAAACACATGCAAAATAAAACTGTTGAATAATGGTTTGTATTGAAAAAGATGGATTAATTTTAAACAAACATTTTCTTTATTTTTTTAATTCTAATAATTATTACAACAGATAGAAGGCCAATTAGAAAGAATAACTCGTATCCAGGAATTAGACTTGAACCATTTATCGTAGGGAATGGACATGTGATCAATGGAAATCTATCTTGAGCGTTCACTGGACCTGTAATATTATAGGGAATATCCCCAATTCCATCGTTATTTTCATCTACCCCACTATAATTACTCCAATAATTACCCTTGATGCCATTATCCCATTGATTATTTAAACCGGCATCATATCCATTAACATCATTACTACTTAGACAATTACAATATATATTGTTATTATAAGCGGCAAAACTGGGATCTTGAGCCCATAATACTATTCCAACCTCATTACCATTCACAGAGTTGTTCAAAATGATATTATTATAAGAGAATATGTGTAACCATATCCCATAATGGTTATCACTTACAGAATTTTCCAAAATAGTGTTATTTTGGCTAGCTGATAAGCATATCCCATCCTCATTTCCTTTAACGACATTTTCCAATATATTATTATTATTACTTGAACTATAGAGAAGTATTCCAAAAACATTATTCTTTTTTACCACATTCCCTGAAATAGTGTTATTTTCACTTAGGTGCAAATATATACCGTGACTGTTATCATTTCCTGTATTAGATAAAATAACGTTAAAATTACTCTGTCCTAAGTATATTCCGACCTCGTTCCCATTTACAATATTTTCTGAAATTACATTATTATCACTATCAGTTAAATGTATCCCATATTCAATATTATTATATATATTGTTTCCCGAAAACGTATTAAATTCACTCCTAGCTGCTGTTATTCCAATTCCATTGTTATTGCAATCATTATTAATTAATTGGGAATTATTAACATCAACTAACAGAATTCCAGAATAACCTGTTCCCGAATTAGATAACCTACAATTTTCAACCTTAAAATATACAATAGAATTTCTAATATGGATACAAGGTCCAGATCCTTTTCCATCTATTATTAAATTCTTAATAACATAGGGATTAGGTTCAGTACCAGAACCTGTGCAAATTCCCATATCTTTGACCGTTGTCCAATTATTATCAATATAAATCCTCTCGGAATACAAGGAAATTTTTAAATCTTCCTTATCTAAATAAATGTCATGATTATCTTGCATACCAAAAAAAAAATTCTGTATGATAGTAAAGGTAAAAATAATTCCTATAATCTCTAGAATTATACCTATTCTTATTGGATGTAATCGCATTGACTTTAAAATTTCTTTAATATGATTTTTATTAGAAAACTCCTATTATAAATGTTTCTCGTGAAATACGATACATATTACTTTTTTTTCAAATGAAATTGTATTAAGCTTATTTTTATAACGGGAAATTCAACAATTAGAATTTGTTTGATTTTTCTAGTTTTTCATTTTTAAATGGGAATACATACTTTGATCAATATCTTTCTTTTGGAATGGAAAGGTAAATTCAGCGTCTCAGTTCAATGAAAATTCCTTTGAAAAGATTTAATAGCTTTTTCATGTCAAGTTGATTAGTAATTAATAATTTCTATTTGTTCAATTTTTTCAAAGTGTTTGACATTTTTAGTTATTATTTTGGAAATACCATTAGAAACCATAATACCTATGGTGAGAATATCGTTATCATCAATCAGCTGACCATTGGCTTCGAGACTTTCATAGATTTCAGCAGCCTTTATAGCTTCCTTATAGCCTAAGGGGAAGATTTCCATACTACTGATAAATTCTGTCCATATTTTAAATAATTCTTGATATCTTTTTTC
>JBHLOF010000030.1:0-36747 GCA_048940805.1 Promethearchaeota archaeon
TTAATTATTGGATTCTAATAATCTTAATGGGAGGTATTGGTTTAATAGCCATAATTGGTGTAGTAATTTGGAGGAGAAGAAGGATTTAGGAATTTCTCATAATTTTTATAATTTTTCATGTCCTAATTTCATTATCTCTTTTGATTTAAATATCGGAATTATCAAATCTCAAAAGGTTTCTGAAAATGAATGAAAAAATACTAGATGGAAAAGCTTTAGCAGATAAACTAAATTTAGCCTTAAAGAATGAAATTTCCCAGGTAGTTGATAAAACCAGGATCATACCAAGATTAGTTACTATACTGATTGGGGACGATCCAGCGTCTAAAGTATATCTAAATATGAAAAAGAGAACCTGTGCATTTGTAGGAATTGAATCCGAAATCCTGGAATTAAATAAAAGTCTTTCGAAAGATAAAATTACAGAGGAGATCAATAAACTTAACATTGATGATTATGTTCATGGAATTTTATTGCAATTACCACTCCCAGAATCACACCTCTCTAATACACTAAATTATATTGAAGCTCTGTCTCCAGAAAAAGACGTGGACGGATTAACACCTGTAAATAAAGGGAAACTTTACGATTATGACGAAACTTTTGCACCATGTACTCCTACTGGAATTATTACTTTACTCCAATATTATAATATTGATTTAAAAGGAAAAGAAACGGTTATCATCAACCGATCTAATCTCGTTGGAAAACCCTTAATCTTTATGATGCTTAAAAGAAATGCAACAGTTACAGTTTGCCATACTTCAACAATAAATATTGAAAATCACATGAAAAGAGCTGATATTTTGGTCGTAGCTGTAAGGCATCCAAACTTCATTACCAAGGAGAAAATAAAAGATGGCTCAATCATAATTGATGTTGGTATAAATCGGGTGAATGGTAAATTATGCGGAGATGTAAATTTTGAGGATGTTCTGGAAAAATGTGGTAAAATCACACCATCCCCAGGTGGTATTGGACCACTAACAGTTCATTTTTTATTACGAAACACTTTCACAGCATATAAAATGCAATTGAATTATTCTTAAATATATAAAGATATTAAGCTAAAATAAGAGAAATTTTCAAAATTAATAGCAAAATTCATCAAAAACAGTTAAGATTATATTTTATTAAATTATTAAAAAAAGAGAGTAACAAAGATAAATTTTTTTACTAGTTAAGAATAAAATAAACATAAACTACTTCAGTTCACAAGAAGAAAGTTCCTTTTGAAAAATGGCAATTTTAGAAGTTGGTATAAACTTTGGTATGAAATACTTAGTACAGGTTCAATACTATTCATCATCAGACAATGTGCTAGATCCAGACCTACGTGCTGGATTTTTACAAGCACTCGAGAGTTTTACCAGTGAGGTGTTTGGTGATGATATTTCAATTATCTCTTTGGCATCTTTTAAACTGGTATGTTCTTGTGAAATGATTAAATTACCCGGAAAAGAACTTGAGAATAAACAACCCCTTTTAGCCTTTGCAATTGTAGAAAAAGGCACAGATCCAGTAATAGTAAAACAATATCTGAGTGAAATTCTCTCACACTTTCTTAATCGGTTTTCGCTTAATGATATCTTCTCCAAAAAACCTAAATACTTCAAAGGTTTTGAGGATAGAATTAATGATATCTTGGGGGATTTAAAACTAAAAACAGAGGATCGATTTAGATCCATTTTTTAAAACTTAAAAGGGACTGAATTTTGAGTTCAAACATTGGGGCCGAAGCTAAGGCAAAATATCAAGAGTATCTAGACGCTAATTCAATTGTTGAAAAAATAAAGTACCTAGAGGAATTCATCTCACTTGTACCTAAACATAAAGCTACTGAAAAGATCGTAGCTTTAAACAGGTCACGCCTAGCTAAGATGAAACGAGAACTTGAGGAACAGAGACAAAGACAGAAATCCACGCAGAAGGTTATATCTCCCTTCTCAATTAAAAAGGAAGGGATCCAAGTCATTTTGATAAGCAGTTTTTACACACCTGGAGTTGGTAAAACTTCCTTACTAAATTACCTAACAGGAGCAGCGAAGGAGAAAATAGGCAAATATACTCCTTTGCCTGAAATAGGTATTTATCATTATGACAAAATCCGATATCAGATAGTGGAAATGCCCTCTATAATGGAAGGCGCTGCTGAAGGAGTTGGAAACGGAAAAGAAATCCTGGCACAAATTAGATCTTGCGACTTACTCTGTTTATGTATTGATCTATCTCGGGGGATAGATGAACAGATGAATTTATTAATGAAAGAATTATCAAAGGCAGATATCAGAATCAATAGACCTCCCCCACCAATAAGCATTCAAAAGACAGGTTCAAATAAGATTCAAGTATTGTACTTAACAAAGAAAGCTAAAAGTATTGAAGATATTGGAGATTTTACTGAAAGAATTAAAGATATCGTAAATGTTAATGGAATCAGAAACGCTATAGTAAAAATTTATGGTAAAATTAACCTTGATGATCTTATTGATGCACTAACCCCATCTGTAGTTTATAAAAAAGCTATTATTTTTGCAACGAAAGGAGATCTTCCACACACGGAAGATAATTTTACTGATTTAAAGAATGCCTATTCTGATAAGTTTCCCCAGATTATGGGTATAAGTGTCCATAAAAAAAACTTCCCTCCTGATTTTGGGGAATTAGTTCTAAAATATTTGAAAAAAATAAGAATTTATACTATGAGCTCTGGTGGAATCATTGCTGAAACACCTCTAATCATGGCTGAGAACTCTACAGTTAAAGATGCAGCAATTAAGATTCATAAGAGCTTCTATGAATCTTTTGATCATGCTGTAGTTATACGTGAAGGAGCTCGTCAAAAACGTAAAAAGGTCGGTTTAGATTACAGATTACTTGATAAAGATATAATTGAAATCTCTACGTTATAGACGAATCTAATACTTTATATTTGCTATTATTTGTGGAATGCTATTTATCTCTTCATTATATTCTGAGTCTAATCCTGATACTCCTTCTAAAATATTTTTAATAGCTTCCAAGCTGTAAATAAGCTCCTCGAGGTAAGAGATCAAGTCTCCTTTAAAAATTAATATTTTATATTCTTCTTCAAAAACTCTACTTATTTCCTCTATTGATAATTTGTGTTTAATTCTTGAATCTAAAATCATTTTCTCTAGATTTATTCTTCCACAATCGCAATAAGGATTATCTTTACAGTTACAATTAAAAATCTCACTAATCCACTTCGAAATGAACTCTATAAAATCACGGGAAAAATTCTTTCGCTTCTTTACGTATTCGGCATTCATTAAAGAGAGAACACTCCCACTCCAGAGATTGTTGCTCAGGTACCTCATATTTATATTTTTTGCTAAATCTGCTACAATACCTTTTGAGATATAAACATTCTTAATGGGTTTAAGTTCCAAAGCGATTTCAATTATAGATTTCCCTTTATTTCTTAAATCATCTATTATATCTAAACACTCTTCGATTGATAAGAAGCTTTTTGCTATTGCTTGTCCTAAGCGTGTAGATTTAAACATTTTATTTTCTTTCATTCGAATTGCTTTAATTTGAATTAATCTTTGTAAGAATTTGTCAACCTCGTAATTATTGTTGATAATAAGTTTGTAAAAATTGAATATTTCTTCTTTAGATACACCTTGATTAAAAACTGATATAAATGCTAATAATTCTGTCAGCATTTTACTTTCTATTGGTGGTAATTCAAAATCTTTGATCTTTCCATTTAGTAGTTTAATAGCAATTTCTTCTTCAGTTTCTTTCATTTTTGGTGAATATATTTTACCCGCTTCTATAAGTAAATAAGCATAGCCCTTTTCATGTTTTTTCAACCTCCCTGCTCTTCCTAGCATTTGTTCAAATTCCGCTACAGACAACCATTTAATTCCCATAGCTAAAGATTCAAAAATTACATGACTTGCAGGAAGATCAACACCTGCTGCCAGCGCAGCAGTAGCGACAACACCAGATAATTTTTGAGTTCGAAAATTCTCTTCAATAATCTTCCGCTCTTCATGTGCTAAGCCAGAATGATAAGCAGCTACATTAATACCTTTATTTAATAGATAACTAGTTATATTTTCACATTTTTTACGAGTGTTGGTAAAAATAATTGATTGTCCCTTAAATCCATATTTGGATTTTTTATTATAAGAAGCTCTAACTAACTTAGATATATGTTTGTGTTTTTGAATATCATTAAAACATAATAGTAAGTGTCTTTCAATTGGGACAGGTCTATTATTATATCTTATCAATTTACATTCTAATTTATCTGCTAATAATCCTGGCTCTCCGAGAGTAGCACTTAAGTACAAAAATTGGGCTTCACTGTAGAGAAATTTCAGACGAGCGATAAAGCCATCTAATAGATATCCTCTCTCGGGATCGATTAAAGTTTGTATCTCATCTACGACAATGGTATCAATCTCACCGAGAATGTCTTTATTCCCACTTCTTAAAATATGATCAATAGCCTCGTATGTAGCGATGATAATATCTGCATCAAATAATTCTTGTTGATCAACAGTTTCCTGCTGTTCAAATAACGATTCTCCAATTTTTTTTATTATCTTTAAATTTAGATCATTATATCTCTCTTTAAATTCCTCAGTTCTTAAATTTGCTAAAGCTACTATTGGTACTAAATAAAGCAACTTTGAATTTTTATTATCTAATATTTTCGAGATGCCTGTCAATTCCCCAACTAATGTCTTTCCTCCTGAAGTCGGAGCCATTATTAATTGATTTGTATAGTCGCTTAATAATCCATTCTTTACTGAAATCGCTTGGATAGGCAATAAGAAATCTAAGTTTGATTTTTTTAACAAATCCTTAAATAATTGAGGTATATCAAGATGCTCAAACTGTTGGTTTAGATATTCTTTTCCTATAGGGGTCTCCACTTCAATATCATAAAGAGTGATCTCCTTATTATTAACTGGATTAAATTCAGCTTGAAACACGGATAAGACTTTTCTAATATCCTTAAATTTCAGGAGCATATGGACAAAGAAGTTCTTCAATTTAGGATTAATTCGCTCTTGAATAATTAATCCTCTCATTTTTGCTTCTCTTTTTACAATTTCGTAAGCACATTCTGAGCAGAGGATTTGATCATTAAATGATTTTATTTGACTAGATTGATCTAAAATTGTAAATTTCTGAGAATCTAAGCAAGAATTACAAAAAACTAAACTAACAATATTGTTTTTATCAAATTGAAAACTAGTAAGCATATCATTTACATGTTTAAAAACTTCAGGTTTTGACTTACTAGAAAATGCAATGAATTTAGTGAATTTGGATACTAGAAATTGTTTGAAAAGACGGGGATTTAAGGGAGAAACAACACCATCTTGTTCAATTTTATTAAAACTCAAAGTTCGTATCTTATTTTTAAAATCTAAACCGAACTGTACAGTTCCTTTAAAAAATGGGTCACTAATGTAAGAAAAACCCTTACCATCTTTTTGGAATTTCTTTAAATAAAAGAAATTTACATTAAATTCTTTCGTAGAAGCACGATTCTTATTAAAAACAATAAAGAAATTCCTTGTTGGTAAACTCAAATCTTTTACCTAATTTGAAAAATATTTATTGATAGAATAAAATGAAATCATGAACTTCAATTTTTTCATTGATAAAATTGAAATTCTTGAGTTATTTAATTAAAAAACAATGAAAAATTAAAAACCAAAGACTCTTTTGATTTTATCGTACACTTCCTTAATCTGTCTAAGTTTTTCTTCATCTCCTTGGTTTAAAAAATGTTCAATCCATTGCGCAAAAGAGCCTCCTTTAATCCATTCAAGGAAGTATTCTGCTGCTTGACGTTCTTCTGCTGACATTTTTAATTCTTTTAATTTAGTCTAGATGTTTTTTTTAATTCTATATAAAAATTATAAATTATACTATTTTATATTTTTATAATTAAAAATAAACTCAAAGTCTAATAAATAATAACATAGAAGTGATTTAATATTGCCTGATGTTAGGATTAAAACACCTAATTTGGACGATATTTTCGAGAAGTGGAAGCAGAAAACTTCGAGAACTAATCATAAGAAGATGGAAAAGGAATTTGGGACAAAAGGGGCGATATTTTCATTGGATGCAGTAAGTGCTGCTGAGTATGTAAAGGATACTATGAAAGAAGCAGCTATTTATTTTGCTGTTAAAAAAACAATTGGTGCATTATCTACAGATAAAGAAGAAAATTTAGTTACTGCGCCAAGAGTGGGGAGAGAACAATATTATTCTTTCAAGGGATCAAGTAAAATCAACAAAGATGAGTGGAACGGAAAAGAAAATGTCCCGGTTTTTGAATCAATTCAAGCTGTACCCTGCAAAAATTGCAGAGGGAAGGGATATATTGAAAATAAATGTAAAACCTGTAAAGGAACTGGTAAAATCGAGGAAAACTTTACGGTTTTAGTCGGTGAAGAACAAAAAAAAGAGAAAAAACCATTTTCTTATCCTTGTGGAGCATGTTTTGGTACAGGTAATAGAAATGAACTTTGTAAGGAATGTGGGGGTCATAAGAACGTGTATAAATATGAAATATTACCTGTACCTTTCCAGACTGTAGTTACAGGTGTTCCAATCCTTCATAGTAGTGCTCAAACTAAATATGAAAAAGAAATTGGCGAAGATCTTCATAAAATGATTGAAGATATCGAAGGGATAAAATTTAATAATTTTAAAGAATTGGAATCAAAGTCTGAAGCCAGTTTGGGATATATGAATAAAAATATTAGTAAAACAATAGGTGCCGCTAGGACTGATTATAGAAGACACGAAAAGGATAAGGATTCTCAAATAACCTCCCAGATCTATTTATTTCCGATGATTCAATTATTTTGTCAAACAAAAAAAGGTTCAAAATATGAAGTCTATAGTTTGGGTTCAGCAAATAAATTCATGATATATTCAAATTTCTAAATATCATCTTCAAACTCAAGACTACAAATTATTACTGAAATGAGAATTTACTATGGTTAATGAAAACAAAAAAAAGGAGTTTATGGGCTATTTACTCCCAAATAATACACTCTCTCTATCAATTGTTGGAATTTTTTCTGCTTTAATTTGTATATTAACAATGGTTATCTCAATTCCCATACCTGCAACCCAAGGATTTATCAATATCGGAGATGCAGGTGTAATGATTACTGGTTTGATCTTTGGTCCTCTAATAGGTAGTATCGCGGGAGGCATAGGATCTTCTTTAGCAGACATTATTTTGGGATTCACTATTTATGCTCCTGCAACATTAATTATAAAAGGTTTAGAAGGGTTTCTTGTCGGCTTAATAGCTGATCCTAAGAGCATAAAATCACGAATAAATTATAAAGATATTATCGCGGTGATTGTTGGAGGAATAACTATGGCTTATGGTTATTTTCTTTATGAAATTTTCATTTTCGGAGTTCCTGGAGCCTTATATGAACTTCTTTTAAATGGTATTATTCAATTTGGCTTAGGAGGGATTATTGCTATTATTTTTATACTTACTGCTCGTAAAAATATAAAAGATAATTTACCTCAAGTCTTCGATAAGATTTTTTATCAATAAATCCATATAAATAACTCTCAGTTATCTCAGTAAAATCTCAGGATTTCTTAGAGAATAATGTTATTCAAACCTTAATTATAAATTCAAATAGAAAGTCTTGCTCCTGTGGAGGATTGATATTAAATTCTTCATATTGTACATGTACAGAGAAGCACTAATTTGTTTTTATGTATTAAATTAGGGTTTAAACTTTTCATTGTGAATTACTTTATCTATCGCTTTTATACAAGCTCCATCCCAATCATCTTCAGGATCTATATTTTTACAACAATCAGGACACCAATCATCAGATTGAAATTCATCAAAATCTTCCAAATCTCCATTTAATGTGCTCCCACAATATAAACAGCTACCTTCATCATAGCGATCAATGATTTCAGCTATTAATTCAATTTTGTTTTTATCTTTCATTTGAAAATAGATTTTTTATTGTAAATATTTGAGGATAAGAGTAAAAACTATTTAAGTATTTGAACCCTAAGGGTTCATCATTTATTACTTACCCAGAATGAAATTTTTAAAATTTTGGCATAATTCTCTATTGACTTTTAAGCTAATTTTCTAAATAAATTTAAATATAAAATACATGTTAAAAATTTAAGAATTAACTCACAATTTATACTACCATTTATTTATTAAATATTATTTGTATTGATACAACCTTTTAATAAGAATTATTAGGCGGAGATTAATTGCTTAAGAACGTTAACTTAAAACTTGCCGTTTATGGAGAAGGAGCGGTTGGAAAAACATCCTTAATAAATTTATTTATAGGGGTAGATATTCCAAGTGAATATTCACCTACAATCAATAGCAGTGTTAACAGAATGAATATTATATTAAAAAAAGCAGATGTTTCATTTAAGCTCAACATTTGGGATGTAGGGGGTAATCGCTCTATTAATCCTATTATCAATAATGCATTTTTTACGGATGTAGATCTTGCTCTATTTGTGTTTGATTTAACTAGACCAGAATTAACCTTAAAGAATCATGAAAAGAATTATATTGAAAAAATAAATCGTTTTTCAGAAGAACCCTTAACTCTAATAGTGGGGAATAAATTTGACAAATTAAAACTAAATAATGAATTTAAAAAGGCTATAAAAAATTTTCTGGGTGAAAATAAAAACTTTGTTATAACTTCTGCAACCTCTAATTTAAATGTACAAAAATGTTTTGAGCTACTTATATACACTTTTTTGAGAAGGGGAGAACTCTTGTTCCCTGAATTAGTTCCTGAAGATTCGAGTTCAGAGTACATTGAGATTATAGGAAAAACAGAAGAAGAGTTAAAGGAATACTTGGTAAATTTATCTTCAATTAGTTCAAAACAAAAGAAATTAAAACCTAAATTAAAAAAGGAAGATCTACACCTAAAAGAGGTAGATGAGGAAGAGAAGTATCAGAAATTTTTAAAGCACGAATTACAAAAAATTTCTGCTCAAAAAACAGTATTATCTGAAAATTTTTTTGATGATCTTTGTAAATTAGAGAACAATATTTCTCAATTAAAAAAACAAAAACTAAAAATCTCCACAAAATTAGTGGACCAATTAGCAGATTGGTTAGAGCATTCCAAAAAGGAATGTGAACAAAATCTTGAAACACTAATAAGATTAACAAGAGAAGAAAATGAATTATTAATAGTAAGTTCAAAAAATAAAAAAATTACAGCCAAATAAAAGCAAGGTAGAAATAAGAGATTTAAACCGAATTAGGTGGTAATAACATTTCAAATAACCAAGAGCTCTCACAGAAAGATATAAAAGAAATAAAAGATCAAATATTAAAACTTGAACAAAAGTATGAACTTCAAATTAAAAAATTAGGGCAAAAATTATCTGATCAAATTCAAAAATTAGAATCAAAGGTTGAGGATCAGATTAAATCACAGAACAATAAATTTAATGAACAAAATAATAAAATAGAAAATAATTTAATAAAAGAAATTAAAGGAATCGAAGAACAATCAATTTCCGAAACTATTGAACTAGCTCGTAAAATTAGTGATCAAGATAAAAATGTTACCAAGAAAATTGAAGATCTAACGAACAGTTTTAATCAGGAATTAAATGAAAAATATGATAAATTAGAAGAAAGATTAGTAGAAGGCTTTAAAAAATTTGGTGAAGCAGTTGATGGAAGAATTAAATTTTTGGATCAGAAGTTCAATGAGAGAATGAATATAATAGAAGATGACATTAAATCGTTATTAAAAAGAATTAAAGAAATGAATGAAGGATTATTAAATAAAATTCAAAATATTAAAGAAGAATTTGACGTAAAAGACACGGTCTTGCGTGATATTGAGAAGAAGCATAATGAGGAAAATACAAAATTTCAAAATCAAATTAAACCTATTTTGGAAAATATAAAAAGTCAGCAAGATTTAACTGAAATGAAAATGGATATGCTTGAAAAACAAATATTCGAAAACGCAAAAGAATGGATTTCTAATGAAATGCAAACAGCTGTAAAAAATAAGGAAAAAGAAATACTAATGAATCTTTGGATAAGCGAGCTTAAGGAGATAATAGAAAACATTGATCAACTAAAAAGAATGAATCCTAAGGAATTAAAACTACAGTTGAATGAGATTGCTAGCACTATTGAATCCTTTAAGCAGAAACTTAGTAAGTAAATTTATTCTAATAAGTTTTGATTTACTCAAATTATAATCCTTCTACTTTAAATTAGAAAAATAAAAAATGGATATAATCATGAGTCCGAATATAATTTCTTTAGGTGAATTACTAGTTGAAATTATGCGAACAGAATTAGATACTCCCCATGTAGAAACTGGTGCTTATTACAAAGGTCCCTATCCAAGTGGGGCTCCAGCTATTTTCATTAGCTCAGCAGCTCGAATGTCAAAACCATTTAGTTTTACAACGGGATATATAGGTGTAATAGGGAATGATGAATTTGGTGATTGTATTGTTAACAAATTAAGGCAAGATGGTGTGGATTTATCTCAAATTAGGGTCTCAGAAAGTGAACATACTGGAATTGCGTTTAATCAATATAATTCCGATGGTTCTCGCAAATTTATATTTGCAAAAGGAGCTGCGGGTGAATGTTCTCCAAGTGATGTAAAAGAACATTACTTTAAAGATATCAAAAATCTTCATATTATGGGAAGTTCACTTTCTATAAGTAAAAGTTCGAGAGAGGCTTGTTCAAAAGCTATCAGTATAGCTAAGAAGAAGAATCCAGACGCATCAATATCCTTTGATCCAAATATTAGGCCTGAAATGCTCGATTTAAATGAAATCTTAGAAATTAGTATTTCAATATTAGAAGAAACTGATATTCTATTACCAAGTGGAGAAGAAGCTGAAATGTTAGCACGCGTTAAGGGATTTAAAAAAGCATGTCAAACATTATTGGAATTAGGACCAAAGATAATTGTACTTAAATTAGGGAAAAAAGGCTGTTTAATCTTTACCCCTGAGAAACCAGAAGGTTTAAACATTTTAGGTTTTAATGTGAATGAGGTTGATCCCACCGGAGCTGGTGACTCATTTGCAGGTGCCTTTATTGTAGGATCTCTCAAAAGTTGGGATCTTAAAAAAATAGGAATTTTTTCTAATGCTGTAGGAGCACTGAAAGTAAAATCGTTCGGTCCTATGCCAGACACATCGTATGATGAGGTAATGAATTTTATTGACAGATGAAATCTTCAAAATTGAAAAATTAATATGTTAACTATTCATTCTGGGTAAATTAGAACACTTGAAAAGGTTTTCAAGATCATATAAATACTATTCATAAATTGTATCTCCCCACCATCTTACCTTCAAGGTTAGAAGCACAGAAACATAAAGGTTAGTGATAAAATGAAATTTAGAGACAAAGAATGTCGTCCATGTATCGGTAATATTTAAATTTACTCATTTAACTTATCCAGATTCCCAAAAAAAAAAGAAAAAAAATCAAAATTTAAATATCCGAAATGAGTATTATTCATAATATATAATTTGATATGCAAAACAATGTTCTATTTATATCAACAGCTATTTGATCAAAGGAAATTTTTTTACAGATACAATAAATAATTTTTAAAATTCTCTATTCTAATTTTATATGAGGTAATATTATTATTAATCCAATATTCATAAACGCGATATAATGACGGACGAACTTAAGGGTGAAGAGAAGGAAAGTAAGGCGGATAAGGAAATTGAGAAGGTAGATAAGGAATTTCTATCTAAAGCTAAAAATTCCAGAGATCTAATAGATAAAAAATTGAGAACTTTTGAAAGTACCATTGAGGATATTTCAGAAACAATCACAAACGGGGAAACTGCAGAAAAACGTGAAAAAGAGGAAAAGGCTATTGAAGAAATTAGTGAAGAAATAAAAGAATCTCAAACAAAACTAGAGGGGATTCTAAAAAAGATTGAAGATAAAGAGCAATATCTAGCAGCGATTGAAGAAACAATTACATCTTTAGAAGAAAAGTATGATCGTAAAACTGAAGAAATGAATAATTTGGATGAAACATTTAACATTACTAAGGAGAGTAAAGAGAACTTAGAGAAAGAATACAAAGAACTACTTAAAAATAACGAACAACTTATAAAGACTTACGAAAGTAGACAAGTAGACTTAATTGTGCTCACTGATTCAGTTAAGGAAAAAATAACTACACAAGAAGACGCACGAAACAAAATTGCAAAACTTAATCAAGAAATCCAAGATAAAGAAGTAAACCTCGATAAACAAAGGGAAGAATCAGAAGCATTAGAGAAAAAACTGAAAAGCCAACGAGCTGAAAATGAAACTCTTAAAATTTCCATTAGTAAAAATAAAATTGAACTAGAGCATTCCAATACAGAAATTGAAGCGAAAGAAGAGGAAAAAGCTTTACTTACAGAGCAAATTGAGAAAAAAGAAAAAAGAATCAAGGAAGTCGAGCAAATTATAGAAGATTATCATGATGGATTTCCTGAGATGGTAAAACAAAAAGAAACTTATGAAGAGCTTTTGGCAAAATATAAAGTACAACTTACCGATAAACAACAGCAATTAATAGAAATTGAATCTCGTATTCAAGATTTAGGAGACACAATGAACTCCTTGGATGAGCAAATAAACACAAAGCAAAATCTAATTGATACAAATGAAAAAAGATTTGAAGATTTGAAAAAAGATATAGAAACCTCAAACACAGAATATATTGAAAGAGAAGAACGTCTAGAAGCTTTAACAGAGAAATTAGAGCATATGCAAGCTGAACATGGAAAATTAGTTAAAGCCAAAGAAGCAATTGAAACTAGTACTAATGATTCAAAACTAATACTTCAACAATTAAAGGAAGAATTAGAAAATCAGGAGAAAGAAATTAGAGATAAAGAGAGCAGAATACACAGACTAGAAGTTTTATCCGCAATATATCGAGCATCCAAATTTTTTGGGGGGATTTTAATTGGATTTGGAATTTTTGCTATAATTTGGGCTGCGGGTATTTTTTTCAATGTAATTGACTTGGGAGGAGTAAACTTTAATTCATTTTTGATTGTAATATTTCTCTTAATTGGGGCAATTCTTTCAATAATATCTGGAATCTTTCATCTAGAAAAATCATAAAATTTAAGAAATAGGTTTTATACAAAAATTTCAATGATTTAAGTTTGACAGAAAAGGAACTGGAGGTAGCTCCTCCTAAACGAAAAATTAGCTTATCAACAGGAATTATTTATGGGATAGGCTGCGGAATAGGAGGTTCAATTTTTGTATTGTTAGGAAGTGCTATCAATATTGCTCAATCCGGTGTGTTAATCAGCCTAATTCTTGGGGGAGTTTTAATATTTTTCACAGCTTTAAATTTTAGTGAGTTATCAACTAGTCTGCCTATTTCTGGTGGAGCTTATAATTTTAGTAAGGAGGCATTAGGAGGGTTTCTAGCGTTTATTATTGGCTTTTTTTTATGGATTGCCAACATTGCTACATTCTCATTTTCTGCGCAGGCTTTTTTCGCTGTAATTGAAGCATTCTTTCCCCTACCATTCATGAGAAATTTTTTTATTATTATCGCAATCGTTTCTATTCTCTTTATAGCTATAGTTGTATTTAGGTCTCAAAAAATAGCTTTACGTACTTTTGTTTCTCTAACTATTGTAGTATTAATTATTTTTAGCATATTTATCATCTCGGGCTTTCTAATAGCACCTATTACCAATGCTTCGAACTTTGATTTAGCATTTTTGTCATCAAGCACAAATTTCTTTAGTATAATACTAATGTTTGCTCTAATGTTCATTTTTTTTGCTGGAATGACCACTAATTTAGCTTATTTAAATGTAGATTTAAAGAATCCTTCAAAGAATATACCCAAATCGAACATATTTGCAATTCTAATAACACTTCTTATTTATATAACTATAACTATTGTCGTAATGATAAATATAGGGAATAATCCGACAGGTCTTGGTGATTCTCCCATTTTATTAGCAATAATATTAAATGACATTTTAGGATTTCCAGGTTACTTGTTAATGGGTATTGCGGCAACAATTTCGACCTTTATTACTATGAATGCTGCTTTAGGATCAGCCGTTAGTGTTATGTACGCATTAGCAAGAGATCATTATGTTTCGCAGAAACTTTTAAAGGTAAACAAAAAAACTCAAGTACCTACTTTAGTCTTGATAATCACGACAGGAATTACAATACTTTTTACGATTTTAGCAATGATTTTTGCCAATATTGGATTCACTGCAAACATTACAACTTTTATTTATTTCTTTGGGCTCGCATTTGTAAACTTTGCAGCAGTTAGTCTCAGATATAAGAGAAAGGAATTAGATAGACCATTTAAAGCTCCATTTTTCCCTTATTTACCGATAATTATAGGTTCTAGTTGCTTAGTTTTATCTTTTACTTTAAATTATAACGCGGTTATTTTAGGAATTATAATTTTAGTTATCGGGATTACTTATTATTTATTAACCATTGCAGACCGGCATTCAATAGTGTTTACTTTTGCAGGCTTGAAATTTTTTGCCATAATCCTAATAGGATTTTTTATTTGGATTATAAACAATCTAAGCACAGTATCTTCCCCTATACCAGGATTTACCTTAACTTTTACTTATATCTTAATTCGTGTGTTAATTTTTATATGCATATTTACAATTGGAACAATATTTTTAGATATAATACCTCTTAAAGAATTGGTATATTTTTTCATAAAAAGAGTATCAAAAAAGGAGGTTGCAATAGATATTGGGGTTGGTAGAATAATAGAACTAAAAAAATCTAAGCAAAAGTTAATATATAATGTTAATATAGTAATAGGTTTGGTACAAATAGCATCTTCATTCTTTATTTTCTCATTATATGCTTTAATTATGTTTGAGATTATTTCAATAGATAATATTGTTTTTGGGAGCATGATTATACCCCAAAAAACAGGAGAATTCCTATTTAATGCTTTCCTATTGTTTTTTGGAGTGATTTTATTATTCAGTGGACCTTTAAGCTTGTATTTAAATCAAGAAACAAAAACATTAGGAATTTAGTTTCGATCTTTTTTAAGATTATGCCTTTCCCAAAAATCAATCTTCACATTCATTCAACTTTTTCTGATGGAAAAAATTCTATAAGACAATTAGTTGAAAGAGCATTAACACTAAATTTAGATATTATCGCGATCACTGACCATTTTACAAATTCATGGAAAGAATGGGTTACTAAGTTAATAAATGTTGAAAAAGTAAATGAATATTTAGAAGAAATAAGCCAATGTCAAACTTATCTCAGAAAAAATAAAAACAACCTACAGGTTTTTAAAGGTATAGAAATTGACTTAGGAAGTTCATTTCAATTCATAAAGCGAATTATTCAACCTTCTAAATTTGATATTGTTTTATTTGAATATCTACAAGATTATGAGACTATAGCCTTTCTGAAAAATATAATTAATTTTTGGAAAAGATCAATAGATAATGTAAATGAAATGCCTATTATAGGATTAGCACATTTCGATCCATCATTTTTTGTACATGACAATCTTGATATACTAATTTCTTTTCTTGAAAATTATTCAATTTATTTTGAGTTTAATTCAAGTTATCCTACTTATTACTCCCGTCAAAATGAATCCTTTTTTATAAAATTAAGAGATCATAATATTCCTGTTGCAATAGGATGTGATTCTCATAGCCAAAGAAGTCTAATCGATATCGAAGAACCACTAGAGATGATTGAATATTATAATTTGGGTAGAAATTTTCAAAAACTCTTAAAACTTCTAAAAGTTAAATGTTAACAACGATTTGTACTATAATAATCTAAAAAGAACATAAAGGCTTTTTCAAAAACCACATCAATTATATTTTCATTTCTAGGTACATGATACTTAACCATTTCCTTAACCATCCTTTTGCCAATGGTAAAAATTTCTTTTACTGCATTTAAACTTTTACCCACGGGCATTATCGGGATGTCAGCAACTGACATATCATTTTTTATTTGCCATTCTCTCAATGCGTTCCATACTGTAGCTTTCATCGGTATTTCGGGAATGTTAATAAATTCACATATAATTTTCGAAATACCATTAATTAGTTTCATTTGTTTTTTAGTGACGTTAACTGATCTATAATGTTTTTCACTGCTTCTTAATGCTTGCTCGTCAAATTGTACTGTATATGTGAAAATAATCCTCAACCCTTTATTTTCCTACATATCTTATTAAACAATTTTTATTTAAAGTTAAGTTAAAGCAAAATCAATATTCAAAGAATTTGCTTGGTAGACTAGCTTATTTTTATCAACTTTTTTTTTCAATCGAAGTATATAAAATACCCCAATTTTCCATTCCTAACGATATCTAAAATATATTCATGTATATGTGCCTCATTTTCAAAAATCTTTTTAAATTCCCTATTTTTACTGTATTTTATGGATTTAGAAGAAAAAATTGATTTGGCATCCAAATGGATAATCGAGTCCGAAAGATTAGTTGTATTTACCGGGGCGGGATGTTCTACTGGTAGCGGTATACCCGATTTTCGGGGTCCGGATGGTTTATGGACAAGAAGAGATAAAGGATTACCTCCTCCAAAATCTAAAGTTCCGTGGGATCAAGCGGAACCCAATGCTAATCATTACGCAGTAGCAGAATTGTTGGAATTAGGGAAATTAAATTATGTTATTTCCCAAAATATTGATGGGTTGCACGCAAAATCAGGGATTCCTTTTGAATTAATGAGTGAACTTCATGGTAATCAATTTTTCATGAAATGCTTATCATGTAATAAAAAGATGCTGTTTGAGGAAGTGGGATGGGATAAAACCAAATGGGGGAGAGGAATGAGGAAAGATCCAGTTAAAGAGGGTCAACCTATGTGTCCACATTGCGGAGGAAGGCTAATCAACAGCATTGTTGATTTTGGAGATCCTTTACCTTATGATGAACTACAGGAAGCTATAATACGTTCTCAAAATTCAGATGTTTTTTTTGTGATCGGTTCATCTTTAGTTGTTTCTCCTGCGGCTAACATGCCTGGTATAGCACTTCAAAATGGAGCAAAGCTAATTCTCATTAATAAAGGTGAAACACCATACGATAGGGTTGCGGATATAAGGTTCGATAATATGATTGAGGAGGTCCTCCCTCCTATAATGGAAAAAGTAAAAGGTGCTCTAAAAACCAAATAGTATTTTTCTGATTATCATCTTTTGATATAGTATTACTTTCTATCAAACAGTTTTAAACATTAAATACCTTTATATAACCCAATATTTTATGATAATATTATGCAATCTGAAGATTTAGAAGAAAAGATAACTCTTGCAGCTAAATGGATTGCAGAATCAAAACGGTTGGTCGTATTTACTGGAGCAGGTATTTCAACTGGTAGTGGTTTACCAGACTTCCGTGGACCTAATGGATTATGGACAAGAAGAGACAAAGGTCTCCCACCACCAAAAAGTAAACCTTGGGACCAAGTAGAACCTAATGTTAATCATTATGCTATTGTTGAACTTATGGAAATGGGTAAAGTTGATTATGTTATTTCTCAAAACGTTGATGGCTTACATGCTAAATCAGGCATCCCGTTTGAAAGGCTTTCCGAATTACACGGAAATATGTACTTTATGAAATGTTTAGAATGTGGTAAGAAAATTACTTTTGAAGAGGCTGGATGGGATAAGAAAAAATTTGGTTCTGGATATAGAACACAACGAGTACGAGAGAATCAACCAACATGTCCAAATTGTAGTGGAAGATTAATTTCTAGCATCGTAAATTTCGGAGATCCTTTACCTTATGATGAACTACAGGAAGCTATAAATCGTTCTCAAAGATCTGATGTTTTTTTTGTAATCGGTTCTTCTCTAGTTGTTACCCCCGCAGCTAATATGCCCGGTATAGCACTTCAAAATGGAGCAAAGCTAATTCTCATTAATAAGGGTGAAACGCCCTATGACCGGGTTGCCGATATAAGATTTGATAATAAGATTGAAGAAGTGCTTCCATTCATAATGGAAAATGTAAAAAAAATTCTAAATCAAAATTAGTAATCTATTACTCTGAAAGGGTATTATTAATGCGAATAATTGATGAAAATCAAAAAAAAGTAATAAAAAAATTTATTTTTTTAAATGGACGACTTCTAGAAAGAAAATTATTTTCATATTTTTTTGAAAGTGGGAGCGTAGATGAGGTTATTAAAGCATTAACAGCCTATCAAAATTCTGATGGAGGATTTGGCAATGGAATTGAACCAGATATACTGTGTCCAGATAGTTCTGCTATTGCTGCTGAAACCGCAATGCATTATCTTGATATTTTGGATTATGTAGATAATGAAATCACAGACAATTTATTAAATTGGATTATTAACGAGCAGAATGAAGAAGGTTATATTAATCATCCTCCTAAGAATATGAAAAAATATCCGTTTCAAAAATGGTGGGATGGTTCTGATGATTTTCGAATATTATCATTATCTGGATTGTTTAAGAAGTGGGGGCTGAAAGACATGGAATTTTATAAGAAAGTTCGAGACTATTATTCAAACTTATCTCCTCCTACTGAAATAACATATTATGATTATCCTTATTTTATATACCTGAAATACTTAAGAGAAAACAACGAGGAAGATAAAATGTTACAACAAATTATCACCCAACTTCCCATTCTTTTTGAAAATAATAAAGATCACTATCCTTTATTTAGCCGGGCTTGGTGTCATGCTCTCGATATTGTAGATGAAGAATTAATAGAAAATGAAACTAAAAACTTTATTAATGGTATTATGGATGATGGTGGTCTAAAAATAGTCTATCAAGACCTTCCTTGGTGGAGACCTATATGGAGTTTAGATGGATTGATTTTATTGAAAAAGTTGAGTTTATTTGAATTTTAACTAATTAATTTTCTCATTTTATCATGGCATAAATATCCTTATTTCTATCAATTTCCTTTAGAATTCTTCTTCCTTCTTTATTTGAAAGAGATAAATTTATTTCACTTTTTCTACTTAATGAACCTGTAAAAATTTCCGTTCCATCTGCAAATACAACTATATTTTGGCTAGCAAATTGTAGAGGGGCTTTAAGGAGAACTCTATCTTTCTTAAACTCAAATTCAAGATCAATTCTAACTTCTCTTTTTTTACTTTTACTTGAATATTGTAAATCCCTCTTCTGATCCAATTTAGATCTTGGCTTTTTAGGATTTATTGGATTTATTACAATATCCTGTCCAAAAGAATATACTTCAAACTCAAGTTGTCTTGACTTATAATCTCGCACTTCAACAACGGGTCTAGCTAAATCTTTATCTCTAAATCCTGAGGGAACCTTTACTGTCATTTTTATAACCAGTACTGACGAGATGTCACCACCCTCAATAAAAATTATAGTATCTATAATTGAAGGAAGCATTCCAAGTTCTATTCGACCGATAAACCTCTGAATTGCATCTATGGCTGAAGAAGAATGAACTACACCAACCATTCCTACTCCAGATAAACGAAAATCAGCATATACTTCAAAATCTTTAGTGGTTCTTACTTCATCAAAAATTGTAAAATCAGGTCTTACCAATAAGAGGATATCTGCAGAATTTTCAAGATTTCCTTCCAATTTGGTATATTGAGTGATCTCAGGGCTTACCTGTAAATCTCTTACACTTTCTAATGTTTTAACTACTTTATTTTGACCTAAGTAAAAATTTGCTAATGCTGCACAAAAAGTACTTTTTCCAGCTCCAGGAGATCCACATACTAAAATTCCTTCCGCTTTCTCCAGCCTCCTCTTCAATTTCGCATCAATAGAATAATCAGATAACTCCAAACTAACTAAAGGTCGGACTGCCGTTATTTCCACATCATTTGAAAAAGGTGGTCTTGTTATTACTATTCTGAATTCTCGCAACTGAGCAACTACGGCACCCATTTTCTCAATCTCAATAAAAGAATGCTCATCTTCTCTAACATTCTCAATTATTTCAAGGGCGATATCCTCGATGAGTTTAGGGGTGATAATATCTTTATTTATTTTTTCTAAAAACCAATTTCCGGGTGATCCTCTTTTGGCAAATGGAGGCAAGTTTCTTTTTAGATGAACACTCATAGTCTTATCGTCAAAATACTCCAATAGCTTAAGAGAAAGTGGTTCTTTGGGCTTATGAATTCCTTTATCTTTTACAAAAAAAACATCTAATCCTTCGAAAATACCAACATCTCCTTGAATTCTATCAGCAGTTATCAATGTGGCATCATTATTTAAAGAAATTTCCCTAATTAAGGCATCAAGTTCTCCTCCTGGTGCCATTTTTATTTCCTCTCGTGTTGGACGCTTACCGGCTATATTTAATATAATTTTTTCTTCTTTATTGAACTCACGTAAGGTTTTCAGAACATTTAAACCAAAAAATCCAATTTCTTTATGAATATTTGTTCTGTATTCAATTTCAGCAACAACAATAGTAGGTATTAAAATTTCAGGTTTTTCCCCTAATTCTCCATTTTCAATCAGATCAAGTATGATACCATTAAAAATTACTGATGTATCGCATACAAATCTATCTGTCACTATTCTATTCCCTCTTCTTTGTTTAAAATCTGAAATCTCTTGACGCTGTAATAAACAGGTTTACTCAAACTATCTACAGTCGCAACTATTAAATCCTTACGTGAACCTAATGCTACTCGGGACATCTTGTCTAAATCTCTTAATTCTATTGGATTTCCTTCGAATACAGGAAATATTAGGTATTTTGCCGTATCATTTTCAAAATCAGCACCTCTCTTATAAACCCGAAACTCAATACCATCTCCATAACCCATACGAACAATATATCCCCTTTTCCTGAGATCCATATATATTATATATTTATGCCATAATCGATCATCAAATTGAGTAAAATAAGTTAATATACTTTCAAAATCGTAGGGTTTCTTTGTTTTATCATTATCTTCCCAGAGTAAAAGCCTATTTCTTTCACAGAGAAGTAACACTTCTATAGGAGTAAAAATTAAAACTGGTTTATTCTCATCATTTTCCTCTAATGTTCCGATATATGAATTATTGTAAAATTCCTCAATTGCCTTCTCATTAAGAAGTTTTACTTTATCTTTTTCAATTATTCCCTCTAATTGAATTTTCTCTGTTTTCTCACTCGTATCTTCTGTCATATAACATTACTTATTAATACAATATAATAAATGAATTTATCTGTGGTAATTAAGAAAAATTTTTAGTGTAACTAAAAATTATCCTACATAACACTTTCTGATAAATATATTCTTATGAGTGAACTGTATAAGAAGCTAAAATCCAAATTAGAAGGAGCAAAAAGAGTTGCTTTTGTAGGAGTTGGGGAAGAGAAACTCAGTGATGATGGTGTTGGACCATATGTTATAAGTGAGTTTTTAAGCTTATCAAATAACAAATTTCTTTTTATTAATGCAGGAGTATCTCCGATGAGTCGGATTGAAGAAATCGTCGATTTTAAAGCTACACATTTAGTTTTATTGGATACATGCAATCTTAATAAACCCCCTGGTACCGTTGCTATAATTGAGCGGGAAAACATTAAGGATTTTGTGCCAATTTCAACCCATACAATTCCTTTACATGTTGTAGTTGATCTATTGCTTGATAAAATACCAAATTTAAGTGTCTTTATGATTGGTTTTGTACCCGAGAGCCTCAACGGATTTACAGAATTAAAGTTTTATAAACAAGATGAATTTACACTTGATGAGCGAAATGAAAATCAAGACCTACCTTTTTTTGAATTTCAACTTACAGAAACAATAAAGAAAGTTGCTAATCAAATAATCGAGATTATCAAAAAAATAATCCACAATAAATAATTCGATTTAAGATATTTTGTTTTTATTGTTTTAATACTTCTTAAAATGATGATATTAAAGTTATCTTAATAATTATGTCTCAGTTATTGAGTTTAATAAAAATTATAAGAAAATTTAATAAAAACAAAAGAGAAATAATACTTTTGAGAGTGGGTTTCCAAGTAAAAGTTTTATAAATTAATTTTTGATAAAAATAACTAATCGTTTAACTTAATAATTATGGATTTAATTTATTTTCATTTATGCAAAGAATTTGAAAAGATGTGATAAGTATGGTGATTGAGACAAATATTACAAAAATGTTAGGAATTAAGCATCCAATTTTAAGTGCTCCGATGGGACCTTTTTATACAACAAAATTAACAGTGGCAGTTTCAGAAGCAGGGGGTTTAGGTGTTTTAAGCCATGTAACAGTTCATGGAACGGTTACTTTAGATGAAATGAAAAAAAGTATGGAATATGTTGTTGAGCATACTGATAAACCTTTTGGATTTAATATCAGAACCGCAAGATTGCAACCAGATGCTATAAAACTTTGTAGGCAACTCCCGAAATTTATTATGGAAAATCAAAAAATAAAGGAGCAATGTGTTTATTTAATTACTAGTGCAGGGTCTCCTAGATTGATATACAATAAGCATTTTGAAAAATTAAAGGAAAGCGGATCAAATATTAAACATTTTCATGTCGCACCTTCATTATATCTTGCTCAAAAACTAGTTAGCACTGGTATTGATGGATTAGTGATTACTGGCACGGAGGGTGGTGGGCATCAATCCTATGAAAATATTAGTACTCTCGTTCTACTTCAAAAGATTAGGAAAGAATTACCAGATGTGCCGATTATTGCCTCCGGAGGTTATGCCACTGGAGCGGGATTAGCTTCTGCTCTATCAATGGGTGTAGGTGCTATTGCGATGGGTTCTAGATTTATTTCTTCAAAGGAGTGCGAATTTCACGATAATTATAAAAAAATTGTTAATGAATCAAACGCTTCCGATACTGAGTTAAAAACCGGGATTTTTGGCCCCGCAAGGGTTTGGAAAAACAAAAAGGCAGAGACTCATCAATTAGTATCCAATAAACAAGAAAAACAAGCAGCGGAGACTTCCATGAGTAAGGTTGAGCAAGAATTGGCTGAACTTGAGAAGACATATGAGGGCAATCTTGAAGAGGGTATTGCTTACATGGGACAAAGTGTTGAACTAATCGATAGTGTAGAGAGTGTAGCAGATATCATAAATACCATAATAAACGATGCTGAACGGTGTTTAACTGAAGCTTATAATAATATTAAGAAAATACCCGTTGAACAATTGGCTTGAAGTGCAAGAACTAGATCCATTCTTTTTTAATTATTTTTTCTGGAAGTCACCATTTATATATTTAGCATGTGCAATTTATGCTAGGTAATTTAAAAATCAAAACTTGCCTGATTTAAAAGAAAGTATAAAAATATATCATTTCATTTGTTAGTTGTTCACAATTCAATCTTCAGAGTGATATTAAACTATTATGAAAATTCATTTTATATCAAAAAATAATACGTAAAAATCAAGATGATACATGAATTAATGGTTATTAATCACGCGGGTTTAGCTCTCTATTATCATAATTTTAAGAATTTTGATAGTATAAGAGATGAACAATCATTAGCTAGTTATTTTGATATAATATGTCGATTTACAAAAGAAAATTTTAAGGAAAGTTTAAATGTTTTAATATTGGATAGTATCATTTTCTTCTTTTATACTCATAAATCTCAATACCATTTAGTACTCAAGTGTGAACATGAGAATTATGACAAAAAAAAATTAGAATTGATTTCAGAAAGTATCATAGAAAAGTTCTTAAAAAAATATCACAAGACTCTCAAAAACTTTAATGGAGAAATCTCTCAATTCAAAACATTTTCTAAAGACTTAAAGGAAATTTTATCTCTAAATAATGCTCTTATTATAGAACATTAATCTATAAAAAAATGAAAATAAAGAGAAAAAATTAGCCGGCTATTTTCTCATAATCCCGTAAACTTATTAGCCACCCGCTTGGGTCGCCATGACTGTAATTACATCCTTCTTTGGATGAATTCCAATTTTTGCAAATTTCAATTGGTCAGGTAATACTTTGCCCTTAAAAATGAATTGAATCGCAAGAATCGGATTTAATTTATATTCTCTTTGTACAGTTTTCTTAATTTCTGCTATAGAGTTATTCGGATCTAGTTCAACAAGCTTGATCGCTTGATCAGGTGGCACGCCAGTAAGTCTAAACCTATATTGAGTCATTTTTTATACCAACTTTTTTCAATATATTATTTTGTTAAAATAATATTGGATTAATTTCTACTTAAGGTCTTTGGTACTTTAGATTAGACTTAAGTTTAGTTTTTTTGATACTTATAAGACTAAAATCGGAAAGGTTCTGGAGGTTTTCCAGGTGGGCCGGGTGGTTTGGGAGATGGTAATGGACCTGGTTGCGGAGGTGGTTGTGATGGTAATCGACCTAATCTATTCTCTATAAAGGATAGACGCTCTTCGATCTTATCCAACCTTTTCTCAATAATCTTTATTCTTTTTAATACATTAGGGTCTTCAATCGTCATTTATTTCAAACTTTATTGATCAATTATAAATTTAATTTCAAATTCTAAAATTAATTCCTATGCTTTTAAAACTTTATATTGTATAGGATTAATGAAAAACATACTTAATTTGATATAATTAGTATTTCATAATTCTTTTAGTCAAAGTATAGAAAAAAAGTATATTTTATATAAATAGACTATTATATTAATATTATGGAAAGTTGGAATATTTCAAAAAAATTAAAGACAGAATTTTTAAAAAAGTCGAGTAATATTGAAGATAATAGTAGGAGAATATTATTTATTCTTAGGAATTTAGGTCCGCAGAGGTTTACGAATATAATAAAATATTCAAATTTAAGTAGGTCAACAGTATCGAAATACCTTAACATTCATAGAAAAGAAAAAAATATAGAACAAAGATTAATTACAGATAAACAAACCAAAAAACAATATCAAGGATACATAATTTTAGAAAAAGGTATAGAAAAACTGGGAGGAGAGCCTTTAAAACTAAAGGATGAGTTATTTATTGTAAATGAATTAAAAGAAAACGTCAGAAAACTCGAAGATTTAATAGACTTTTATAAGGAGATTAATATAGAAGACCCATTTATAATCCATATCATAAGAATCATCTCTAAAATAGGAGATAACTTTTTTGAATTGCAGCAAGATCGAGATCTTTATTTATCACTTTTTTATATTTTTTATAATTCAATTCTAGGTCAAGGCGCATTTGCAGGAAACTACTGGCATTTTGATGAAGCCATCTCCCAAAAATTTGCAGGTTATAAATTAAACCTTGAACAATTTTGTGAAATTTACAATGTTTCACCAGAAGCGATCAATTACTTAGCAAGATTCAAACTAATGAAGGATGAATTTGGCTTTTATTTAATAAAACGAGAGGAAAATGATTTCTTTTTTCATCAAGAAGATTTAGTAGGAACCACAACTCTCAGACTTATTAAAGATAAACTTATGGATGAAATAATAAACTTACAGGAAGGGATTTATGATGTGATTTATGACTTAGATGTGATGGCTGAAGAAATCACTTATCAATTAAAGGAAATGGGCTTAATTTGGGACGCCATCCAAGAGCATTTCCAATTATTAGTTTTAAATCTAATAATTAAGAGTGCTATAGAAATGGGTTTTTTGGATATAGAGAGGGAAAGATTTATGGAAGGAATAACCCAATCTCAAAAATTAAAGCTATCAGAGGAAGGAGTGTTAATTCAAGAAGCTATTTTGAATAGCTCAAAATTAGACCTAAATTTAAATATTATTTCCTTGTCACCAACCGTGAATTAGGGATAATATGATCAATTTTTATTAATAATTGAAAAAGTAGGGGTTTTAATAGTGATAAAAAAAAGACTTTATAGAATCAATTTATTTCAATTAAGCTGATTTTGGCTTAAAATCCCCCTAAAAAATCCTTACTCAATCTCTATAATGCTTGTTCAGCAGATAATTATACTGTTAGTGTTCTCTTTTTTCATTTGCTTTTTCTTTTTACGACAACAAAATCAACTAAAAGAATTTAAAGTAAATCAGTTCCTCAAATTAAAGCTTGAAGGTGGTAGAACAAATATTTATGTAAATAACCGAAGATTTATCCAGTGTATGTATTTATTATTAAATATTCCAGTTAATAAAATAGAAGATTATGACAATGTTAACTCCATTGACGAAGCTGCTGTGAAGTTGGATCGATCTATGGAAAGAAATCATCATAAAGTACCTCCTGAGACAGAATTTTGGGGGCACTGCTCAAATATACAAGCGTGGGCAGACAACCAATATGATACGAGAATTTTGCATAGAAACCTTGCTTTTCCTTTATTAAAAGCCCTAGTTGATGCAGGTGATCCAATAGCAAAAAAAAAATTTAAAGAAGAAATAGCTATGAGATATGCAACTGGGCACCCTACTGTAATTAGATTTTTAACCCAAAATGGTTATTTACATTATCTTACAGAAAATGAATTCGAGAGTATGTTAATTGATATTGATTTTCCTAGCATTGAGGAATATTCTAGGAATTTATTACCTCTTCTCGATGATATTGAAAATCCTGAATCATTTAAGCAAATTATGAAGCAAACAACGAGTTTTGTTAATAGATTCCGTTTTAAATATAAATATTTAATACTTCTTAAAGCAGTAGAGAAAATTCCAGACTCAACACGTAAGAAATTCGTTGAAATCATTTATAAGAAATATAAAAGTAATAGGAGTTTTCCTATTTTAAAATTTTTAGATAAAGCTCAAATTAATTTTAACAATTTAGATCTAAGAATAATTTCATACAAAAATCAAATAATTGGTATCATTTCAAATAACGAATTAAATTTAAAAAACAAAATGATTGAAAAAGTAGAGGATATTAAAGGGCTTGAAGAAATTTCTGGAAAAATAGAGTTGCTTGATCTAAGCAATAATAGATTAAGTAAGATTCGTGGATTCGATAAGTTCACAAATTTAAAAAAGCTGATTCTGAAAAATAACTATATTGAACGAATAGAGGGTTTAGAAAACATAAAAAACCTAGAAGTACTAGATTTATCAGGAAACATTAATATCCAAGAAATTCCAGATATATTAGGGACTTTGCCAAACTTAAAAACTGTAAAATTAGCAGGATGTAGAATTAACAAATTTTCAGATTCGGTATCCCAATTCTTTTGGATGGGGCAGAATTTCAGATATTATTCTGATTATTCACATAAAGAAATTAATCTATACGAAGCCAATCATGTATCCAGAGCAAGTATTAATGGAAGACTTTATAAAAATTTTGTAAAATGGCTTTTCAAATTAAGAACAACTATGAAAACCTTTAGTTTCACTTCAGATAATATTATCGAATACCAAAAAAAGACTGAACTAAATGCACTACATTCAGGGAAACCAACAAAGGCATTTCTTCATTTTTTAGATGACAAAAGACAAAGGAGAATTTCTGAATTCTTTTAAAGTTATATAGATTTAAGAATAACTTAACATCTTATTTATAGGTTGTAATGCTCTTTTTGCGATATGAGATGGTACTTCTACTAAAAATGCTGGATCATCTAAATTTTCAAGAACATATTTCATTAACTCAATAGTGTTTTTCTTCATATTATAGCAGATCATCTTGCTACTTGCTAAATGGAATTTTTTTTCCGGGAAATCTTTTGCCATTCTCTCCACTAATCCCTTTTCTGTACCAATAATAAAACTCTTTTCATCATTTGAGCTTTCTTTAACCTTATTATACATTTGACCTGTTGATCCCACAAAATCTGCTATGTCTCTAACTTCTCTTTTACATTCTGGATGAACTAATACTCTCCCATTTGGGAACTTTTGCTTTGAATCTATAATATCACTAATAGTTAATTGTGAATGAACATAACAATGCCCTTTCGAAGGAGCTTTTATAGTTTTAATTTCAGATTTTTGTTCAACATAATCAGCTAAATTGGCATCTGGTCCAAATAAAACTGAATTTGTATTAAATTCTTTCGCAATTCTCTGAGATATTTTAATAGCATTGGAAGAAGTGCAGCAAATATCTGATTCAGCTTTCACTGTAGCGGTACTATTGATATAAGTCACCATCGGAACTTCAGGATTTTCTTTCTTATATTGAATAACCTTTTCTTGATTTAAAAAAGCCGCCATTGGACAACAAGATTCAGGGTTAGGGATTAAAACTTTTTTATCTTGGTTCAATATTGATGCTGTTTCTGCCATAAAATCAACTCCGGCAAATATTATATATTCTGTATTAGTTTTTTCTTTGGCTGTTCGGGATAATCCAAGAGAATCTCCCAAATAATCTGCAATTTCTTGTATTTCAATAGGTTGATAGTAATGCGCTAAAATAGTTACATCATTTCGTTTCTTTAGATTTAAAACTTCCTTTTGTAGCTGTCTAATAGTCATTTCTAATATTGAGAAATCTAATTGTTAATATCAATAAAACTTCAAAAAAAATAAGTTCTCGGGTTATAAAAATTAACAAACCATAATTTTATGTATAAAAAGATTATTATATCCTAATAATTTAAATGGGAATTAACCTAGTAATTAGGGTATATTCATAATGGAATTTATATACAAAAATGAGTATTGGTTTGTGAGTAGCTTTTTAAACACATCGCTTATTGATGGCAATGTAAAAAGCAAAGAAATTGAGGGAATAATTAAACATGGCTTAATTAATCTGAAAATCGAAGATATTTATTACAAAATACGTGATAATTTTGGGGAAAATATAGTCGATTTAGCAAAAAATATATCATTATCTTGTATATGGGTACCCTATTTAGAAGGATTTCCATATGAAGATGAAAATAGCCAGAAAATATACGATACATTAGGTTTTTTTCAATTTGATGTAGAATATTATAGAAATGATCCAAGAAAAAAGGAAAAAATAAGCTCGAATTTCATCCAACAGATTCCCCAAATTGTAGTTAACATTCTCCAAGAATACAGTGAAAAGGAGGAAAATATAGGTATATTATTCGATTTAGAGAGCCCAATTTATGTGTTTGTAACTTCAGATAAAACCTCGCCAGAAGTAATAGAATTCACCCAAGAAAATATTGAAAAACATAAAAAAACAATTGGCTACTGGACTGAAATTTATTCAGGTCAATGGGAAGATTACTCCGAATCTCTATATGATAGACGTATCGAAAATAATTTGTCAAATAGGTTATCAGAATTACACTTTATTCGTAGAAACTCAGGTTTTATATATATGGCGGAAGAAAATTATGCCAACTTTTTTGATTCTTATATGAAAGAGTATGTATTGACTCCTACCCCTAAGATGAGAACAGTATTATTTGCATTTAGATCGATAAATGAATCCTTAGATTTCCTTTTCCTAAAAACTCAATCAGAAGGCTTTAAAGATTTAAATACTATTGAACACAAAATTCAAAATCTGCGACTCTTACGAGGTCTAATTCAAACAAAACTTAGCTTAATCTATAATGAATTGGATTACAACAGAAGGCAACATTATTCGAGTGTATTAAAACATCTGCTCAACGAATTTGAGATTAATAGAATAGCAAATCGTATTAATGAGAAATTCAACATTATATATGATTCAATGCAAGGATTGTACAATAAGAAGAATGAAGAACTTCAAAAAAGAACTGAAAAGGGTCTTAATCTATTAAACCTACTTTTTGGGGCAGGTATCCTCGCTGATCTCGGAAGTGTCATAATGATCGCTTTAAGTTTACAAGAAGGAGATCTTAGTTCTATAGTGTTAAATAGCATAATTGCAATAATAATAGGTGGTATTTTGATGATTACAATAATATTCAACATTTATATGAGATTCCAAGTTAAAAAAACACAAGTTATTCAAGCTGTGGATGCTATTATTGAAGATGGGAAAGGAAATATACTTTTGATCAAACGTAAATTTCCTCCTTATCAAGGTTTTTATGCATTACCAGGAGGTTCTGTTGAAAAAGGTGAAAAACGAAAGTCAGCGTTGTTACGGGAAGTAAAAGAAGAAACTCGTTTGAATGTGAAAATAGCAGAAAAGTTAGGAATTTATGATGAGAAAGGTCGAGATCCTCGCGGGAATGTTCAAAGTACTGTATATCGATGTAAGGTCCTAGGAGTTATTTCTGATATGCAACCTGGTATGGAGGTTGAAGAAGTAAAATTCATCTCTAATGATAAGATAAAAGACATGGAATTAGCTTTCGATCACAAAAAAATGCTAGGGGATGCTAATATATTCTAATTTGTCTTCTCTCTAATGCATTATTTTGTACAAAAACAGTTTTCATCTTGGACAATTTCAATTACACTAAATCTTAAATCTAAGAGATTTACCATCAATACTTTATTTTCCAAATTGGGATGGTTTAAGGTCGTTTTTATTACTTCCAAAGCTTCTAGCGTACCTAATATCCCCGGAGTAACACCAATCACAGGCAATGGTCCTTCTTTAGAGGCTTGTTCCGGCGGTTCTGAAAAAACACATTGATAACAAGCTGAATTTTTAGGATTGATGGTAATTATTTGACCGAAAAAATCCTTAATCCCTGCGATTACACATTTAATTTCATTTTCAACTGCCATTCGATTAACTAAGAATTTAGTACTAAAATTGTCGCTACAATCCACAATAAAATCATAATCATTTTCTTTCAAATGTCGATTGATAGAATCTTCGTTAGCATATTCTTTATACGCATTTATCTTAACATCAGAATTCAGATTAGATAAAATGGATTTAGCAGAATTTACTTTATCCTTTCCGATCTGGGTTTCATTATAAAGAATTTGTCTTTGTAAATTTGAAATATCTAATACATCATTGTCTATTATAGATAGCTCTTTAATTCCTGCCGCAGTAAGATATAATGCAAAAGGAGAGCCTAAACCCCCAGCACCGATTTGTAGAACTTTAATATTGGAAATCTTTTCTTGTCCCTTCTCTCCAATTTTTGGGGATATAATTTGTCTCGAATATCTCTCTTTTTGCTTATCGGATAACATAATCTTCACTTAATCATAATTCTTTTTATATTTTCAATAACCTCTTCAATTTCTATAAAAAAGAGGCCCAAATTTGTATTGAGGTTTAAAAGGGAAACTAAAATCATATTTTCATTAACTTCCATTATAATTAACTGAAAATCACTAAATTCCACTGTTAAATTTTTTACTATTTTACTTCCTATTGTTGATGCAGCAGTTTCAATTGCCCCAAACATAGTAGCAGCCATTGCACAAAACTTTCTCTCGTCAATATCGCGGGGTAGTCTTGAAGATATTAGTAAACCATTACGATTGACAAGAGCCGTACCAATGTTATCACTAATTTCTTCTAATTTTTCTAGTTCTCTATGTAAGCTCTGAATCTCTAATTTCTTCATTATAATTCAGCGAATAGACTGTGAATTGAACAATGATAATTGATCATATTTTAAGGTTCAATAATAATTAAAATCTCTTAAAATTATAAGAATGAGACAGTGGAATAAAATTGTTCAAGCTACACAGAAGCCTTTTTTTTATTGCGGTAAAATGATTTTTGCCCGTTAAATGGATTATGTCGGTTTCTCCAAGCTGGTTGACGTAGCTTTGCAGTCCTCCCAAAACCACATGATGCACAATATCTTTTCCTACGATGATAAGAGTGCTTTCCGCATCTTCTACAGGTTTTATGGGTTGCTGCTTTATTTTTCTTTCCTTTACTTGGTGTTCCCTTTCCCATTTTACCTAGACCTCCTCTACTTCATCGCGATGCATTAATTTTTCTTCGTCATCTTCATCAGCAAATATTAACTTCTCGCGATCCTGCCCAATAAAGATTACAGAAGCTCCACGAATCATTACTGTACCTAAATCCTTACTTCTTTTCCCTCCACGACCAAAATATATCTCTTTTGCGTCTTTCACAATTAAATTCATGTAATTATCGAATTTTATTAGCTTACCCGTTAAATAAGTATTCCAGATTTTAAGTTTAATGTTTACTTCATCTTTAAGAATAGCTTTCGATAAAGTACGATGTAATGTTTGCTGTTGTGACATTGAAATAAGATCTACTACAAATGATTCTTTATATAAGGATTAATTAGAAGGATTAAATAAATATTTTTTTAAATATTTGAGAATTTAAATGAAACAACATTAGAATTGGGATATTTATGAAAAAAATTGCATATTTTGACGCAAGTATAGAAACCCCCGAAGAAATTATAATTGCGGCGGATATGATCCCTGTAAGACTCTTTGGGAACCCTATGATTAGTATAGATAAAGCTAATGAGCATGTTCCTCCAAATCATTGCGTTTGGGCAAGAAATATTCTCGAACAGGCGATAAATGGGTTAGAACCTGAAATTATTGGCGTGATTACAACTCATGGATGTGATTGCACCAATAGGGAGTTTGATCTCTGGTTAGAATGTGTAAACATCGAGTTTCTTTTTTTCCTTAATGCTCCCTTGAAGCGAACAAAAAGTAGCTTAAATTTCTTTATACAAGATATAAAAGAACTTATAACACAATTAGAGGAAAAATTTAATGTGTCTATAACATCTGATAAAATAAGGATTGCTATTAAAAAACTGAATAAGATCCGAAGTTTATTACGAGAAATCTCTAAATACCGGGCAGAGATGAAGATAAAAGGATCAGAATTTCATGCCTTAATTAAAGAAGCCCAACAATCTGATAAAGACAAGATCCTTGGAATTCTTAAATCTAAATTAGAGGAAATTGAGGAAAAAGATCCCTTTTCAAAAAATAATATCAAGCAGATACTATTAACAGGATCTGTAATAGACGATACTGAATTTATTAAATTTCTTGAAGATCTTGGTTTTCAAATTATAATTGATGACATTTGCTTAGGTACAAAATATTTTTGGGAAAATGTTGATGAGACCGGGGATCCTGTCAAAGCTTTAGCCAAATATCATTTGAATAAACCAATTTATTCAACTAAATTCCCATCATATGAACGCTTCCAAATCATAAAGAATTTAGCAGAACAATATAACGTTGATGGAATAATTAACATTGCTCAAAAATTTTGTGAACCAGTTTTATATTCTCATCCATATTTTAACAAAAGATTTAAAGAATTTGATATCCCATATCTTTTTGTAGAGATGGAGTATAATCGAGAATCTTATAAACAATTAATAACTAGATTTGAAGCATTTAAAGAAATAATTTAAAGGAGGTAAGAAATATTGTCAAACGTTAAGAAGACTGGTAAGATGTTAAATGCTACAAATAGATTAAGAAATGAAATGGGAAGGCATTTCTTAGCAATTGAACAAGCCTTTCGAGAAGGATCTCCTACTGCTTGGGCAACAGCAGGAACACCCGTCGAACTATTATACTCGATGGGGGTTCAACCTATGCTCCCAGAAAATTCTGCCACAATCTCAGCAGCTCTTAAGAAATCTCAGAATTTTATTGAATTAGCAGAGGATCAAGGATTTTCGTATGATCTCTGTTCATATTTCAAAACCAATGTTGGTGCTGTTATAAGTAATGCTGAGATGAGTGAGGGTGGTACTAGAAAACCCACTTTTATGCTGTCGAGTGATGTTATATGTGACACTCATGTAAACTGGTTTCAAGTACAATCTGAAAGAATGGGTGGTGTGCCCCACTTTACAATTGATATCCCTCATGTTGTCAGTAATACAACGAATAGACAGAAAGAATATTTTAAAAAATATATCAAAGAACAACTCTGGGAATTATTAAATTTCATTACCGAAATTACAGGGAATGAATATAATGAAGAAAAAGCTAAAGAGGTTGCTCAAAATTCATATGAATTGGGTAAAATTTGGCAAGATGTTTTTGAATTAAGAAAGAATATTCCCTGCCCTGTATCCACTAGAGACACTTTTGGTGGACTATTCCCACTTTTTACTATGACTGGGCTGAAATCCCCCATCAAACTTTATAAACGTATGTATAAAGAAGCGAAAGAACGCGTAGATAACAATATTGGTGCTTTGGAAAAAGAAGATTTTAGACTGATGTTTGAAGGTATCCCTTTTTGGTACGATTTGAAGTTTTTTGCGAATTTGGAAAGGTGGAATGCGATAATTGTATACGAACCTTATGTCTATGCATTCACGAAATATACCAATCCAGATATTACATTGGAGATGGTGCTAAAGAATCCTGTTGAATCAATGGCGGAATTAATCTTGAGTTTTTGGTATATCTATGACTTGGAAACTCGTGTTCAAAAATTTAAAGAAACTGTTAAGGATTGGAAAATTGATGGTGTAATATTACATGACAATTTATCTTGTCGTCCAAATGCGTGTGGGATGTATGATTTAAAAAGGAGGTTGATGGAAGAAGCAGATATTCCAGCTTTAGTCATTACGAGTGATATGAACGATCCACGCAAAATGAATGAAACTCAAGTTCTTAATCAAATCGAAAGTTTTATTGAAATTCTAAGAAAACGAAAGAAAAAATAAAATCTGTGTGCATATTATGAGTTATTATGAAAACCCTGATTAATATCCATCATAGCATTCTATAAGTTCTTTTAATTCTGCAAATTCATCCTTTTCTAAAATCTTTTATTATTACGAAGTACTGGTTCTTGAATGCATTTTTTTTTCCCCCATTCCTCCTTTTCACAGGTCTGGGGATCATCAAACTCCGTTTTAAGTTTAGAAGAATTTATACTATAAATCTGAGAGTAGAGAAGAGGTTTATTGATTTCGTGTGTGTGAACAATGGAAAATAATGAAACATTGTTTCAGCTACTGATTCCATATGAGGAATTTTTGGAAAAACCAACACACACGAGAAGTTTCCCAAATGTAATTTTTATTATTTTGAGCATGTGGGAACTGGTATCCAGTATATCTGCCCTATCAGTAAAAAAGAGCGTTTAAAAGAAAAACTGAATGGGATATTTTATTTAAAAGCTAAATTTTCTAGATGTAATTCGTTCAATCTTAAAATCATATATTAAGAGTAAATGATGTTAAAATGAAAAATACTGATGTTAATGTGGAATTACGGTGTTTAGGTAAAAGTAGTGAAATAAATTGTGATCAATGGCATATTTTAAGTTGCATATTTAAAGCCCATGAATTTTTTACTAGTATTGGTAGTGAGGGTAAATGACTTTCAATCGGAGAAGTGCGTTAAAAACTGTCGTAAATAAATTTAGATCAAGGTTTTAGGAGACAAAAATGTTAAATACTATTATATATTCTTCAAGTTTTGATCAAAAGTGATCAGTAATCACTGATGGCGAAATATCATCTCAATCAATTCTTAAGTTTTATTAAGAATCTTGATTACATTTCATTTTTTTGATCAATCTGAGAAAAAAAGAGACGTAAAAAATGAACAGAAAAAACCTATCAAAATTAGCTCTTTGTATCCTACTGATGGTCACCGTTTTCAGTTTCATTCCAGTAGTTAATGTTAAAGCTGGTGCCCCTGCTTATATGTGGAAAAAACCCGGTTGGACACTGGATACCGGTAATAGGATTTGGAACTGGTGGTTCCCGTGGATTGGCGAAAATGGGCATGTCTATATTGACCACGATGATTGGAGTTTCTTCAGAGTGGGATGGGCAGTTTCAGATTATGAAATAGAGATGGGATATGATCCTGGTCCGCCTTATCAAATGAAACTTTTTATAGACGGCAAAGAAATTGTTATGAAGAGGTTTGCTTACTCTTATAAAGAACTATCATTGTTCCCAGACGGCGTGGAACGAGCTGCGCATGTTCGCGTGTGGATGTGGCAAGTCAGATTTGAACCCGGATATTTTGAAGAGGGTGAAACTTATGAAATCCGAGAAGTATTCTTGGTTAGAAAGCCGTATCAGACAGATGACAGTAATAAGTGGCGAACTTATGTTAATCACATGTCAGGAGGAGGACCTCCAGGTGCCCCTTATACCTGGGAAGATTGGTACGGACCAGTAGACCTAGTAAATGATCAAATCACTTATCTACATCCGATAGAATTTTGAGGAGTAAGGATACTGTAATTTTAATTTATATATAGAATGCGGAGGAATAAGTTTAGTTAAATTGCATCTCGAATGACCACACCTAAACGGCAAATTCTCCAATCTATATATCTTTTTTTTTTGTTTATAAAAATAACTTAAAATTTGCCGTACGGCAAAGAAAGATCCGTATGGGATGATATTATCGTTTTCAAGGGATAATTAAATCGAGGTTTACTTTCAAATTTTTTTCTTTGTTTTATTTGAAGATAATTCCTTCAAGTGGATATAATCTTATAATCTGTTCATCATTGATTTCAGTTTTAATATCCCTTCTATTGAATACAGTTGAAAAAATCAGTTTTAGATTTGGTTGAGGAGTTTTTAATAGTAGTTCTTTATTAGAAAAATTTAGAGAAATATAAATTTCTTCTTCATGAATTCTCCGATAGGTTAAGATCTGATTTTTAAAATCACCAGTATTTACGAATTCAAATCTTCCTATTTGTAATGCTGTTATTCTACGTCTAATTTTTATTAGTTTTTTATAATAATATAATAAAGAGTTCGGATCTTTTTCTGAGCGAGAAACATTTATTTCTTTGTAATTATCTGGAATTCTTAACCATGGTTCTACATTGGGATTAGAACTAAACCCTGCTGAAGCAGAATCGTCCCACTGCATTGGAGTTCTACATCCATCTCTTGTTA
>JBHLOF010000139.1:0-8601 GCA_048940805.1 Promethearchaeota archaeon
ACTAAACTTATAACCGCTCTAAGCAAACTTCCAACAGGAGAACTAAATTCTTTATTAGGGGATGAGTTTAAAAAACAAGCTCAAAAAATGGGGAAAATGGACTCAGATTATGAACTTTTTGATGATTTTTTACGTCATATACATAATATTCAGTTTGTAAATGAACTTATTACCAAATTCGATAAATCGGGTAATTGGATGTTAAATTTCCGCCCTACCAAGACTTTTATACGCTTTATAAACGAGAAAAAAGAGGAATTAGCCCGGCTATTTGAAGATGAGAGCAACAACACTCTTAAAAACCAAATAGACGTACTCTCGAAATTTTCCTCTTTATTAACAAAAATTAGAGATGAGGATATTTTAAATAAAGTTATTAAGACTAAAATTTTAAGTAATCCCAGAAAGTATAATGTATTCGACATACAAGAATGGCTCTTTTTAAGCAACACTTCCACTCGCAATCAATTAAATCGGATTTTAACAAAAGAAGAATACAATAAATTTGTAAGAACGCAGACTCACGTCTCACTCGACACTATAAAAAAAATTGCCACTAAAAAGAAAGGAAAATGTCACACTAAATCCCTGAAAAATGCCAAGTCGAAACTACACCTCGAATGCGCTGAAGGACACCACTTTCATACTTCGTATGATAGTATAGTGTATCAGGGCACATGGTGCCCACATTGCCATATCTATATGAGTGAGTCGATTTGCAGAAAATTCTTTGAAAAGATTTTTAAAAGACCATTCCCAAAAAGCTATCCGAATTGGTTAATTAATGGGAAAGGGAATCAAATGGAATTGGACGGTTATAATAAAGACCTAGGATTAGCATTTGAATATCAAGGAATCCAGCACCGGAAAAAAGCTTTTAGAAAAACTGAAGAGGAGTTAAAAAATATTCAAAAAGAAGATGCTTTAAAGCTAAAATTATGTAAAGAACATGGTGTGGTCCTTCTTCAAATCCCTGATGACCAAATTGTTCCCTATAGTACCATGCAAGACCACATTGAACAAGAATATGAGCGAAAAACGTGTAAATCTTTAAAAAACGTCCCTAAATATGATTATCAAGAATTTGTCGTTCATGAAAATGAACATGCCAAAAAATTTAGAGATTATGTCGAAACGAAAGGTGGTGCTTTAATAACTCCATATTTCACAGCAAGAAAGGAAGTAATTCTTATGTGTGAAAAAGGGCACCAATGGACAAGTACTCCGAATTCCGTCTATAAAGACAATTGGTGCTCTGAATGTGCGGGAAATAAGAAAGGAACAACAGATTTTTTTCGAAAAATTGGTGAAATGTTTAATTGTGAATTAGTTAGTGAGTATGTTAATGCAAAAACCCTTATAAAATACAAATGTAAAAAAGGACATGAATTTGAAAAATCGCCCTATTGGTTAAAAAGGAATTTTAAAAACATTGAGATCCTGTGCCCTAAATGCAAAATGGATGTTTTTGCTGGAAAATTTCAAGAATTCGTCATCAAGAAAGGAGGACAGCTTGCTACTCAGTATAAAGGACGATTCAAACCCATTACAATCAAATGTAACAAAAACCACATTTGGAACACCACCCCCGGGGCTGTATACCAAGGAAGTTGGTGTAAATTCTGTGCAGATGAAAAACATCCCAATAAAAAACGAATACAAACCGCTAAAAGAGATTTTATCCGAATGCTCGAAACAATGAAATATAAACTCCTCTCAGAATACCAAAATAATACTAAAAAGGTTCAAATTAAATGTTCAAAGCAACATCAGTTTATTATGACCCCCAAATACTTCAAACAGCTAGGAAACCAAGGAACTGAACCGTGTAGTAATTGCAGAAAAGGAATCTGAACTTTTTGTTTTTACTTTAAATTAAAGCTTTCGTGGGAAAGTCAGGCAGTCTGTAACGCGTTTTTATTAGTTTTCTGTAATGGTAGGCTTGGTATCTTCAAGTTCCAATAAGCGTTTTGCTTCTTCCTCCAAATCGACACTAAATATATCTGTTATGCCACTTTGTTGCATGGACACACCATAAATTCTATCTGCGTTTACGATGTTCTCCTCTCGATGACTAATAACCATGAATTGAGCCTGATTTGAAAATTCCTGTATGACCATTGATGTTCTGTGTACATTTGGACCATCTAATTGAGCATCTACCTCATCTAAAACGTAAAAGGGCGCAGGATAGAATTCCTGCACGGCAAAGATGAACGAGAGCGCCACGAGTGTTTTTTCACCACCACTTAAAATCTCCAACGAGCTAATCTTCTTTCCTCTCGGTCTTGCTTCGATGCTAATGCCCCCTTCAAAGGGTTTGTCGGGACGATCAAGAATCATCTTGGCAGAACCCCCAGGAGATAGTTTTTGGAAAGTGTGTGAAAATTCACGGTTTATTTCATGGTAAGCTTTCATAAATGTACGTGTTTTCTCCAGCTCAATCTTATCTATGGCATCTAGAATTGATTTTCTTTCTCTCTGAATTGTTTGTCTGCGCATATCAATTTCATCAAATCTTTCTTTCACTGTATCATATTGTTCAATTGCTTTTAAGTTAACAGGTTCAAGGGCTTTTTTCTTATTTGTTGCTTCTATAATATCCGATTGTAATTCTCCTTCTGAAAGATTTTCAGTAACAGGCGGGAGAGATCCAAACTCTTTCGATCTTTGAAATAGCGTTTCTATTTGATCAGCACATATTATTTTCTTAGATTCAAAGTTGTTCTTTTTTGAATTCTCCATTGAAAGATCAGATTTAAGGTCTGTAATCATTTTTTGGAGTTGTTTTTGTTTCTTCCATGATTCTTCTTTATCATTAGCTAATTTATCTATTTCTTCCTGTTTAGCATCTTTATTTTCATTTTCTTTACTTAACTCATCTTTAAAAGTATTTAATTCATCCAATACTGTTTGAATTTGCTGTTCAGTTTCTTTTATTTCCTGCTCTAGTTCGATGATTTTCTGTGCCCTTTCCTTATTTTTATTCAATTCATTTAGTCTTTTTTGCAGTTTTTGTAGGTCTTTGTTAAATTTATTCAATTCTTTTTGGGCGGTTTTTTGGGCTTCTAACTCTTTATCCTTTTCATTTCTGAATGAATCTATTATTTTTTGAGCTTCCTCTACTTTAATTTGTATATCGTCTACTTGAGAATTAAAATCATTAATTCTTTTTAGGCAAACTTCAACATTTTCATTTGCTTCAATATTTTCTTTTTCAATATCTTCAATTGTATTAATTATCCTCATAACATTTTCAAGTGCTCTAAGACGATCCATTACACCTTCTAGTTCATTATTTTTGTCTTCGATTTGTTTTTGTATATTGCTTGTCGTTTCCCAAAATGTTTCTTTTTGGGAGATGAGGTTATTGATATCATTCTGTATGGAATCTTGTTCTTCTTGATTCCTTTTTAAACTCTCTTGAGTATTAACAATAAGATTTTTTTTCTCATTAATTTGATTATTTATTTTTTGAATGCTCTCCTCAAGTTCTACAATATTCTCAAACAAATTTTGGATTCCATGTAAATCCTGTAATTTTTCTCTCAAATCATCCAATTTTAATTGTCGCTTCTCAATATCGTCCTGAATTATTGAAATATTATCCCAATATGTCGCCTTAACACTTTCTAATTGTATTATTTCTTTTTCAATATTTTCTGTCTCATTATTCCTCTCGTTTATGATGTTTGATCTTTCACTTACTTCTTGATTCAATTTTGTGATTCTCTCATTCAAATCCTCGGTTCGCTTATTAATTTCGTCAAGCCTACGATTTATAGACGATAGATTTTCAGTTTGGTGTTTTTTTTGAATATTGTTTTCCGTTAATTTGTTTTCGACGAGATTTAGTTCATCGGTTTGGGAGTTAATATTTTCAGAAATTTCTTCTAATTGTTTATATAATTCTTGACTTTTTGACATAGTCAGTTTTCTTAGAGAGAGATAGACATTTTCAAGGATTTCCATTAGATCTTGAACGAAATTATCAAAAGTCATTGTGGAGGATTGAATTTCTACATCAGCAGATTCCTTAACTTTTTCAATCAGTTGATTAATTGTATCATCAGCATTATCTGTAAATAATTTGAGTGTTTTCATAATAGAAACAAGCATTAATGACATTTCAGCTGCTTGTTCTGATTCTTCACCGAGTTCTTCAATTGATTTCATAATATCAACAATATCGAGAACATATTTTTTAAAATCTTCGGCAGAACTCTCAATCGCTTCTGCGTTTGATTGTTGTATATTCCCTTTGATGGATTCAACAGAAATGTTGATGTTTTGAGTAAGCATATTTAGGATCTGGAGAATGCCAGTTATATCTCTTGTATTTTTTTCATATTCCGATTCGGAAGTCTCTATTTTTTTCAGCAAATTTTCTTTCTCATTTAATAGATCCTCCAATCGACCCTCAATATTGTCCTTTTTTATAGTAGATTTGTTTATCTCTTCTTCTAGATTTGAATTGCTTTTTTGTAACGAATTCACCTGTAAATCTAAATTATTTTTTTCTCGTTCAAGATTCGTGAGTTCTTTCGTGAAAATCTTTAATTCTGTATTGATATTTTCAATTTTTCCATTATTATCATAAATTTCAGATTTAAGTGAATTTTTCTTCACTTTTAATAATTCGAGGTTTTGTTCATTTTTCTTATAATTTGAGTTTTCTTCCTTTAATTTGCCCTTGAGATCGTTTATTTCTTTATTAATTTTTTCATTCTCACTTAATAGATCTTTCACTACCGCCTCTGTATCTTTACCATCACTCAATTCCTTTATTTTTGCTTCAATGACTAGTTTTTTTTCGTTTAGATCTTCAATATTCCTTTTATTCATGCTAATTTCTGTATTTAAAGATGATAAACTTGATTGTAAATCTGCTAATTTAACATTTAATTGAGCCTTATTTTCTTGAAAACCACTTATTTTTTCTTCCAGATCTTTTTGTTTCTGGTTTTCTTCACCAAGTTGATTTTTTAGATTATCTATTTCTGATCTTATAGTATTTTCTATCTTTTTTGCTTCATCAACAGCTTCTTCTATGCTTTCCGCATCTTTCTTAAGCTTATCTAATTCATTTTCTAACTTAATCTTCTTTTCTTCATTTTTCTTAATGTTCTTTTTAAGAACTTTAATTTGAGCATTATCTGATGAGATATTTTGTTGTATTTTGGAGATCTCACTCATCAATCCTGATTTTTCTTCTTCATTATTTTTGATCTTTACATCTAATTCTGATTGAGTTTGCTGTCTTTTCTCTATTTCAGTCTTAGCTTCTTCAATTTTATCTTTGGAAGCAGTAACCTCACCTGAGACCTCTTCAATTAGAGTATCAATGGTTTGATTTTCTTCAAGTTTCATCTGTAAATTTGTAAGAGTATCTATTTCATTACTTAATTTTTCTATCGATTTCTTGGCGATATCTGATGTTGTCTGATTAGAAGAAATTTTTGCTTTAAGTTGAGAAATATTCTCATTTATTTCCTCTCTTTCCTTTTCCTTCTCATTTATCGCTGTTTGAATGTTATCCATTACAAGTGACTCTTGCGTAAGTACATCTTCTTGCCTTTTAATTTTTTCTTTTAACTCTTCCGAAATTTTTAAAGAATTTTCAATTTTCTTTTCTAAATCATCCTCTTCTTCTCTTAATTTAGCTATTTTTAGAGCTATCAGTTGAGAATTTAAGAAATTTATTTGTTCATCAAATTCCTTCCAGAGTAATGCATCATTTTTCTCCTTCTCGACTTTTTTAAGTTGGGATGATACCTCTTTGAAAATTGCTTCAAATTGACCTAAATCTCTTTCTGCCTTTTCTAATTCTTTTAATGATGAATCCTTCATTTCATCATATTTTTGAAGTCCTATAAGGTCCTCGATAAATAACCTCCGATTATCAGCATCCATATGAGTTAATTCAACAATCTTTCCCTGTAGAACAAATTGGTTGCTCCCATCAGGATCAATATTTGCCGCAGCTAAGGCATTCAATATTTGTTGACGTGTGGTCTTTAATCCGTTCATTTTATAACCTCCGCCCCCTCCTCTTTTGATCGTTCGTGTTATTTCAAAAGAATCAGTTCCTCCTGGAAAGACATTGTCAGAATTATCGAAATAAAGTGTAACAGATGCTCTTTGAGAAGGATTTTTACCTCGAGATCCTGCAAAAATTAAATCCTCTAGACTCTTTGCTCGCATAGTTTTTTTACTTAACCTTCCTAATGCAAAACATAAAGCATCAATAATATTAGATTTCCCGGCTCCATTTGGTCCTACTATACAAGTAAAGCCACTTGAAAGTTTTATTGTTACAGTTCGGTCTCCAAATGATTTGAATCCCGTCATTGATATTTTTTTAATATAAGTCAAATTTATTCTCCATTTCCTTCCTTTGTTATAAAAAATAGAGTAATTACCACTATATATATAATAGGCATGTCAAATATATAAAAAAATCTTAATGTTCGTTTCGTCTTTTAGTACAACTTACAGCTTATTATCATGGTTTTGAATTCAATAGAATAATTTTTGAAGCAATTTGTATTAATATCTTTCAAACAAAGTATCAATAAGAGCTTTTAATTGATTTGGAGATATTACCATAAAATAAGAATTAGTTCTTGTGGTAGTACCAAAAAAGTGTGGTTTACTACCCCTTTGAGCCATTTTCGAATGTCTTATCATTCCAATATTCAATAAATCTTTAATAATACTCTGAAATTCGCTAATATTTTTATCATATTCTAAAGTTTCACAACAGATATCATAAACTTCCTCAAGTTCATTTAATGTGATGTAGTAGTTCATAGTGCTTATAAAATAATTTGATAGATTATCTAAAAATAATAGATGTAATACATCTTCTTCAGACATATAGTTTAACACCGAAAATTCATCATTAATCTGCATTTGATCAAAATGATTCTGGCAGAGCTCAATTAGCTTGAAATTTCTCAGATTTTGGTCAACTTTTAATAATGGATATAAATCTTTAAATATTTCCATTCCTTTTCCTGGGACAGGAACGTACTGTTCACAAATTAAGTCTGTTATATACTTTATAAGCTCATCATCCACCTGGTGTGAAAAAGTCAGCAAAGATCTCTGTTTTAGAATGCTAAAAAGTTCATTATAATTGAAGTAACTTAGCTTTTTCTTTAAATCAAATTCTGAAAGAAGATCTGTGGTAGCTGGTCGGAATATTTTGTTTAAAGTATATATAGATGTAATATTATTTTCCTTGCCAAGTTGAAGAAATTTTTTAAAAATATTGGGTTTTAAATGTTCAACATTCGCGAATATAAAGAAGAGGTTAATGTCTGTCTTCTTACAGATTAATTTAAACATATTCCATAAATGAGAAAGATTTGAACTTAGAAGAGACTCATAATCAATTTTAAGGTTAGAAATGTTGAGTAAATCATTTAAAATCGAAAATGTCAATTCTTCAAAATTTTTTTCCTTACAATCCACATATAATTTATGAATATTTTTGGATTCAAGATTATTTCTTGCTAGATCATCGATAACCTTATTTATTATCACCTTTTTACCGATTCCACTAATCCCTTGATATAATATATTAAGACGAAAATTATCTGTAATAGAATCTGTTAATATAGACGATAATGATTTAATTTCTTTTTTTCTAAAAAGAATTCGAGGAGGTATAAAGTTTGGATCAAAAATTGCTTTAGGACCCACAAAATGGTTGTCAAAATCGAGTTTAATTGTCATTTTTTTAAAAGTTGTTTTTTTATTTTTTTTTAGATTTAAAGTATTTAAACCCCCTCAGAGAGGGGTCACTAAAAATAAAAATAGATGATGAGTTTTTTTTAAGATAAACAAAACTTCTAGTAATTGAATGGAAAGATCTATTAATATTGAATTAGATTTTCTGATGTACAAAATTAAGGGCAGTTATCAAAGGAGATCTTTTTGTTTTAAGGAATTTTTTTAATCAAAAATCTCTAATAAGTTCTTTATATTATCAGCTAATAAGGGTAAATATTCATATGCCTTAATTTTAACATTTTTATTTAAGCAAAGTGCAATAAGATAGAATCTTGTATTGGTAATATCTAATTTCCTTAGAAAAATTATTCCCTCTTTTTGGAATTCTGAATGCTTCTCTGGAAATTCGATTGTGGTTACAATATCTACTGTATTTATTTTCCATTCTTCAAGTTTCTCGAGAGCTCGAGTTAATCTAGGGGCAATTTCTTCACAAATTCTTTGATAATCATCATTAGTTGCTCTGCTTGCGATAATAAAACAATTCTGATCTAACAAAAGTGTAGCACTGTTGAAAGATTTGCTCATATATTCCTTTAATAATACCTGAAACATTTTAGATTTATGAGTTGCATAAAAAACTCCATCTGAAAAAGCTTTTATTAATGTGGCGTCATCATAAATAGAAGTTCTATAAATTGTGTGTTTTAAATTACCAATAATCTTTGTAATTTCTGATTCCAAAAATTTCTTGTTTTCAATAATATCATACCTTTCTTTTATATCTGGATCGTATTTATGAAGCAAAATTAAAAGTTGGAAATTCTCAATATAATTTTCAGAAATAATGTTAATTATATC
>JBHLOF010000031.1:0-36460 GCA_048940805.1 Promethearchaeota archaeon
TCACTCCCTCCATTATCTAGAATCTGTCTTACTTTGAATGAATGCTCGATGAGATCTCCTGAATCAATCCTTACTCCTTTTATATCATTCCCAAATTGAAGTGCTCTTTTAGCTCCTCTTTCAGTATCATATGTATCGATTAATAATATAGAATTTTCATCATATATATTAAAGTAATTGGTAAAACTATCTTCCTCTTTTTCGAATTTTTGAACAAAACTGTGAGCCATAGTGCCAGTGGAGTTTATTCCTAATTCAAGATCAGCAATGACATTACTCGTGCCGTTGAAACCCGCTATATAACTAGCTCTCGCGGCATAAACACCAGCGAGTGGGCTATGAGATCTTCTTGTACCAAATTCTAGAAGTACTTGATTAGGTGCAATATTTCTTATTCTTGAGGCTTTAGAAGCAATAAGAGTCTGGTAGTTAATTACATTTAGCAAATATGTTTCAGCAATCTGAGCATGAAATAATGGGCCACTGACCCTTAAAACAGGTTCATTAGGGAAAAAGAAATTACCTTCTTTCATCGCCCATAAATCGATGTTGAATTTAAAGTTTAGTAAATACTCATCGAAAAAGCTTTGATCAATATTTTTAAAAACCGGTTTATTTCTAAGGAATTCAATCGTTCTCTCATCGAATTTTGCATTTAATAAATAGTGTATTGCTTGTTCGAGTCCTGCAAAAATTAGATAATTGCGCTTTTTGGGCAGCTTCCTGATAAATAATTCGAAGGTAGCATTATCATCGTTTTCATCTATCTCATTTTCAAGGTTGTACTGATAATATGCAGCACCCATGGTGAGTTGATAGAAATCTGTACTCAAGATCATATTTCGGTTATTCACAAAACCTGAATTTATTTCACTCATTTTTTCAGCAAAAAAACTTGAAAGTAGTTAAATTATTAATGTATTTCTTTCAATTATAAACCTTATTTCCGAAAAAGAGTGAAAGAGAAAATAAAGGAAAATAGTTTTAATTATAAAATTGAGTCATCAAGATTAGTTAATGATATACTTATGTCCCATAAATGTTTTGCAAGTTCTTCATCATAGGATGATTTTCCAGATTTTGCTTCCTTTCTCTTTACGAAATATTTTCCACTTACACCTTCAACTTCTGGGGAGGATGCAAGGTATATTGATGTTTTTGCTCCTTTCTTTGGACTTGCCATAAATAAGCCAATAAAAGGAAAAAAATATTTAACAAATTTTCTATAATTCTTTACCATGTTGGTTTTTACATATCCAGGATGAAGACAATTAACTGTCACTCCCATTCCCTCAATTCTTCTAGCAAATTCATAAGTGAAGAGAATTACCGCTAATTTTGATTGCGAATATGCTTGTAATTGGTGATAATGTTTTTCACCATTAAGATTATCAAATTTAAAATTCCTGGCTTGTACACTTGAGGCAACATTAACTATTCTTGAAGGTTTACTTTCTTGTAAAGTTTCTAATAATAAATTAGATAATAGAAATGGAGCTAAGTAGTTCACTGCTAGTGTAGTTTCAATACCATCCTCGGTTAACACTCTTTTACTAAGATTAACACCAGCATTATTGATCAAAACATGTAAAAACTGATATTTTTCCTTAAATTCCGCTACAAATTGATGAATGGCTTTTTGTTTAGATAAATCCGCTAGCATTAAATCGATATTGCCATTGCTACACGCTTTTTTGATGTCTTGTAATGCCAGTTCACCTCTTTCTTTATTACGACATACCATAACAATAGTTGCACCCATCTTTGCTAAGCCTATTACCGTAGCTTTACCTATCCCCGAATTGGCGCCAGTAATCATACAAATTTTCCCTTTCATAATCTCAGAAGCATGGTTCTTAATAATCCCCAAGTAAAATCCCAAATCATAGAATTATTTTAGATAAGAATTAAACTAATCGAAGTAAATAGAAGAAAGAAAAAAGATTAATAAAATCTTGGATGATATGCATATTATTTTGCGAGTAAACCTTTCTTTATAACTTTTCTACTTTTCTTATGTTTTTCACAACTAATCCCCAAAAATTGTCTCTGTTTAATTTTCCATTTACACTAATTTTATCCTTTAATTTCAGATTCTTGTCTTGATGTAATCGTTCACTAATTCTTAACATTAATTTATCTACATTTATTACATCTTCTTCACGATAATCACTTTTCCGAGATATTCTTGGTCCTAATTTTACTTCTTCTAAAGTTACATGGTAATAAATTGTAATATTTCCTTGGAAATCTGATTGTCTTTTTGTCATCTCAGAGATCTTTCCTTCATATACGGTAATGCTTTGATCAATAAATTTCATTAAAAGTACATTATCAGAACTCTCATCAACTAGACTTACTTTTCCCTTGTCAGTTGTGCTCTTAGTATCTACGTCAATCTTAATCGGTTTAATAAGTTCTTCAAATTTATCTGGTAATTTTGTGAGTGTCCAATCAGAGAGCTGAAAATAACCTTCCTTTAATGAAAGAATGAATCCGACCCAGAAATGACTACAAAAGCCCAAATTTGACCCTATTCGACAATCACAGTCACGGTCAGGGTCGTCAATATTATCCGGAGTAATAGATAAATAAGAACCAACTTCCCAGTTAAAACCCCTAAAATTTATTTCGACTTCATGGTTTTTAGGGTTTACAATTTTAATATCCTTAATTGTTTCTCTATCTTCTCCATTTATTTTCTTCAAAGCTAAATGTATACCATCAGAAATTACTCCCAATTCTTTTTGCTTTATTAAATCTGCTAATTCTTCTTCAGCGAGGGATTCTAAAATAAACTCAATTAATTCTACTTTCTTAAACCTTGAAAAACCCTTAATTCCGAAGTCTCTACAAATCTGCTTTAAGTCATTAGCATTTAAGGATTGTAAAAGAATCTTTAAATAAGTTTTATCATCAAGTTTTCTCTTCATTTTATACACTTCTCTTCCGCGATTAGTAATACTGAAGAATTTTCTAATCAATCATTATTTGGAACTCTAATATATAATTATATCCATTGACCACTAAAATTTTACTGGTTTATTCAGAAGAACTGGTAATAGGATAAACTTGTCTCAATAAATACTTTTGGAGAATATGACCAAACTTGTGTATTTCTTAGAAGTTTAAATGTATGAAAATGTTTAAATAGATAATTATCTTTTAAAAATATTAATTTAAATAAACGAATAATTGAATAAATGATGAGTATTCCTAATCCTGAATTTCTTAAACATTTTGGAGAGATAAAGTTTGCTGAAGAAAATAGTATGTGTATGAACGACTTTGAACTCTCTCTAAAGCGATATTTTTCACGGAAGGAGAAGAAACCTCGAGATCGCCCTATCTTTAGTGGAGTTGATAGTATTTATATTGGGGAAATTAATAATGTTTGTTTAAAGGATTTTGAACGTTCTTTTAAAGATTATTTTAAATAGCCTACTTTTCATGGAATTGTTTCCATGGTAATTTTGAATCTTAGAAGAAAGAAATATCTTGATTAATTGAATGAATCTAAATATGAACACCTTTTTCTATCGAAAAATTTTCAAAATTATTTAAAATTTGAGAATTCTACAATATTAAGAGAATTATTGAATAAAATCAATAAATTTATAAAGATCACATTTTGATAACTACCTAGAAATATAAAATAAAATTTATTTTTGTATAATTACTATAACAATTAGAAACCTATTTAGAACCTTAAAAAATTATGGTAGAAGACGAAGACGATTTTCGCTGGACGATAAAATTAGATTGGTTTAACATCGTATCAATGCTCAATTTAGATAATATCAATCAAATTACAGAACTTAAGAAAGGAAAAGCTCTTCGAAGACTTACAAGAATATACAGTCCAGAAAGATTAATGTCATTCGAACCAGAACATTTAGAAGAACTAGTTGTAAATGAATTAAAAGACTTGATGAAAAAAGAACTTGCCTTTCATGAAAAAAGACAAAAAGAACTGGAGAGAAATATTCGCAACAAAGTAATCCCCTTAAAACAAGGAGGAATTATTAAAATCGACCCTCGAGATCTTAAGGATTTTAAAGGAGACCCAGAAGATATGTTGAAATATCTTTACAAAAAATTTCTCGGAGAAAACAAAGATGATGATAAAGATGATGATAAAGACAAATACAGAGAAGACAATACGGGGTACTATATCTAAATTGAATTTTTTCGTGACCTAAAAATATATCTGTCTCTAAATCTTGTTACTCAGTTTTTAGTCAAATTATATTTATTATTTAATTTTGGTTTAACTTGTTTTATTCTTCTATGAAATAGAAAGAGTATTATATATGCTAATCCCGACCAAATTAACCATGAAAGAGCTTGAAATGAATTTAAATTAAAAAGATAGTTTAAAAAATCTTCTAGCATCTTAAAACCAAGTGTATTGATTGCTCCTGGAAAATCTACTAGATCAGAATGTAAATTAATCTTAATCACACTATGATTATTCCTTCTCAAATTTTTAAATATGTTATCAATAGTCTTATTTGAAGGATTCTCTAAATTTAATTTCACAAATACATTTATTTCCTTATTTTTTTCAATATCAGAGCCACCAATGCAAATCAGACTTTCATTATAACTGTTAGTATTATTAAGGCAAAATTCTCGTATTTGCTTTGCTTGAATATCATCTCCATTCAATATTTCAAAACCATCGACTCCCCAGTTCCGTAATTGTTCTAGAGTGAATGGTACTCCAAAGCCTCCCCGGGGATTAGAATCATAATTATAATGATTCACTATTACATATCCTCCTTTACTTTTTACGTAAGTTATCATATCTGATGCATTTAAAGGAAAAGATATACCTAACCACGTACTTGATAAAGGTGCGACAATTTCTTCTTCTAAACCATAATAATTCATATGGATATCATGCTCATTATCAGTCCATTCCGCACCAATCCATACCACAAAATCTAAATTGTTTCTTTCTACATAATTTCGGGCGATTAATGCCCCACGAATATTATCATGATCAGTGAAGGCAGCACCATCAATTCCTTGTTCAATATACCACCTTACTCTTTCCTCAGGAGAAATCCAACCATCAGACATGGTCGTATGGACGTGGAAATCAAATAAGAACTCATCAGTTTCTACATTGGCATTGATTTTCTGGGTTGGAAAAGGAGCAGAGATTAATAAAATATTCATCGAAAGCATTAAATAAATGATGCCTATGAAATAGGTTACTTCTTTTTTTAAAGAGTCAGAATACTTAAATGACCATGATTTTTTTTTAACTTTTTTAAGGATTTTCCTAGGAAAACTTTTAAAAGTTAATGTGGGGTTTAGAAAGATGATGAATAGGTAAGATATTTTGACTATTAACAGTAAACAACAAAGTCTTATTGCTACTTGAATAATTACCATAAAATAACGGCTAACGAAATAATATCCTGCAAATATATACCCTATCAAAAATATAACCGCAATTGTAATTAAAGTTAAAGAAAACAATTTAACAACAAATCTTATAAAATTATAAATTGGATTTTTCAATTTTTTGAAGGTTTTTGTGTCAAATTTTCTCTGTTTTTTCAGATATAAGTAGACTAATCTGAAGGTTGGATAAAGTAAAGAAACCGCAATAAGATATTTGAATTTTTTATCAAGTAAAAAAGAAATGCCTATAACAGGCTCAAATAAGTATCTCAAAAATGGTATGGTTGATTTATACTCTGCGGATACATCCGTTCCGTCAATAGAATCAAGCACGTCGAGGAAAGTAATTTCTCGTATATTAATTATGCTCAATATTATTAAAAAGACGAACCATGCTAGAAAAGCCATAGATACGGCAGAAAAGACTTTATTCTTTTTTATGAAACTTCCTAAAGGCATCTTATATAAAAATTAGCATAATTATCTAATAAACATTTGATCTCTTTAATTACCTTACAAAAAAGTCTAATAGGATTAAGGAGAAGATTATATATATTTATCTAATTTAACATCAGGATTGGAAAATTTCTGATAAATCTTAACGTCTAATACGGGAAATTTTTTACAGATTTTATTTCTTAATTCTTTTTTATTAATTTTACATGAATTCATAGGTTTTTTACCTTTCAACACTAAATGTAGTAAAGGTATGTTATCAATAGATTTCTTTAACTCAAGTTTGGGACAATTAAAAAAATCCTCTAAGTTCTTCATAATAAAATTATAAAATTCACTTTTGTTTCTTGAATGATTAGGGAAAAAAAGAACCTTCCACTGATGCCGTCGGTTTTTTAATCGAATAATCTGAACATTTTTAGTAAACTCTTCACCTTCAAAAACTTCCACAAAAAAAATACCTCTTTTAAAAGTAGCATCAATTGAACTAGCCGCTTCAGAAGATCCAGGATTGTAAATCCAATCATCCAAGACAAACTGACGGTGAAAATGCCCTAAAGCCAAGTAATCGACATGATCTTTTAATTGGTTAATAACTTCCAATTTGACCCCTGGAACATTTTCCATTTGACCTTCAATTCCATAATGTTGTAATAGAACGTTAAACACTTCTTTTTCTTTTTTAATTGAATCTCTAATTTTTGGCAAATGTTCCACGGGTTCTTGCCCGATATAACGAATTCCATGAATCATTACATTTTTTATTTGAATTCTGCCCCCTTTTCTTAATATAGGGTCATAATTTTGAAAAACCTTATCTGATGGGGCATCTAAATTAGCATCAAGTAGTATTAGTAATCCCAGATTTGATAGAAGTTTCAACCAAGATTGACCACGCTTTATTAACTTCAAACCAAATGAGAATTTCCGAATGTCATGATTTCCTTCGATAGCTATTATAGGAATCTTCTCATGAGTGTTTTCCTTAAATTCAGTTAACATTGATATTATTTTTAGTAATTTTCCCGGTAACATTTCTAATGAGGTGAACACATCCCCTGCTAATATAATGAAATCCACACTCTTCTCAGTTGCCAATTCCAATATTTCTTTAAATGCCTTTATAAAATCATCAGCGCGACGTTCGCTTTGATATTGTTGGCAACCAAGATGGATGTCACTGGCATGGATAAATCTAACCGGTTCCCCTAATCCCTTTTTAGATAAGCTTAAACTTTCAAGAGAGATCATTTTTTATTTGTTTTGAAATTATTGTTTGCTTATTGAGACTATAAAAAATTAGGTAATAATAGCCATATAAATATTAATAGCCTTCAAAAATAGTGAAAAATTTGATATTTTAATAATATTCCAAAATCGAAGACTAAAAAAAAATACTATGATGAAAAAAAAGAGTTTTCAATATGAATTAGGAGTAATCCATGGACGATTTCAAGTTTTACATAACGATCATATCAAATATCTAATGGCAGGAAAAGAATTATCTAAACATCTCGTGGTGGGGATAACTAATCCTGATCCCTCACTTACGAGAGAGTCTGATGCGAATCCACATCGTAGTACTTCCATCGCCAATCCCCTAACGTATTATGAGCGTTTCTTGATGATACAAGCTGCACTTTTAGAGCAAGGATTAAGCTTGACAGAATTTTCTATCGTCCCTCTTCCCATTAATGTACCAGATCTTATAAAATATTACGTCCCCTTAGATGCGATATTCTTTCTTACAATTTATGATGAGTGGGGGCGACAAAAGAGAAAATATTTCAAAGATCTTGGATTGAAGATTCATGTTTTATGGGAAGTTCCATTAGATAAAAAAGGACTTAGTTCTAGTGATATCCGTGATTCTATGATTAGGGGTGGAGATTGGGAACAATTTTTACCTTCAAGTGTCACAAAACTCATGAAAGAGTGGGATATAGTCCAACGGTTAAAAGATATTAACAAAAACCAAGAAGCTCTTCAATGATTAAATTTATAATTATTACCTAAAATTAAGCTTATATCTGAAATTTTACTTTAATTATTTATATTACCTTTACCAATTAAGAATTATATAGAAAGTCATTGGTGTAAAAATATCGTTTTATATCAAATTGATCCTAGAGTAATCCTTATCCCTGTAGTTCAAGGGATAATGATCATATATTTCTTATCTATCACTTACCAAATTTTAAAAAGGAGAAGACAACGCTTAAATCTTATTTTTGCTAGCTTTTTTATTTGTGCAATCATTGGTGGTGCCTTAAATATCACCTATTTTTTGATGACCGATTTCTTGATGACCAATATCATCTTAATCCTTAATTTCTTAACAAATTTCTCATATCTTTTCAGTGCTATCTTCATACTGACTGTAAACAGGATAATTTTAGAATCTACTATCATTTTTTCTGTGAAGAGACAAAATATATATATTTTATTTTATGGAATCGTGCTTTTCGTAGGAATGCTCGTTTTGGTGATATTGGGACAAATTTTTGATCCATATAAACCAATTTTAGGCCTTGCTATTAACCCTGATGGCGCTCCTGTTTGGGGCTTTATTTTCTTCATTTATGTCATTTTATTCTCAGCGATTTTTATAGTAGTTCCTTTTATTCGTACATCCGTGCAGATATTTAAGAGTTTTGAAACAATTTCTTTAGAAAAAAAGTGGTTATATTATTTTATTGGATCCTTAGGAGTATTTAGCATTTTCTACTTGATAATCACAGGAAATCTGTTAGATAATATCAATTTTAAGAATATCATCTCTATTTATTCTCTTACTATGCTCCTCTGGGTCTCTTTCATGTACTATGGAATCGGTTTCAAATTAAAGACTTAGCGCGTTTCTCTCGCACGATGAGTTAATTATCAAATTTCGACATTTTTGTATGGAATTCAGTCAATTAATTTCGCTTTTTTCACGTGAAAGAATAGAAAATTTTATATATAGTTTCGAAAACTATTAATTAGCGTTTTATAACTTGATCAAGGTAAGGAGATTAGGATGGCTGTTATAAGCCAAAAAGAGTTAATTTTTGATGAAGAAAGAGCCTATTTTCAAAAATTCGTGACAAAAAATGGTGATGAGTATGGCCTAAGATTTGGGGCTCCTGATGATGCAAAAGCCATCAGTGTAATATTTAAAGAAATTTATGAAAATGATTATATCTATCCTTTAGTATATGACACAAATCTCCTAAAACGTGAACTTGCAGATAAGAATAATTTTTGGTTTGTAGGAGAATCATTAGATAATAAAGAAATCGCAGGCACTGGATTAATTAAGAAGAACCGTTATATTGCTCATGCGGGTCAGGCTGTTGTAAAGAAAAAATATCAAGGACTTGGTGTTACCACAAAAATCGGTGCGGCTGGGATTATAACATGTACTAAAATGCCTCAATTCAATGATACATTACGACTTGATTCAGAGGTTCGTGGTTCTAAGAGGATCCAAAAATTAATTAAAGATGCTGGAGCTCTCCCTTATGCTCTCATCCCTGCTTATCTTAATTATGGTGATAAGAGACATTTCAAAGTAGATGATACCAATCCATTCCCCGCAAGTAAAGAAGAAGCAGCCTTTCTTTATTCCATTATATTTAAAAAAATGTGGAATATCAGAGAAAACAAAATTTATTTAATTGATAATGAAGATTTAATCTTTTTTCACGATTACGTAAAGTCTCATACCAAAAAAATGAAAAATGATGAATTAATTTTTCTAAAAGGAAAAAAAGATAAAGGGTATGAACTATACGGTGTTTCTAAAGATTATTATGATGGAATCGTAAATCTTTACAGTTATATTCAAGAGAAATCTTTAAATAATTTAATAGAAACTTATAGAAATTGGAGAATTATTCTATGGAGGATCCCAGCAACCCCAAACGGAGTGAATTCTATGGCTCTTGCTCTTGAGAAGGGATTTAATATAGTTGGGTATGATATCGGTTTCAATAATATGAATTGGACATTAAACGATTCAATTATTATGGCTTATTATCCAAATGGTGGTTCACAAGTTCTTAAAATGGAATATCTTGATGAAAATCGTCCACTCTATAATAAAATGAGGGAAATATACTTTTCTCGCATTGACTAATTTTCTTTTTAATTTTGTTCAAAAGTAATTCCTTTATTACTAGATTAATAAAGATATCACTTTTTCTTCTAAAGTTAAGGTACCTGTACTAAATAATTTATCAATTATCTTTTTAAAAGGCTCAAATTGGGCAACTTCAGTGATTTTACACCCTCGATATTCAGAAATGAACCTTTTAAGAAGCCTTTCTAGAAGAGGATTAATAGTTTTATTTAAAAATTTTTCTAATCTGTTATCTTTATCAAGTACCAAAAAAGCCAGGACTTCTTGCTCTTTGCCATAAAAATCCTCCATCTTTCCCTTTTTGAATACAATTGAATATTTACTGCTCTCAAAGTACTCAATAGGGGCCATCAAACATTCAGCAAAAGTTAACAGCCCAGTCATTAATCCGCTGGAACAAATTAGATCTGTCTTCTCTTTACTAGCTCGATGATAACTAGTAAATATAACAGGTATTCCGTTAAAGATGATGCCAGCTTCTCGAATCAGCATTTCAAATTCCGAAGGTTTTAAGCCAAATCGCATTAAGAATATATTCTTTACTACTGTTCCTTTTATATAACGAAATTCTCCCTTTTAAATATTACCCTATTGTTAATATTTCCGTGATTAAGTAACATGCTTTTACAGCCATAGAAAAGGATATCTTTTTGTCGAAATTTTGTCGTAGAATGCTCTAAATTAGAAATATTATAAAAGAAGTTATTTTATGAAAACCACAAAATTTAGCCCTCCAATGTTTCTGTCGCAAATGCAAGCCAAGCACAAAAGAACATCATGATACACATCGTCCCAAAAGTCACCGCAAATAAAAATTGATCTTGGGTGTTTGTTGCGAGAGAACAGATCCATATATAAGTTACAAGGCTAATAACCCATAAAATATAAATCATGAAAAATTTCATATGGAAAATACCTTTTAATCACAATGCATCCTTATGCTATTTAAACATTAAAAATTTTAGGATCAATTTTTACGTTCGTAAACTTAATGTAAAAAATCTTTTAAACAAAAAAAATAAAATAATAAAAAAAGCCTTTGTTTATTACTTTTTACGCTTAGGCTCGATTTTTTTGATGATTATAGATTCAGCATGAATTTTACAGTTCTTCAAAATTACTTTAAAACCACCAGCACCCCCAACTCCAGGAATAGTCATACCAACTGTGCCCATAGGTACCATAGCACCTTCTTCTTCCCATTCTTCTTCAGCTTCTTCACCCACTCCGACAGCAGCTTTATAAGCCTCAGTTTCAATAATAGGGTGCTTAACTTTCTCGAGCCAAGCTGGTAAATCACTCAGATCGGCAACATCTTCTTCAGTTGCGATCTTATCTCGTAAATCTTCTGGTAATAAATCATAGACTCGTTCTTTTACTGTTTTTCCCATCCAAACGACTAAATCAATACCAGTTTTCAATCCAGCTTGAATTGCATCATACTGTTGGAATTTAGGACTTACAATATATTGAATACTTATTCCGTTAAAGCCAGGCATCTGTTTTCCCCCTCCAGTTTGGTTTGCCATCGCACTGAAAGGAAGACCATTTATTGCTACCCCATCATGGCTTCTATCAATAATACCATGTCCAACTCCAGTTTCAGGGATGAGAAAGTCAATAGCTTCAAAACATCCACAACTAGTATGAGGGTATTCCATTCCGCTATAAAGATAGATTCTCTCAATTTCACCTAGTGATCGTTTCTTTATCATTTCATTGATACCAGAATATTCTCCTCCTTCCTTGTTAATAGTTTCACCAGGAGGTACTTCGAATAATGGTCCTTTCGGGTCTACACGTGCAGCCGCTCTTGCATCAAACCAAGAAATTGAGCCACATAGGCTCATTCGATTGGGAGTGATACAACAAGCATGTGTAGGAGCAAAAGATTGGCATAATACACATCCATAGAACATCTCTACATCTTCATCGTTTATACTGCGAGCTCTTTCATCTCTTTTGTTATATACTTCTAATGCGAAATCATAAGGTTCTGTAATCTTTTCTGGATCTGTAATAATTGTTACCTGGGCACTTTTTATAATTGGTAATTCTGCTTTATACAATCTAATCAAAATTGTCCCAAGCATATCAAAAGAATTAAATCCTTTCTCAAAGGCAGCTTTGGAAATTCGCATCCAATTTGTATACCTTTGGTTCAAGTGCATAATACCATTGACGAAATTGCAGAATTCATGAACTCTACGTTCAAATACCGCTTCAAGGTCCTCTTCTAGCTCAGGGCCAGATACTTCAACTAGAATACCAATTGGATGTGTTGAACCTTCTTTCATATCCTTCAGATCAGGGCCAATTAGTATTACTTTCCCGTCTTCAATATCTTTGGCTGGTTTAACCCTTACGAGTTCAAAGTGCTTTTCAATTTTTGGACCACCAAGCTCAACATACATTTGATTTCCTCTAATACGTTCCCCTTCATAAACAGGGCCAACATCTACAGGCATATCAGAAAAACTCATATCTTAATTCTCCTCATATATTTTTTATTTTTTATAATTTTTCAATTACACTTTCTAAGAAAATTTTCCAATCCTCATCGCTTAGATTCGGTAAACTAAATCGAGCATTAGGATGAGAATACTTGTCTAAATCGATAGTTTTTACCCAGTTTGTAAAGTTTTTAATGCGAGACATTGTTTGAGAAACATAAAACACTAAGTGTCCACCGAAAATAGCCATTGGATAATGTCCTTCTCCATCTAAACCGGTCCAATCTTTATCACATAAGCGATTTGTAATATTAATCAACGACATGTCAAATAATTTATTGGTTGTAATCTTATCTTTCAAATAATTATAAGTGTGACCAGTACCCACAACGTGACAGTCAATCTTGTTAGCAATTTCAATGAAAAAATCAATAACTTTCTTACCATCAAGTTCCCAGTTTAATGATTCTGCTCCTATAACAAGGATTTTCCTCATAGGGCTTTTGAGAAAATTCGCCATTACAGCTGGATCGGTAACAGATGTGCCCATTTCGGGGCCAGGAATGTTTGCTTTTTGATATGGTCGTGCCATTATCTTCAATTTCCTCTGTTTTTAAATTTAGCTTTAAGTTGTAAAATTATTGTTCTTACTTAGGATTATTAAGGACAATTTAAAAAAATTGTTTTTATTAAGTTTAACTATAACAGAGGGGTAAAAAATAGAAAGAGAAAAAAACACATAAATTTATTTTTCATTAAAATTCAGGTCTTTTATCTTGCCAGGGAGCTATTTCTTCAAAAGCTTGAGATACTTGAAGAACAGTCAAATCATCAAGTCTCTTCCCAATTATCTGCATACCTATTGGTAATCCCTCCCTCGACCATCCACAAGGAATCGAGGCTGCCGGATGACCGCTTAAATTAAATGGATGTGTATATGGTGACCATATCCCTATTGGGGCATCTTTTCCATCAATTGTAGTTGGAGACGATACACCTAATTCAAAGGCTGGACATGCTAAAGTTGGAGTAATTAATATATCGTATTCTTTAAAATGATTGCAGATATTATCAAAGACAATTTCTCGTTGAATTTCAATGTTGTTTAAAATTTCTGGAGTATATCTATATCCTGCTTCACACATCTCTACTAACTCTGGATCCATTTTATCTCTGTGTTTATCTATTGCTGATTTTAGAAAATATCCTAATCCGTATGTCCATATAATCCACCAAACTAGACTATAATTTAGAACGCTTGTTGTTCCCCTCACAAGTAACTCTTTGGTTGATAATAGCGTTATATTACTTTTTTCAACTTTCCAATCAAATTCTTCAAATTTTTCTACAGAATTTAATACTGCTTTTTCTACTTCAGAATGTACTAGTTGAACGTTCCCTAAATCTAATGTATATCCTATTTTGAGTTTTCTTGGTTTCTCGTCTATCTTTTCGTAATAACTATAGTTTGGTTTGGGTAATGAATATCGATCTATATCATCAGCTCCAACCAACGCATCTAACATTAGTGCTGCATCTTTTACATATCTTACAAGAGGTCCTTTGTTGACAAGTGTACCAAGATTTCCCTCAATTTTCGTTGAAATATGTGGAATTCTCCCGAAACTTGGTTTGATACCAAATAATCCACAAAATCCACTTGGAATTCTAATAGATCCTCCTCCATCTGAACCTAAGGCTAAAGGACTTATTCCAGAAGCCGTAGCAGAAGCAGCCCCACCACTGGAGCCCCCACATGTTCTTTCTAAGTGCCAAGGGTTTTTGGTTGCACCAAAGACAAGATTATCGGTAACTCCTTTATAACCAAAAGCAGGAAGGTTAGTTTTTCCTAATATTACAACTCCCGCTTCTTTTAATCTCTTGACAGATATATCATCCATATCTGAGATGTTATCCTCAAATAATTTACTCCCATAAGTAGTTTTTATGCCTTTTATATCAACATTATCTTTTATAGAGGTTGGTATACCGTGTAATAAACCCAATGTTTCATTTTTCTTTACTTTCTCATCTGCCTTTTTAGCCATTTCTCTAGCTAATTTAAACGTGGTGGTACAATAAGCATTGATGATTGGATTTATCTCTTCAATTCTCTCAATTATGATTTCAGTAATTTCTAGTGAACTAAGTTCTCGAGTGGCAATCTTTTCTTTGATCTTCCACGCTGGTAAAAAACAAATATCTTCCTTATTCATAGATATCAAATTTTATTTTTATAAAGATAGAATAACCATTAAAATAGAAATTCAATTACTTCAATATAATGAAATTATAATTAAATAAATTCAGAAAGCTTATTGAAAATGTGTGAATTTAAAATTATCAATATGAGTGATGGTTCCCAACTATTAGAAGACATAGTTATATTATCTTATAATGAAAATAGTGAATTAGTTTTAAAAGATGTTATCGGGATGGGTGAAATCCTTGAATCCGCCATTATTTTAAGTGTAAATACAATGAATCAAAAATGTATAATTTTAAAGAATCCCTTAATTAAGAGTTTTATCAGCTTAATAACCAAAATACAAGATGATTCGGCTAAACTGACTGATTTTGATGAGTTAATTAATAGATTAGAAGTATTGAAGGAAGATTTAAATTGAAATAATACAATAACTGTCAGATTGAATATGAAAGCAATTTTTTATGAAGATCTTGGAAAATTTTATGATTTTGTCTTTCCATATTTAATAGAAAATGAAATAGTAAATTCTCTCCCTCTCAGTATTTTGAATTCGTTAAAAATGAATATCCAAAAGTATGGGAAAGAGCTCCCCCTTATGTTCACGTTGGAAGAAGATAACTCCATCAAGCTTGTCTCATTAATGACCCCACCATTTGACATAATCATTTCTTATACAGTAAATTTGGATTATATTGATATCTTAGTAGAAGAACTTATGAAACGAGAAGTATATTTGCCTGGCGTTTTAAGTTTTAAGGAGGCCGCAGATAAATTTGAAAAATTGTGGTGTGAGAAAAATTCTCTGGAATCGAAATTACTGAGAAGAGAGAGAATTTACAAATTAACCGAAGTCTCAGAAGAAACATTAGGGAATAAAGATTTTTCTGTTGCAACAAAATCATATCAATCAATAGTTATTGAATGGTCAAAGAAATTTGCAACTGAAGCATTATCAGAGACAACAGAAGAACAATTGCAACGAACGATTTCTAATTTTAAGCTTGAATTTGAACAGAATGCAAGTCAGAATTATTTACTATTTGAAGATCAGGAACCTGTTTCCATGGCTAGGAAAGCAGGTAAGTCCCCCCATGGAAATGCTATTAATAATGTTTATACCCCACCAGAGTTACGGAGAAAAGGTTATGCCACGGAATGTGTTGCGAAACTAAGTAAACTACTTTTAGAAGAAGGAAATGATTACTGTTTTCTATTTACAGATTTAAGTAACCCGACTTCAAATAGCATCTACCAAAAGATAGGATATCGTCCTATTATTGATGAAAATCACTATAAGTTTTTTTCAAAAAAATAAAAAAAGACGAGAAAGTCTGGGATTTCATTTAAAGAATTTAAATAACAGGCGATTCAGGATCAAAGCTTTTTTAAACAAATCTTGCTATTGTAAATAATTATTGAAGCAAAACTATTACTTTAATTACTACTCAAGATATCATTTTTTGTGTAAATGAAAGAAATAGAAATTAATCCTATGATAACTACACTAAATATTAAAATATCGTATCCCTTTATAGAAACCAAACGCAAATCCTCTTCATTAGATAAAATTTGATAAGGAATATAACCCAATTTGCTTACTGTGAGAGTTGTTCGATTTATTTGCTCTTTATTAAAAGGTATTTCAATTAGGCCGTCCTCGCCTGTCTTTCCTTCCCAGATAAGTACATTATCCTTAGTTAAAGTTATTGTACAATTTTCAATTGGAATATAATCTGCAAAAACTTGAAATGTCGTTGATATGTTAGTAATAAATACTTCAGTGATATTTAGTTTTTTGGGGATTTTCAGCCAAATTGGAACCTCTGGATCGCCGAATAAATTAAATTGCTTTAAAACTTTATCATGCCATTCTGGATATTCATAAATTTCAGAAGAATTGTTTCTATCGGAGATATAATCTGCCTTAGCTAGTGCTAAAGCTTTACCAGGTTGACTTACTTTAAATAACTGTTCCCAAAAACGAAAAGCTAATCCTTCAGCAAACCATCCTCCATGTTCTCGTTCATACCACTGATCCTCTGCCCAACTTACATGACTGGATGCAACGCACCCTATTGCTATGTTTTTTAAGAAATATTCTGCTAGACAATCTTCATACCAATCGAAAGTTCCTGTGGAACAAGCTAAAAGAAAGATCATTCCCATCTTATATTCTTCTGGCTCTATTGTATATATACTTGTATCTACTAATTTTTTCCATATCGATTGATCAACTCGAGTTCCATTTCCGAAAGTCGGATCATCAGTATAATCATATAACATATCTTCATCATAATCTTGAAGCCATTCTTCATAACTGAGGGATGTTTCAGTTCCATGAAGAGAAAATGAGCCAATACTAAATCCGTCAGCAATGATATCGACGAAATTCTCATAATTTAAAGATATGTTGTAAGAATAATTAGATCCTTTAATACCAGTCGTCAAGGCAAGAATAGTACTACTAACATTAGAAGGGAGATGACTGTATAAAAAATTATTGAAACGATTTCCATCACATTCTTCAAAGTCTACAAGATTATCATCATTCCAATCTTGATCAAAAGCTAAAATAGCTGAAGCTAATATTGCCTTAGTCATCCAATTTCCAATGACTGGAATTTTCTCGTAATTTATTAATTTTTGAACAAGAGCAGCCATTTCCTCTTTATTATTTGCTGATAATCGTCCAACGTACACTTCCGCTTCTAAATCAAATTCATCTTGGTCAGTTCCCCATAAACCATCATTATTTAAATCCCAATTATTATTTAAATCACTATAATAACTATCACAACATACAAAATCCCCATCTTGGGAATAATTATCATAAATTCTTACATATTGGGAAGGAAGATGCTCGTGATCTCCTGCTAATAATATCCATTGAGTTTTATTATTCGTATGATAATTAACTATGCAATTCTTGATTTTTTCTGCAAGATTCCTCCCCTGATAGTGTTCTTTAATATCTTCAACGGTTTCGATTTTTGAGATTAATCCTTTCTGTGTTTTCCATATACCTAAAGGTTCTAAATTATGCTCAAAATTATTAGTGGTAATAATTAAATAGTCTATAGAAGTGTTTGAAATTGAATTATTTAATTTTAATGGGACGAATGTAAGGAAAGAAGAATTACGATCTTGAATCTTTATTGAATTGAGTGAATTCATTAAAATAATTAGTAGAAAAAACATAACATTTTTTCTTCTTATCATAAATATCATTTAAGATTTCGATCTTACTATTCATATTTTATCATTTCACTATTTAAAGTTTTTTACAATTTATTCCATTTTTATAAATATTTTATTTATTAGATATAAATAGATTTTGCCTTATTTTTAATCTAAGCATTCTAACTTGGAATAGTATTTATTAGAAAATTGGTATCTCCTTAAAATTGATGAACATTACTATAAAAGCGGTTATAATTAAAAAACAAGTTAAAAAAATTAAAAAAAAGAAGCGAGAAAGTCTCCTGATTTTCTCCTGATAATTATTAGTAATTTCTTATGGCTTTAGCTTTTTGGCGGAAGGATTTCTATCTCAATTGAAGAAACATTGTTACTTGAGCCGTCACTATTTGTAACTGTCTCAGTATCAATTTTTATGTCGCCATAGGTTGCTCCTTTTACAAATTTGTTAATTAATATTTCTGAAACATCAACTGCTCGAGAAATTGATCGTCCTCGAGCTAGTAATTTTACTGGTTTCTCATTTAAAACAACCATAGCAGCCATCACATAGTTTATTGATTTCTTTCTTCCGATAAAAACCATCGAATCATCATTTTTTGGCAATATCATCACCATTTCAATGTTTTTGTAAAGAATACTTTTCTTTTGCATTCCTTACTTTTTCTTTTGTGGTAGTTAAATTATCAACAGATAATTATGTTTTATAAACCATATTTGAATTTTAAAATTATGGAATTTTGAACTTACTTTATTCACTCAACTTTTTGAACAATTATTAGAAATCAAAACTGAATTGTCTGGTTAAATTAATTATAATTTTAAATTAATAAGAAAAAATAATAAACTGGTTCGATAATTGTGAATTATTGAGATAAATTAATGAATAATTTTCTAATATTCCAAATTTATGCCCGTGAAAATTACAGATTTTGTTAAGAATAGAAGTGGGGGATTATTGAAGCGGGATTTAATCAAATCCTCCAATTTGAAAATTATCTTTAATTCAATTAATCAACACTTATATGGAAAACTAAAGTACACTGATACAGATACTAGGGCAAGGTCTAAACAAATAATAAACCTTTTATTATGTAAACTGGTTGATGAGGTTTCTAAAAAACCCGAGGAGGAATTAGAATTCTGCATAAGGAAAGATGAATCTCAACAAGATTTATACAAGAGAATTCAAGAATTCTTTGAAGTAAACGTTCGAGCTAAATATAGAGACATTATTGACCATGATGAACGGATCAATTTAACTAAAGATCTTATTTATTTAATTGTAAAAGAATTACAAGAAATATCCCTTCTTGAGTCCTCAAAAGATATATTTAGTGATGCATTTGAAGTTTTTGTCAGTAAGATATTAAAAGATGAAGCAGGGCAGTTTTTTACCCCTCCAAATATTGCAAAATTTATGGTAAATTACCTACATCCTTCAGTTGAATCTAAAGTTTTGGATCCTGCATGTGGTCATGGTGGATTTCTCCTTGAGACAAAACAATTTCTATGGAATAAATTAGAATCAACGGCAGAGAGAAGTCAGGTTGTTTCTAATTTATTTGGTATTGATAAAGATTTATTTCTCTTTAAAATTAGTAGGTTATATTTAGATATATTAAGTAGTGGAAGATCTAATATTTTTTGTGAAGATTCATTAGATGCAGATAGTTATAGAGCCAATGCAAAGGAACTAATAAAAAACGAAACATTTGATTATATTTTAACTAATCCTCCCTTCGGAGTTAAAATTCCAATCAATGAGAGCAGAATTTTAAAACATTATCAACTAGGTCATATCTGGAAAAATATTGACGGTAAATGGGAAATACAAAAATCTTTGATGGCACAACAATCACCTCAAGTCTTGTTTATCGAGAGATGCGTTCAATTACTTAAAGAAGGAGGGAAATTAGGGATAGTATTGCCAGAAGGAATCTTTGGAAATCCTTCAGATCGTTATATATGGGAATATTTAACTAAAAATGGTAAAATATTGGGGATAATTTCATTAGATCAGAATGCTTTTCAACCATTTACGTGCAATAAAACAAGCATCTTATTTTTCCAGAAATTAAAGAGCATCTTCACTAAATATCAAATCGATTTTGCAATCGTAGATAATGTAGGTCACGATAAGGATGGAAAGGTATCATACCAACTTAATAACGATGGTAGTTTAAAGTTGAATTCAGCAGGAAATCCGATTATATTTGATGAATTAGTGAATCTCCATGTGAAATTAAAGGAAGCTCACGAGTTTGATTATCTGAGCGATCAAAAAATATTTAAAATAAATTTTAATCAAATTAAAAACTATATTTTTATCCCAGCCTATTATACCGGTGTGGAAAGAACTCTTAAGAAATATGCTAATGATGAAAACATTAATTTATTGAGCATAAGAGAATTGACAGAGAATAATATTATTTTTACTAACAAGGGAGGATTTTTACCACGTGGCTCTGAAATCGGTTCTCATGTGTATGGTTTGGGTGACATTCCCTTTATTCGAACTAGCGATATTAGCAATTGGGAAGTAAATCTCGATTCCTATAAAAAAACAAGTAAAGAAATCTATGAACAATATAAAGAAAAGCAAAATATTGAAGTAAATGATATATTGTTAGTTAAAGATGGTGGTTCAAACCTTATCGGGAAAACAGCTTATATAACCAAATTAGATACTGAAATAATAATTCAAAGCCATATATACCAAATAAAAACCCTAGCTAATGAAGAATCAATTGATTCGTATCTCCTATTGTATTTATTGAATCTGGACATAGTACAAAAACAGATTCAAGCAATTACATTCATTCAAGGAACCATAGCTACAATAGGGAATCGCATTATGGACATTGTTTTACCTATTCCTTCTGACGTATCCAAAAGGGAAGAAATTTCGAAAACTATAAAACAAATAATTGAAGTTAAAATCGAGACAAGATTAAAAATAAAAAATTTATCATTAGAATCTTTTATTAATTAATCCTGATTTAAATCAAATCTGTAAATTTTTTCTTATTATGAGCATGAAGATTGAAACGTTTTCTATGGAATTTTATGACGATATCATTCAGCTGTGGGAAAAAGCTGGAATCAGTGTGAGTTCTTCAGATTCTAAAGAAGAAATTAACCGAATGTTAATAAAAAATCCTGATCTCTTTTTAATCGGAAGAATACAAGGTAAGATCATTGCTGTTGTAATGGGTGGTTTTGATGGGAGAAGAGGATATGTTCATCATCTTGCAGTACATCCTGAATACCAGAAAGAAGGCAACGGGAGAAAAATTATGAATAAACTAATTGAAATCTTTCGTCAAAAAGAGATACACAAAGTTCATTTATTCATAGAAAAAACAAATAAAGAAGTCATCAATTTTTATAAAAATTTAGGATGGGAACTTAGAAAGGATTTAACTATGATGAGTTTTGTCCCAGATGAAGAACTATATAAAAGGAAACTTATTTGATATTATCACTAAATTCTTCAAAATTAAATAAAAATCCTAGATTACATTAAGGTTTTAAATTCTAAAAGCTTAAAAATTTCAAACTATAAAAAATCTCTGAATTGATTAGATATGTCAGAAGAAATTCAAGAATATTGGGAGAAGAAATGGCCAAAAGAAACACCACGGCATATAAATTATAAGGAAGTTGCTTTAGCAGAACTTCTTAGACAAGCTGCTAAAAAATATCCAGAAAGCGAAGCTATTTTTTTTGAAGGTTTTCGGTTGACTTTTAAAGAGTTAGATGACCTTGTGGATCAATTTGCTACGGGACTTAGTAAATCAGGAGTCAAGAAAGGAGATGTGGTTGCAATTGATTTACCTAATATCCCACAATATGTAATTGCTCACTGGGCGATTCTCAGACTTGGAGCCACCTCTAATCCAATCCTACCAGTTAATCGATTTGTAGAAATCGTACATCAAATTAATGATTCAAAAGCTAGTACATTAATTATATTAGACTATCTCTACGAAGAATATCTTTTGAATAATGATTTGAATAAAATGGGGTCATTAAAAAATATTATTTTAACGGGAACTGCAGAATATTTACCGAAATTAAAAGCAAAACTAGGAACCATAATTGGTAAAGTTCCTAGGATGAAAAACTGGCCTGAAAAGGTAGGCAATATATTGTTTCATAAATATCAAGATATATTAAAATACGGTTTACCCATTGATGTTCCTAATGTAAATGTAAACTTAAAAGAAGATACTGCTATTCTAATTTATACGGGAGGGACAACGGGCGTCCCTAAAGGAGTAATGACTTCTCATTATAATATGATTACTAACGCTCAACAATTAGATGTGTTTGCATCAACACAAGAACCGAGAATGGCAGATACAAAGGGAAATGGTGGAATGTTGTTGGTTATTCCATTAGCTCATTCATTCGGAAATATTGGGATGACAGTCGCAGTACTTGAAGGATGGAAATTAATCCTCTTACCACGACCTCCCGAAAAATTGTCTAAAATCCTGAAAATTATGATGCAAGAAGGAGCAACGTATATGCCTGGAGTTCCAACGCTTTTTATAAAAATCAATCAAGATCCAGATTCTATTAAATATAAAGGTAAATTAAGATCACTAATAGCTTGTGTCAGTGGGGCATCAGCCTTGCCATTTGAGGTAAAGAACAATTTTGAAGATATTACAAAAGCTGTAATCGTGGAAGGATATGGAATGTCAGAATGCTCTCCGGTTCTAACTATAAATCCATTTATAGGAAATCTTCAAAAAATAGGTACTGTCGGCTTTCCTCTGTCGGATACTCTTGTAAAAATAGTTGATGCCGAAGAGGGAAAAAGAATATTGCCACAATGCCCCAATGATTCTTGTGAAAATTGTGGCTTAGAAGAACAACAATATATAGGAGAAATATGCGGTACAGGACCACAGGTAATGCTAGGATATTTAGGAAGAAAAGAAGATACAGAGTATGCGCTACGCAAGGATAAAAACGGTGTAGTGTGGTATTATACGGCTGATATAGGGTGTATCGATAAAGAAGGATATTTGCACATTAAGGATCGGAAACGTGATATGATAAAATATAAAGGGCATGGTGTTTTTCCGCTTGAAGTTGAGGATCTCATCTATATGCATGAAGCTGTTCTAGAAGTTGGGGTATTAGGAGTTCCCGATCCTGAAGTAGGAGAAAATATAAAAGCTTTCATAGCCTTAAAGCCAGAGTATAAAGATACAATATCTGAAGCTGAAATGTTGGGTTGGTGTAAAGAGAATATCTCTCCCTACAAATACCCACGAATAATTGAAATTGTTCCCGAATTACCAAAGACCATAATAGGGAAAATATTAAAACGAGAACTACGAAAAGAAGGACAATAATACTCCTAAATAAAAATTTTTTTACCTTTATTTTTAATAATAGTATCAAAGAAATTTAAAATTAGAAAAGGAATAAAATAAAGCTTTAGAATTGCTCTCCACATTTCTTACAAACATTTCGTTTGCCATACATAGGACTATGGCCAATATAACCTAAGACTCTTGATTTATCTTCTTCAGTTTTGATATCTTTCCCAACAGCACCACAATTTGGACACATTAATCGATCTTCACTTTTATATGTTGAAGGTTCGACTGGTTTCAAAGCACTTAATTCTGTTTCAGCTTTTTCAAGCTTTGCTGTTTGTTCTATGATGAGATTTTCCTTCTCTTCTAGAGCTTTAGTAATACCTTCTAATTTTGCTTCTTTCTCTGAAAGAGATTCGGAAAGCTCCTCATTTTTGTTAGTTAAATCTTCTACCTTTGATGTTAAATTACTTACTGTTGATTTTAAACTAATTATTTCACCTTCCTTAGAAGACGTTAATTCATTAATTTGATTTTCTAAATCCGTTGTTCTCCCACTATTCGCTTCTAATTCTGAAATCTTCTCATTAAGTGAAGTGATTTTTTTATCTTGAATAGTTACAGTCTTTTTAAGATCATAATTTTCAGCAGTTAATTCATCAATTTTATGTCTTAATCCTTTTACAATCTTATCGTCTAATCCTTCAGTTAAATCTTTTATTTCATCTTGAGTAATACACTGTCACCCTATTGTAGATTACTTATACCTATATAGAAATACAGAATTTAATAAATCGAATTTTAAAACATTATTTAATAAATTCTACATAAATTTTATAATAGAATTTATATTTAAGCTTTATTTTTAAGGTATTTCGAATAAGAAATTAGGAGTGAATAACCACCATTATTCAACGGAGACTATAAAATTTCTTTCTATTTTTGAATTAAATTGAACAACACACCTTTTTCCAACTACTTCTTGAGTTTCAAAAATTGAAATCAATTCCGGCTTATCAATAAAAGCTAGAGTCCGATTCCCATTTTCAAAAGTACCTACAACAACTCCCCTTTTTGCTTCACCCGTTCTCTCATAAAAAATAGAATATCCATCGACAATAAGTTTACCATTTGCTTCTCGAACTGGTTCTGGTAAAATATCTCTTAATATCATCTCCTGCAATTCAGAATCATTTCGATCACCCCATGGTATCATAGGGGCGTGTTTACCGTAAATTCCAACTGATTGTTTAGTGTTAAATCCACCATTTGCGATAACCATGACTTTTAAGGTCGGATCTTTACGAATGGTTTCAACCGTATTGATAATAGCATGTAAAGAATAATTACTTAAGGGCGTCCCGAAAAATGGAAGTCCCCCTGTGAGAGTTAGATCACGAGGATCATTATCTGTAAGATCAAGTTCCTTCATGAAAATCTCTACAATTGATGGAAAGCAACTATACAAATCAAACTTGTTAATGTCATTTAATTTTAAACCAGCTTGTTCTAAAGAAAGTCGAACACCTTCTCTTGTTGCGGGGGAATTATCAAGTTTTGGACGTCTGTAAAGCTCACCAACATTTTTAAATGATGCTCCTCCCATAATATAGATCCATTTGTTTTCATCAATATTGAGAGATTTAGCAATTTCTTCACTTGCAATTAGTACCGTTCCCGCTTGATCTACGAAATTGTTGGCACACATACGTTTAGTATAGGGATATACAACAAGTCGATTTTCAGGTGATGGAGTTATAATTTCCTCTGCGGTATATGGCTTTTGAGTCCAGCTATAAGGATTTTCTGAAGCAATCTTTGAAAAATGTTCAAATAGTTTCCCAATATATTTTTGATGTTCTTCAACACTTCGTCCTGATGATGCTCTTAACGCCGTTTCGAAAATTGCATATGCAGTTGTTGGGAAATATAGTTGATAACGGAAAATATCTGGAGCTAGATTCCATCTCTCTCCATCAATATATTTAGGATCTTCTTTTTTTGGCCAATAATCAGGAGCTTTCCCCTTAAACTTCTTTCGTAAAGAATAGGCAGCTTCTCCGCCAGTGATCAGGACACAGCGGTGCTTCCCATTTGCTATTGCTCCAGCAGCTCGATTAACTAAATACTGAGGACTTTGACCTCCATCGGGCATATATATTTTTTTATTTGGAGTAATATTTAGCCGTCTTCCAAGTTCGGCAGGAGCATCTTCGTATGACCATGAACTAATATTGACCATATATATGGCATCAATATAATCAACAATATCCTTTGCTTGTGTATCTTCAATAGCTTTTTCCCCTGTCTTTACCATTAAACTGAGTGAGTCAAGGGGATGAGGTGTATCTTTCCGTTGTGTAAACTGCGCGACACCAATTATTATAGGCGTGTGTTTTTTAACCATAATTCTTAACAAATTGCTTATAATTTGGAAAATCTCTTATTTTTATTAAAATTTCGGGATTATTAAATAAAGTTAATGATGAAACAAACTTCCCTCATTCTTCAGAATGCAGGTTTAGAAATAAGTTATATGATGCACACATAGATAGAAATCTTTATATACGAACTATGAAATATAACTATGGATTTATCCAAAAACAATATAGAAATTATAAATTATTAAAAAAAATGAGGAAAAAATAATATGAAAAGAGAAATTGCAATAGTAGGGATCATAGCTGGTATTGCAGTGGGATTCGGACTTGGATGGTTTATCCCACCACTTCTAGTGACAGGACCAAGCGGTTCCTTACTCGCAACGATCAAATCACGAGGATCCATAATAATAGGGACCAGTTCAGATTGGCCACCCTTTGAGATATATAATGTTACCACGCAGAAAATGGAAGGTTTCGATGTTGATTTATGTGGTGTAATTGCTGGAGAAATTGGTGTTTCTATTACCTGGTCAGACATGTCTTTTGGATCTTTGATTGATTCTTGCCTAGCAGGATCTATTGATATGATAGCTGCCGCAATGTTCGCCACTCCAGCACGTGTTCAACAACTGGCATTCTCTATGGGTTATATACGAACAAATATGGTCATGGTAGTGTTAGAAAATTCAACAATATCTATCGACAGTTATGATAATCTCACGGGTTATGAAGTTGATGTCCTTTCAGGATCAGCAGAAATGTGGGAGTTAGATGATGCGAGTATTCCTTATAATGATTACCCCAAAGCAGATGTAATGGCTACTAATTTGGCAACTAATATTTCCCAAGTTGCGTTTGTTGACGAACCAGTCTTTGATATCTGGGCAAAAACTTACGACTTTAAGGTTATCTTTACTGTACTTGCTGAGCCTTGTTCATTTTTCAGTCGTTGGGACGAACCAGAACTAATGGCAGCAATAAATGACGCTATTCTTAATTGTTATACAAATGGTACCCTAGATGATCTTGTAGATAAGTGGTTTACATGAATTAAATATCAAAATCTATTAAACTTCTTTTTGTTTTTTTTGTAATATAATCAAATCTTACACTTAATTAACAGATTTTTTAAAAATCTATCAAAGTTGTTTCATTATACATTTAAGAATTATAAAATATTTCTCAGTAATAGATAATAACTATGATTTTTCAAGCAGATTCAGAATTATCAAATATTATAATTGGTATTATCACGATTTTATCCATTTCGATTAGTATGTTCATAATTGGAACGTACACTATGCGATGGTATGCTAAGAAAAAAAGATGGGATAACTCTCTTAAGAAATCTTTTATAATTAATACAATCTGGCTTGTTCTAAACGTTCCCTTTAATTTTCTTTTTTATTTCCTTATTGGTAATAATATAATTATTAATATAGTCAGTTTAGTAATAAATGTTATTTCGGGGAGCGTGGCTGTTCGCTACATTTATAAGAAGAAATTAATGGAATCATTTCTTTTTATTTTTGTTACTCAAATTATCCTTTTCATACTAGGTCTAATTTTTGGTTTTATTATCATTTTTATTATAGGTGCAACTATCTTTGTAATTTTCAATCCCAGCGCTGCTCTTAATGCTCTTTACGTGATGTGGGATATCTTTTTGACAATTGTAACTAATGGAGTAGCAATGACTCTGGTACTTACTGCATTAGGATTAGCCGGTGGGTTTGCTTTAGGTTTAGGGCTTGCAATCATGCGGATTTACGGTAGTAAAGAACTTGTTTGGTTTTCAAGCGCATATGAAAAGTTATTTCGTGGGATTCCCATATTAATTTTAATATTTATATTTGCATTTGGGATGCCGGGATTATTTTGGTATATACCTAACCCACTAGATAGAATATTAGCAAGTGTAATATTAGCTCTTGCCCTTCGTAGTGGAGCGTATCAATCTCAGATTTTTCGTGGAGCAATTTTATCCGTCGATTTTGGACAAATGGAGGCTGCCCAAGCATTAGGAATGAGTAGAATAAAAGCTTTCCGACATATTATATTACCACAAGCCTTAAGATTAGCAATCCCGAGTTGGTCAAATGAATATGCTGTTGTAATTAAGGATACGTCTTTTGCATTTGAGGTTGGAGTAATTGAAATGACAAGATGGGCTTATCGGTGGGGAACAAATTTTCCAGAATTATGGACATGGTCGATGGGGATTCTCGCAATTACCTACTTTCTTTTCACATTTCCAGTAACAAGATTGATAGGTGAACGGCAAAGTAAAAAATTAAAAGAATTAGGAATTGGAGGAGGATAAACATAACTGAACCTGTACTTGAAATAAAAAATATATGGAAGTCTTATGAAGATTTGGAAGTCCTTAAGGGTATATCATTCGATGTAATGGAGAAAGAAGTTAAAGTGATATTTGGTCCTAGTGGATCTGGCAAAAGTACACTACTCCGCTGTATCAATATGTTAACCCCACCTGATAAAGGTGACGTGTACCTTCGAGGTGTGAACCTTAAGTCACCTGAAACTAACATTAATGCAATACGAGCAAGAATTGGAATGGTCTTCCAAAATTTTAATCTATTCGCACATCTCAAAGCATTAGATAATGTTAGTATTGGACTTCGCCGAGTTAAAGGTTTATCAAAAGTTTTGGCTCGAGAAAAGGCACTTGAGACTCTAAGACAAGTAAAAATGGTCGATTGGGCTGATCATTATCCTGCGCAATTATCTGGAGGGCAACAACAAAGAGTGGGTATTGCTCGCGCTTTGGCTATGGAACCAGATGTAATTTTATTTGATGAACCTACTTCAGCGTTGGATCCTGAATTAATTGGTGAGGTGCTTCAAGTGATGTTGGAAATCGCCAAATCAGGCACAACCATGATTGTGGTCACTCATGAGATGGGATTTGCTAGAGCTGTTGCATCAGAAATGATTTTTCTTGGTGAAGGAAGTATATTAGAAAGAGGAACTCCCCAACATTTCTTCACTTCACCAAAATCAGAACGGGTAAGGAAATTCCTAACACAGCTTAATACGCTATATGGGGGCCATGATAAACTTTTACATCTCTCATATGAGGAGGAACCCAAGTGATATTACAAACTCGACCAAACCCATTAGAAGATCTTCTAAATGCACTGAGTTTCTGGGATCATCTTTTATCTGGATTTATTACAATGATCTGGCTTTATGGTTTAGCATTAGTTATGGGCTTTTTTCTAGGTCTTGCTCTTGTCATACTCCGACAATATGGAGGTCGGATTTTCTCCTCGATTGCAACCGGTTATATTGAAATTATACGTGGTACACCATTACTTGCACAAGTATTACTCTTGTTTTATTTACCCACTACTCTAGGTCTTCCTATAGTGACATGGGAACTTGAATTTAACTTACCAATTACAGGTTATCCAATCACGCTTCTTAATCAAGCTACCATTGTAGGTATTATTACACTAGGGCTTAATAGTGCTGCCTATCAAGCAGAATACTTCCGTGGAGCTATTCTATCTGTAGGAGAGGGACAGTTACAGGCAGCCCAATCACTTGGCATGTCTCGATTTAGTGGAATTTATCATATAGTATTACCACAAGCTCTACGTAGGGTTATTCCAGCGTGGTCTAATGAGGCAGCATATCTGCCAAAATACACCGTTATAGTCTATTTTATTGGAGTAAAGGAACTGTTTCGTGAAGCATTCTATATCATGACCCATCCTTATGTCCCCGTAAATCCACTGACGATTTATATAGTTGTAGCAATCATCTTCTTAATTATGATCTCACTAATTTCCAAAGGTTTAGATGTCATTCATAAGCGGAAGGCAATTCCAGGTTTGTAATCCAATTAATTCTCTTCTTTTTTGAAAATTCTGTTTTAAAGTATTTATTCTGTATAAAATTCATTATTATAACTTACATAAAAACCATCAAATAAATCATGAGAATTGTTGATTTAAGATCTGATACAGTAACAAAACCTTCTCCTGAGATGTGGGAAAAACTCAAATCAATGGATAATACTAAGTTAGGTGATGATGTTATGAAAGAGGATCCAACGGTTAACGAGTTGGAAGAGAAAGCCGCTCATATCGTTGGAAAAGAAGCAGCTTTATTTGTAACTTCTGGTACACAAGGAAATCTAGTTTCACTTCTTTCACATACCAATCCTGGTGAGGAAATACTTTTAGAAGAGATGAGCCATATATTTGGGCACGAAGTTGGAAGTGCTGCTCGTATCGGAGGATTGATGATAAATACATTTCCATCAAAAAAAGGAGTACCCTCTCTTAATCACCTTCAAGACTTAATTCGAGATAAGGAAGACATTCATGAACCTCCAACTACTCTATTGTGTGCAGAAAATACTCATAATTTTCATGGAGGGGCAATACTCAAACCAGAAGTCTTAAGAAATTTGAACATTTTTGCAGAAAAGAATGAACTGAAGTTTCATTTGGATGGGGCTCGAATTTTCAACGCATCAGTTGCCTCGAATCAACCAGTTACTCAATTCACTAAACATGTAGATAGTGTTATGTTTTGCTTATCTAAAGGATTATCTTGCCCAGTTGGGTCTATCGTCGCTGGCCAAGAAGAATTTATGAATAAAGCTCGTAAGTTCCGTAAAATGCTTGGTGGTGGTATGCGTCAGGCGGGGATAATAGCTTCTTTTGGATTAGTTGCACTTGAGCCAAAATGGATTAAAAGGCTAGAAGAAGATCACAAAAATGCTAGATCACTTGCGGATGGGTTAAAAAATCTTGGTTCTTCTATAATTGCACATGATCCCGATACAAATATAGTAATACTCGAGTTTCTGAATGACATCGATATGACTAAAATTATCACAGAATTATGGACAACAGGCATATACGCTTTTAATATTACTAAGAATAAAATACGATTTGTAACCCATTTTGGGATTCAAGAGGATGATATTCAATATAGTATAGATGCTATTAGAACTATTTTACAGAAATATTAATATAAGAACTCCGCCATTAAATTAATTATTCACTGTATAAGTCTTAAACATGTGTTTTTATATCACTGCAACATTACCCAAAGGAACTCATATAGAAGAAATCACAGAAATTCTTGAAAGCCATCAAATGAAATTTTCTGAAATAGATAATCAAAAAGTTAAATCACAGTTAAGATTAGGTGAACTATATTTTCGATTAACTAAAGATTATTGTGATTGTGATACAATATTAGGCTCTCTTAATAGTCTTCAAGAATATCAAACTCTTACTAAATCAAAGAAAGTAAAAGCTTTAAAGAAGAAAAAATGGACAGATGAACAAATTAATGATTGGATAAAAGAAAAATTGAAAAACAGTGAGAAGGATCCGAATAAAAAATATACCCCAACAGAGATGAATCTTAAATTATGTAGATGGACAAATTTCCTACACGAATTATTAGACAAAAAGAAAGTCTCAAGGATAGGACTCTTAAAACATTGGTATGTAAGAGGATTAGAAGAAGAAGAAATAAAAATCGTGAAAACAGAACAAATTGGAATAAAGCAGGTCAATTCAGATTTATTATTACATTTATCTGAAGATATTTTATATGAATTCCTCCCAAGCTACGATTTCAATTAGATATTTCAATACGAATTTTTAAGTAAAATATTTGTATGAGATATAATTTGTAGTAGTAATAATAAACTAAATGAGTTTGTGATTTAATTATGACTGAAGATATATCAAAAAAATTAGTGATAAGTGCTGCTTTAGCAGGATCCACAACCAGAAAGGAACAAAATTCCGCAGTTCCTTATAGTCCGGAAGAGTTTGGAATTGAAGCAAAGAAATGTTTTGATGCTGGAGCAACAACAGTGCATATTCACGCAAGAGATATAAATACAGGATGGCCTACTCCTGATATAAATCAAATAAGAGCCGTTATAGAAAGTATTAATGAAAAAGCCCCAGAGATGATAATAAATATCACCAGTTCAGTAGGTGCTACACTCGATCAACGAGTTGCTCCAACTAAGACTTTTAAACCCTTGATTGCATCATTAAATACAAATTCTATGAATTTTGGTATTGGTAATTTTAAAACTGGTGAAGTAGTTGCGAATGCTGATGGGATTTTTAGAAATACTTTTCTTACTATCCAAACTCTCGCTAAGGCAATGAAGGAAGCTAAGACTAAACCAGAATTGGAAGTTTATGATTTTGGGGGATTGTATAATATTCTATTTCTTGATAAACAAGAAGGATTATTTGAACATCCACTTCATTTCCAATTTGTATTTGGGACTTTGGGAGGTGTTCCTTTTTCTTATCAGAATTTAGCAGGATTCCTTAATTTGATGCCTCCTGGTTGTTCATGGAGTGTGTGCGGAGTCGCAAAGGACCAATTTAGAGCTGGTTTATGTGCAGCAGCTATGGGTGGGCATATTCGTGTAGGATTAGAAGATAACATACGTGTTCCAGATGGTCGATTAGCAAAGGGTTCATGGGAACAAGTAGAATGGGCAGCAAAAGTAACTAAATTAGCGGGAAGAGAAGTAGCTACTCCAGATGAAACCCGTAAAATATTCAATTTGCTTCAATAATTAAAAAATCCTATTTATTTCTTTGTTTTACTACTTTATTTCTTAGATAAGTTTAATAAGATATTAGGATAATATAAAAGAAAAAAATTTTAATTATAAAATTAAAAAGAAAATCCCTCTGGGAGCTCAGATTCTGGTGTCCCTTCAAGAACAAAGGATAAATCAATAATAGTATAAGTAGGGTCTTTTGTCCTAAAAATGGGTATTACTCGTTTTCCAATTTCAGGTTCACCAACTGAAAGATAACTCATTAAAATTGTAACCACCTTGTCAAATTCTATATTAATAAATTTTATTGGCTTTTTAAGTGAGTTAAAAGCTCCTGATCGATGAGTTATTATAAATGAATGAATTTTTGCTTTATTTTGGGCAATCTGTGTTATATCAATTATTGTAGTCTTTCTTAGACAGTCTGGGCAATATATTCGAAATGGCATAAAAATTGAACCTTTTGTTTCGCATTTATCATTATCACATCTCGTAGCCATGAGTCTTCCCTTACTCAGATTTTCAAAAAATGGTGCTTCTCCACCATATGAATGAATATAGGTCATATCTCTTGGATTGGTAACACCGGCCAATTTTCCCGTATCTTTATTAAATATAGGTTGGTTTTCTTCTGGGATATGGAATTTTCCTCTTGGTTTATATCGGTCATTTATAATATCAACAAACCCTTTTTCTTCTTCTTTTTTAGTCATTTTTCTAATCCTCCTTGATTAATTCATTTGGATCCATTACAATCGTACATGTAACATGAGAACCAACTCCAGCATGACTTATTGCCAAACCACGCTTTGCCCCTTTTACTTGAAGGCTTGTCCAATCTTTTGGTTTTTCTCGTTTGAATGCTTCCCATTTTTCTTTAGGTTCATGAATTTCATCCCATCGATTCCAGATGTGATACCCAATCTCAGCAATTTGCATAAGGCCTGTTGCTCCTACTGCATGCATACAGCCAATTAACCCACCACATGGGTTACTAGGCAATTTTCCTGGCTTCTTAGTATTTGGGTTAATTACATATGCATCCCCACTCTCAATATAATCCCTTCCTTCCCCATATGGTCTAATGCCTATGTCTTCATACGTTTGAATATCGCTTATTGTGAATGCATCGTGAAGTTCAACTACATCAAGATCCTCACTTGGATCAACAACTCCCGACATATTATATGCGTAATAAGCAGACATTCGTGCAGCTAAGAAGCTTGAAAAACCGGGGTAACGGTCACCACCAGGAAATCTATTTCCTAAATCATCATACTGTCCTTTAGTTTCATTAGGTAAAAGAGGTATTTTCATATTACGTCGATCTGCAACTCTCAATGTATGACTACCTGCTGCAATATAAATTCTTAGGGGTTTATTTGTAATCTGATATGCTGTTTTTTCATCACAAACTATTCCACATGCAGATCCAACACTCATTAAACAACAATCCAACGCACGAAGTGGATATGCTACAATAGGAGAATTCAACACATCATCGACAGTTATCTTCATTGGTCCTTGAGCATGAGGATTCATTCTCGCATATCCCCGATTTTTTACTGCAATTTCGGCCATTGTTCTCCGAAAAGATTCTTCTTCCTTCCCAAAAATTTTCCAGTACCGTTGAGCCATCACAGCATAATAACCAGTATAAATATGACCAAGCGGTGTTTCCCAGTCTTTATCGGCAGCACAAGAAATAAGATGATTTCCTTCATCAGTTGGTACTTCATCCATTCTCTCCCATCCTAAAGCAAGAGCACAATCACTATAACCTGAAGCGACAGCTTTCACTGCCTCCCACATGGCAGAGCCTCCAGTAGCACCACCCGTTTTCACTCCAATATTGCCTAATGGATCCAAACCAAGGCGATCATGAATTACAGCTTCACCCAACAATTGATCCCCAAAATGATCAGCAAAATGTCCATAATAACAAGTGTGAATATATTGCTTTAGTTCACTTGGGGTCATATTTACAAAATCTGCTGCTGCTGTAAATGCTTCGACACATAATTCTTCAGTTCGAGTTTCTGGGAAAGCCCTGTCAAATTTAGACATCCCAACTGTAACTAAATAAACTGGGCGCATTAGTTTAGGGATTTTTAATTGTCTATCGCTAAATTTAATCATATAATTATCACTTTTTAGAATTTCACATCTATTTTTTAGTTAGAATTTATTTTTCCTTAAATTTGATATTTTATTGTTATGTTTTATTTCGATTAAAATATTACTAATTAACAATAGTGGGAAAAAAATCCAATTTTGAGTACTATAGAAATATTAAAATAAAACTCCTTCACTTAAGTTATGTTGATGAACAAAAAGATTTGCTAGTCAAGGTAAATCTTTATTTAAAATATATATTTTAATAATTATGTACTAAAATCTTGAAATTTGATGATAAATTATGGATACAAGAATTACTGAATTTAAACCCATCGAAATCATAAGATATGTTCCTGAATTAGACCTGCTTAGCAACCCTATTCTTAATTCTAAAGAAAAGGAATTTTTAGCCGATCTTTATGATTTTATGGAAAAGGAACTCGATCCAGAATTACGAAAATTAGAAGATTTGAATTATCTTGTTGAAGAACCAACTCAGGACAAAAAGAAAGAGCTAGTAGTCGGAATTATGAAGAAACTCTCGGATAAAGGATATTACTCTACAATTCTTAATACTGAAGGTTTCGAAGTTGGGAGAATAGTCCGTAATGCTCTTATAGCTTTAGCTATTTGTGGAGGAAAATGGAGTGATTATAGTGAAAAATATATAGCAGGTAATTATAGCATTGAAATGGGACGTTTAGCAGGTGGTACGTTATACTGTAATCCCGTAAATTATGCATCTGATGGAGTACAGAAAGACAAATTTTTAGTTCCCGTGGCCAAGAATGGTGAAATTGGTGCTTCAGCGATGACAGAATTTAACGCGGGATCAGATATCCTCAGGATGGAACTCAGATTGCACGAGAGAGATAATAATTTAATAGCAAAAGGGAAAAAATTATTTATTACAAATGGGATGATAGCAGATTATATAATTCTATATGGACGATTAGATAACGGACAATTAGCTGCTGTTGTGGTTGATACCGAACACCAACAGTTAAAGAATTTTAGAAGTACAAGGATAAGAACCTATGGAATGACTGATGCATTTGTAAGTCGACTAATCTTTGATAGAGTGGAACTTCCAAAAAAGAATATTCTTCACGGTCATGGGCTTGATATCGCTTTTCACCAATTAACTGAAGAAAGACTAGTTATTAGTGCTGAAGCACTTGGGGATGCTATGAAAAAATTGCTATATTCTCATGCTTATGCACTCCAACGTATGCAATTTGAAAAAAGATTACATCAATACCAAGTTATTCGTTTTCCTATTTCTCGAAAGATTCGAGAATTAAATTTAATGGTTTCCGCTTTAATTCAGTATGCTCGTCAAATGGATGAACACCCAGAATTAGCCGATTCTAAATTAATGGCGGCTAACGCCATGGGTTTGAAAATTAGCTCAACAGAATTAGGATTTGAAAGTGCAATTCATTGTTTCAGAACTCTAGGAGGCCGTGGATTTACAAGGCAATATGCTAATGAAATTGGTTTATTAGACCCTTATTGTATGCTTCACGGAGGAGGCTCAAATTATGTTTTAGAAGATAGTGAGTCGAGAAGATTTTTCAAATATAAGCCTGCTCGAAGAGAAGCAGAGGATATCATACCAAGAATTGATTATTAAGTATTTCGATTAACTCAATATTCCGATATCTTTTTAGTTTTATTATAAATCTTAAGAGAATAAGTTATTAAATATCTTAACCTATTAAATAAAGATAATGGGTTCTTACAATGTCCAAGGCTTTGATATTACTCAACTAGTTGAACAATATCGTGGAAAGAAATTAGAAGAATTGTACCAAAATAACCATAAAATCATTCAAAATGAAATGGGTGAATTTATGGAATTATTTTGGCAAGAAAAGACTATTCCGTGTAATTTAAAGCTGCAAATTGCTAAAAGGAAGTTATTGAATAATCTTAAGACTGTCCATTATATTGGAGATTTCATAGAAAATAGGTTAAAAGGAAGAGGAATAAGATCCTTAAAAGATCTGAAATACCTTGGCTTAAGATATCGAGATTCTGCAAATTATATTCTGAAATTAATTGAAACTAGAGATTATGAAACACTGAAAAATAATAGGTATATTGATGATTTAGATGTTAGTTTTTGTTTCAAGGTAGAAGATTTACTGTTTCTTGATATTGAAAC